>CBDCAW010000072.1:0-9595 GCA_965214025.1 Granulosicoccaceae bacterium
CTCGAGTTCTCTCTGTTCGACATGCGCATCCATTCTGGCTCCACACCCGATGCGGCAGCGCCGGTTCAGGCAACGTTGGATGAGGTGCGCAAGCAGGTAGCCGTGGTGCCCATACCAGAGTGGAATCGCTTCCAGCATGGTTTCTCACACATCTTCGCGGGCGGGTACAGTGCGGGCTATTTCAGTTACAAATGGGCCGAAGTACTGTCAGCCGATGCATTCAGCCGCTTCGAGGAAGAGGGTATCTTCAATGCAGCCGCCGGCCAGGATTTTCTCGAACAGGTGCTCGAACAGGGTGGCTCGCGCCCCGCGATGGAGTCGTTCGAGGCGTTTCGCGGGCGTGCGCCGGAAGTCTCTGCCCTGCTGCGTCATAGCGGGCTGGCCGCCTGATCGATCAACTTCGAACCGAACCCGACACCATGCGTTACGCAGACCTTCGCGAATTCGTCGCGGCCCTCGAATCGCGCGGTGAACTCAAGCGCATCAGTGCCGAGGTCGATCCGAACCTGGAAATCACCGAGATCTGCGACCGCACGCTTCGGGCAGGAGGGCCGGCCTTGCTGTTCGAGAATCCGCGCGGATCCTCCATTCCCTTGCTTGGCAACCTGTTCGGTACACCCGAACGCGTGGCGATTGGGAATGGGCGAGGATTCCGTCGAGGCCTTGCGCGAGGTGGGCAAGCTGCTTGCATTTCTCAAGGAGCCCGATCCGCCCAAGGGCCTGAAAGATGCCTGGAAGACTTTGCCGATCTTCAAGAAGGTGCTCGACATGGCACCCAAGACCACCCGTTCGCCGGCTTGCCAGCAGCATACCTGGGATGAGGTCGACCTGGCTCGCCTTCCGGTTCAGACCTGCTGGCCCGGAGATGCCGGTCCCCTGATTACCTGGGGGTTGGTCATCACGCGGGGGCCGCACAAGAAGCGTCAGAACATGGGCATCTACCGGCAACAGGTGATCGGCCCGAATCGGGTAATCATGCGCTGGCTCAGCCATCGCGGCGGTGCACTGGACTTCCGTGAATGGCAACAGACGCACCCGGGCGAGCCTTTCCCGATTGCCGTGGTGCTCGGCGCAGACCCTGCCACGATTCTCGCGGCGGTGACGCCAGTACCGGACACCTTGTCGGAACATGCCTTTGCTGGCCTTCTGCGTGGTGAACGAACGCTGCTGGCCAACACGACGCTTGCGGACCTGCAGGTACCGGCCTCGGCCGAGTTCGTGCTCGAAGGATACATCAAGCCTGGTGATACGGCTCCCGAAGGGCCTTTCGGTGATCACACCGGTTACTACAATGAAGTGGACGAATTTCCGGTGATGACGATCGAGCGCGTCACACATCGCAGCGATCCGATCTACCATTCCACCTACACGGGTCGCCCGCCGGACGAACCGGCCATTCTCGGGGTGGCCCTGAACGAGGTGTTCGTGCCGATCCTGCAGAAGCAGTTTCCCGAGATCACCGATTTCTACCTACCACCGGAGGGGGTGCTCGTACCGCATGGCGATCGTCGGTATGAAGAAGCAATACCCTGGGCATGCGAAGCGTGTGATGCTGGGTATCTGGTCGTTCCTGCGCCAGTTCATGTACACCAAATTCGTGATCGTGGTGGACGACGACGTCGACGTGCGCTCATGGGAGGACGTGATCTGGGCGATCACCACCCGGATGGACCCCACGCGTGATACCACGCTGCTGGATAACACCCCGATCGATTATCTCGATTTTGCTTCACCGGTATCCGGGCTCGGCTCGAAGATGGGCCTGGATGCGACCAACAAGCTACCCGGTGAAACTCAGCGCGAGTGGGGTACGCCGATCGTCATGGACGATGCCGTGAAACAGCGGATCGATGGCATGTGGGAGATGCTCGGTATCGAATCGGATCGCAGCTAGGGTTTGTCGTCCATTTGCGCCTGTGCGCTGATTGATGACAGGCCCTGTATAGCCGCGTGTTCGAATGATTGTTGAATCGAACACCGATGCCAGATGTGAGAGAACGGCATGTCTTTCAAGGATGTCGTACAAGGTGACTCAGGCGCTCAGGCAGGCGCTTCGGCAGGCGTGCCGTCGGAGCGCCTCTTCGTGCCTCGGGTAACGAGTGGCGTTACCCGACACGACCCGACCGACACGGCCCGACGATCAACCTTGCCAACCGTCAGACAACCAATCTCGCAGGCATTGCCATTGCCCTTCGTTGCCAGGCGGGCTGGCCACCCGGGCGGGCTGCTCGAACCCCATTTGCACGGCCAGCTCGGCACAACGCGGGCTGTTGACGACCAGCGGCAGGGTGAGCAGGCGGGCATCGTGATGCGGGCTGGCCAGTGTGAGCAGGTTGTGCAGAACCGCATCGCTGGTCACACTGATGATATCCGGTGGCCGGTTCACGAAGGCGTCGTAGCGCGCTGCATCGTCGATCAGTGGCAGGCGCCGCCGGTACACATCGAATTTTCGCGCATCCACTCCCCTGGCATGCAGGGCCGGTAGCAGACGATCGCGGCCGCCTTCACCCTTGACGACGACGATCGTGGTCGGTAGGTCGAGAGCCTCGGTGGAGGCAAGCCAGGCTTCGCTCGTGTAGGGAGGGGCGGGTGCGTGCTGCACCGTTTGCCCGACGTCGGCGAGTGCGGCAACCGTTGCCGGGCCGATGGCATGAACGGGCAGGTCGGGCCAGGGCCGGTTTGCCTGCGCCAGTGCATCGGCGAACGCACGCACCGCATTGACACTGGTGAACATCAACCAGCCATCGGTGGCGGGTAGCGCGCCAAGGTCGAATTCCAACGGTTCGATCTCGATGCACGGCAGCCTCACGCACTCGAAACCCAGTGCCGTTGCCCCTTCGGCGAAGGCGTGCTGTTGATGGAGTGCGCGGGTCAGTAACAGACGCGGTGCGTTGTCCATGTCAGGACAAGGCCAACCGGGCAGCGGCTTCGTCAAGCAAGGCCTGGGCCCCCTGAGATCGAAGGTGTTCGGCCACCGCCAGGCCGATGGCGTGCGCATCGGAAGCAGGCCCGGTGACGTCGTGGGCCAGCAGGGTACTGCCATCGAGTGCCACCACCCGACCGTGCAGGGTCAGGTCGGAGCCGTCGAGCGTGGAATGACCGGCGATCGGTGCGGAACAGCCGCCATTCAACGAAGCGCTTAACGCACGTTCCGCAGTCAGGCGCTGAGCACTCTGCGGATGGTGCAGGGATGCCAGACGGTCTGCCAGGCGACGGTCGTTTGCGCGGATCTCGATGCCGATGGTGCCCTGACCGATTGCCGGCAGGCACAGATCGACCGGTAGGGAATGCCGAATTCGATCGTCGAAACCCAGTCGCTTCAAGCCGGCCGAGGCGAGGATGATCGCATCGAACTGCCCCTCGTCGAGCTTGGCCAGCCGCGTGTTCACGTTGCCGCGTAGCTCGTGAATCTGCCATGACGGCCGATGCGCCAGCAATTGCGACTGCCGGCGTACGCTGCAGGTGCCGATGATCGCATCGTCCGCCAGTGATTCAAGGTTTTCGCAGGTGTTCGATACGAATGCGTCGTAGGGGTCCTCGCGTTCCAGTACGGTACTGATGATCAGGCCTTCCGGGAGCACCGCGGTGACATCCTTCATGGAATGCACGGCAAGATCCGCGCGGTTCTCCAGCAGTGCGGATTCCAGCTCCTTGACGAACAGGCCCTTGCCGCCGAGCTTGGCAAGCGAGGTATCCAACCACTGATCGCCCTTGGTGGTCATGGGTACCAGCTCCACCGTCGCTGACGGGTCGTTGGCGAGTAGGCGGTCGCGGACGTCGTTGGCCTGCCACAGGGCCAGCGGACTGCTGCGTGTGGCGATGCGGATAAGATCTGACACGGTGGTGCGTATTTCCGAGGGTTTGAAGCGGTGGGCTGATCTCCATACCTTACTATATGCGTTCCGCCGAGACCGAATTCCACCTGCGTGCCGTAGTTCAGCCGCAGCGATTCACCCGTTGAAGGCATCATTACCCGACCACCTGCAAGACTGCACCATGCCTCAGAAAACCGATACCACATCGCCTGCCTCGCCAGACCCGGCAACGCCCGAATGCACGACCACCTCGGGCGAGCCGGCACCTACCGCCGGTGCCAAGCTGTGGGGCGGGCGATTCGCCGAAGACACCGATGCCTTCGTCGAGGCCTTCACGGCGTCGGTGACCTTCGATCGGCGCATGTATCGCGAAGACATAGCGGGCTCGCGTGCGCACGCGAAGATGCTGCACCACGTCGGGGTGCTGAACCAGGAAGATCTCACCGCGATTCTCGACGGGCTCGATGCGGTGGAAGCCGACATCCAGGCCGGGCGCTTCGAATGGTCGGTAGCGCGCGAGGATATCCACATGAACATCGAAGCGGCGCTCACCGAGCGGATCGGCGATGCCGGCAAGCGGTTGCACACCGGGCGCAGCCGCAACGACCAGGTCGCCACTGACATCCGTCTGTATCAGCGCGCCGCGTGCGACCAGGCGGCGGCCGAATGCACCCGCCTGCTCGAAGGCCTGCTGCCGTTGGCAGCGGAGCACAGCGATACCCTCATGCCTGGTTTCACACATCTGCAGACGGCGCAGCCAGTGACCTTCGGGCATCATGTGATGGCTTGGTTTGAGATGTTGCTGCGGGATCTGGAACGCCTGGCCGATACGCGCAGGCGCACCAATCGTCTGCCGTTGGGTGCGGCCGCCCTGGCGGGTACTTCCTATCCGATCGATCGGGAATTCACACGTGCGGCTCTCAGCTTCGATGCGGTGGCGGAAAACTCCCTGGACGCGGTCAGCGATCGCGATTTTGCCATCGAATTCTGCTCGACGGCTGCCATCACGCTGATGCATCTGTCACGTATCGCCGAGGAGCTGGTGCTGTGGATGTCTGCCCAGTTCGATTTCGTCGACCTGCCGGACCGGTTCTGCACCGGTTCGTCGATCATGCCGCAGAAGAAGAATCCCGATGTGCCGGAGCTGGTACGGGGTAAGACCGGGCGAGTGAACGGCAACCTCATCGCTCTTCTCACCCTGATGAAAGGCCAGCCGCTGGCCTACAACAAGGACAACCAGGAAGACAAGGAACCGTTGTTCGATTCGATCGATACCCTGATCGGCTGCCTGCGTGCCTTTGCCGACATGCTGCCGGCGATTCGGGTAAAGCGGGATGTGATGCGTGAGGCAGCGTTGCGCGGTTTTTCGACGGCCACCGATCTTGCGGACTACCTGGTAAGACGCGGGCTTGCATTTCGAGATGCCCATGAGGTGGTCGGGCAGGCCGTGCGCCATGGTGTGGAAACCGAAACAGACCTCGCTGACATGCCGCTGGCGACACTGCAGGGGTTTTCGACCGCGATCGAGGCCGATGTGTTCGAGGTTCTGACACTGCACGGCTCGGTGGGCAGTCGTGACCACATCGGTGGCACCGCACCCGCCCAGGTCAGGGCCGCGGTGGAAAGAGCCCGAACCCGGCTGGCTGCTACATACCGAACTGACGCTTGAGCCACTGAGCGACATCGGCTACCTCTTCGCCACTCACGGTGTGAGCGATGGGGTAGCTGTGCCATTCGATCGTCATGCCGCTGGCCTCCAGGACACTGCGCGACTCTTCGCCGATACCGAACTGAATGACTTCATCGTGCAGGCCATGCCCCATGAAAACCGGTACGCGCTGCTGCGCCTTCCCGATGCGTGGCAGCACCGTCGAGGCCACCGGCAGGTAGGTAGACAATGCAAGGATGCCACCCACCTGATGGTTCGAGGTAAGCCCGGCACAGAGCGCGATCGCACCGCCCTGCGAGAAACCGGCGAGAATGATCTGACCGGCCGGAATGCCGCGGCTGATTTCCTCGTCGATCAGTGCATCGACCGCCTGTGCGGACTCGGCGATGCCGCTGGCATCCTGCTGTCGCGATTCGAAATCAGCCGACGAGATATCGTACCAGGCGCGCATCGCGGCCCCGCCGTTGACCGTGATTGGCCTGACCGGCGCATGCGGAAACAGGAAGCGCACGCCGGGCCGCGGGAGCAGTTCGAGCGCCGGCACGATCGGCTCGAAATCGTGGCCGCTGGCACCGAGGCCGTGCAGCCAGATAACCGTGTATTCCACGTGCTCCGCGGTCTCGAGCTCGATGCAATCGAGTAGTTTCTGGCTCATTTGAAAGGAGGCGACGTGAGGGAGGACAAGACCTGCGAGTATACTCCAAAGCCCTTGTTCCGAGACCGATCGACGATGCAGCGCCACTTCCCGAGCATGCTCCTTGCCCTGCCGCTGTGCCTGGCCAGCCTCACGTTGGTAGGCTGCGGGAACAAGGGCGAGCTTTACCTGAAGGACGACCCTGACGTCACCGGCAGCGGGGGCAACGTGGATGCGTTGATCGATACGCTGCGTGGCGTACCCGATGCCGCGGCTACCATCGATGATGAACCGGCAGAGGGTGAATCTGCCGATGACGAACCGGTAAAAGGCGAACCGATAAAGGGCGAGCCGGTAGATGGTGAACCGCGCAGAACTGAAAGGCGTTCACAATGACACCTTTCATCCGCGACAACGGCCGGTTGATGGTCGACGGCATAGCCTGCCGGGATCTCGCCGACGAATTCGGCACGCCGTTGTTCGTGTATGCACGCACCGGCATCGAACAAGCCTGGCAGCGTTTCGCCGATGCCTTGCAGGGTCACGATCACCTGGTCTGTTATGCCGTCAAGGCGAACTCGAACCTGGCAGTGCTCGACTGCCTGGTGCGGCTGGGGTCAGGCTTCGATATCGTCTCCGGTGGTGAGCTGAAACGTGTGTTGGCAGCCGGCGGCGCTCCGTCGAAGATCGTGTTCTCAGGCGTCGGCAAGAGTACGCGGGAGATCACCCAGGCCCTCGAGGCAGGCATCCGCTGCTTCAATGTCGAATCGGCGGCGGAGCTGGAGCGCCTGGCGGAGCTGGCCGCAGCACTTGGTGTACGCGCCCCGGTGTCGCTGCGCATCAATCCCGATGTCGATGCGCAGACGCATCCGTACATTTCCACCGGCCTGAAGGAAAACAAGTTCGGCATCAGCGTGGACGAAGCCTGGCGCGTGTACGCTCGGGCGGCCGAGCTCGATGCCATCGATGTGCAGGGCATCGACTGCCATCTGGGTTCGCAACTGTCGAGCGTGGCACCTTATCGCGAAGCTCTGGCTCACCTGATCGACATGGTGGATCGCCTGCACGAGCAGGGAATCGTGCTGTCGCATATCGACGTGGGTGGTGGCCAGGGGATTCGCTACCGGGACGAGACGCCGCTGGATATCGATGCCTGGTCGCGCTGCGTGCTAGAGGCGGTCGGTGACCGGTCCCTGACGATCATGGTAGAACCCGGGCGCTACATCGTCGGTGAGGCCGGCGTGATGCTCACACGGGTGGAATACCTGAAGTCGAGCCCGGAAAAGGCCTTCGCCGTAGTCGACGGTGCGATGAACGATCTGATTCGTCCGGCGTTGTACAGCGCCTGGCAGGCAATAGAGCCGGTGGAAACGCTGGAGCGAGAGGCCCGGCTCTACGACGTGGTCGGCCCGGTCTGCGAGTCGGCGGATTTTCTGGGCAAGGAGCGCAAGCTGGCGGTGGCCGAGGGTGATGTGCTGGCGGTCATGGGCGCCGGGGCCTACGGCATGGTCATGAGTTCGAATTACAACACGCGACCTCGTGCGGCCGAAGTCATGATCAGCGAAGGGGAGGCCCATCTCGTCCGTGCCCGCGAGGAGACCGAGGCCCTGTTTGCGCGCGAGTATCTACTGCCATGAACATCGAGATCGCTCGTACGAAGTTCGCACGCGAGTATCTACTGCCGTGAACATCGGGATCGCTCGTACGAAGTTCGCGCGTGAGTACCTACTGCCGTGAACGATGTGTTGAATTTCACGAAGATGCACGGCCTGGGCAATGATTTCATGGTCATCGACAACCGTGCACAAAACGTCGAGCTGACTGCGAACCGGATCCGCAGCTGGTCTGATCGGCACACCGGCGTCGGGTTCGATCAGCTGCTCATCGTCGAGCCGCCGAGTGACCCGGCTGCGCAGTTCGATTACCGCATCTTCAATGCTGACGGCGGCGAGGTAGAGCATTGCGGCAACGGTGCCCGATGCTTTGCGCGCTTCGTGCTCGATCGCGGGCTTACGCGCGATCGGGTAATCCAGGTGAACACCAGCAACGGCCTGATCACGCTGGAAGCGCTGGACAACGGCGACGTGACCGTCCAGATGGGCATGCCCACCTTCGAACCGGGTAGTGTGCCGTTCATCGGCCCCTACAACGATGGCAAGGTACCCTGGGCCGATCTGACGGTGGGGGATGAACAGGTGACGGTGGGTGTGGCCGGTATCGGCAACCCGCACCTGGTGTTGCTGGTTGACGACGTCGATCGTGCCGAGGTGGAGCGACTGGGTCCGTTGCTGGAATCGCACCCGCGTTTTCCCAACCGGGTGAACGTAGGGTTTTTGCAGATCGTCGACTCGACGCGTGCCCGCCTGCGCGTGTACGAGCGCGGAGTGGGCGAGACCCGCTAGCCTGTGGCAGCGGCGCCTGTGCGCGGCGGTCGCGATCGCCCAGCGAGCAGGGGCCTGCTGCAGCGCCGGGTTCGCATGCCGAACTCGCCGGTGGCGCACTGGATCGATGCACTGGCCTGATGATACGGAATCCGTTGCAATGACTGGCCCGTGTTCTACAGTCTTTGAAGGTCAAACAAGAATGTAGACATGCAACTCGACACGTTGAACGGCGATGCTCCTTTGGAATCCGGCGAAATCGCACACTTCCTTCTCAACAACCCTGGCTTCTTCGAGCAGCATCCTCACATTCTGCCGCGTCTCGACATTCCGCATCCCTCGGGTACCGCCGTCTCCCTGATCGAGCGCCAGGTCATCGCGTTGCGGGGCCGTTGCCATGAACTCGAAAGTCGCCTGCGCAACCTTATCCTGGTTGCTCAGGACAACGAACGACTGCATCAGCGACTGCATGCCCTGATCCAGGACATCGTCTCCGCTACCACGCTCAACCAGGCCTTGAAGCTCACGGCCAAGGGGCTGATGACCCATTTCCATGCCGACAGCGTGCGTTTCCTGCTGATCACGCCAAAACCGGTAGCGGGCAAGCCCGCGGTGCGCAAACCACGTGCGCTGAAGGGGCTCAGTCGTTTCGTCAGCGCGGATGAAGCGGCGCTGGCTGGCTTTGGCGAACACCTGGAGCAGGGCGAAACGATTTGCGGGCCGCTGAACGACGAGCAGCTGGCCGCGGTGTTCGCAGGTGATGCGCATCAGGTGGCATCGGCCGCCGCGATCCCACTGAAAGATCGCGACGCCCTGGGGGTCATGGTGCTGGGCAGCGAGTGCGAGAAGCGATTCGCGCCGGGCATGGGGGTGTTGTTCCTGAACCAGCTCGGTGAGGTACTGAGCCGTCGTATCCAGGCCATGCGGTAGTTCAGCCGGGCGCGAATCGGACAGGCCTCGACAGGAAGCGGAAAATCGCATCATGGTGACTCGGATAACACCAACTGGCACGCCCCAGGATTCGTCCGCCGACGCCCTTCGATGCAGTGATGAACGAGTATCTGCATGAGCTGCGCGTGGCGCGCCGCGCTTCTCC
>CBDCAW010000073.1:0-6045 GCA_965214025.1 Granulosicoccaceae bacterium
GGGCAAGTTCGCCGATTCCACGGTCGACCTGGTTCTCGACGACGGCGATCCATCGCGAGGGTCGCTGAACGCCGAGGTACAGACGGCAAGCTACTCCAGCGAGAACCCGCAGGTAAGCGGGTCACTGGGTGAGGCGGACTGGTTCGACGTCAAGCAGCACCCGACTGCCACGTTCAAGTCCACGTCGATCAGCAACTCCGGGGAAAACACCTACGCGATCGACGGTGACATGACGATCAAGGGCAAGAGCGAAAGCGTCAGCTTCGAGATGGCGGTTGAAGAGATCGACGGGGTGAAACGTGCTACCGGTGAATTTCCTGTCAACCGGCTCGACTTCGATGTCGGCACGAAATCTCAGCCAAAGGGTGGCACCGTGGGGCTGGAGGTGATCATTCGCTTCGATTTCGAGGTCACCGCGGCCCAGAGCTGAGTCGTGCGGCGCGCCTTCGGCACGACCGATCCGCGCGCCTTCGGCACGACCAACCCGCGCGCCTTCGGCACGACCGATCCGCGCGCCTTCGGCACGACCAACCCGCGCGCCTTCGGCACGACACCTATTCATTCAATAGTTAGTTGAGTGGGGTCAGGCTATGGCGTGGCTGGTAGACTTTGGAATCGATCATCTGCCGGAGCCACCGCGTTGCCCATCAAGAAGATTCTGGTTGCCAACCGATCTGAAATCGCCATTCGCGTGTTCCGCGCGGCCAACGAGCTGGACTTGCAGACGGTGGCTGTCTGGGCCGAGGAAGACAAGCTGGCGTTGCACCGTTTCAAGGCCGATGAGGCGTACTGCATCGGAAGCGGACCGCACCTCGCGGCACCCATGGGGCCGATCGAATCCTACCTGTCCATCGACGAGATCTTGCGAGTTGCCAGGCTCTCGGGAGGCTGATGCGATTCATCCGGGCTATGGCCTGCTGTCCGAGAGCCCGGAATTCGTCGACGCCTGCGCCGACGCCGGCATCATCTTCATCGGCCCGAGCGCCGACACGATGCGGGCCCTGGGCAACAAGGTGGCGGCACGTAACATCGCGGAGAAAGCCGGTGTACCGGTGGTACCTGCGACCGACCCGCTCCCCGATGACAAGGCCGAGATCGAACGCCTGGCCGAGGAGATCGGCTATCCGGTGATGCTCAAGGCATCCTGGGGTGGTGGCGGTCGTGGCATGCGTGCCATTCACAGCGTGAACGAGCTGCACAAGGATGTCAGCGAAGCGAAACGTGAAGCGAAGGCTGCGTTCGGCAAGGACGAGGTCTACCTGGAAAAGCTGGTGGAGCGTGCACGACATGTGGAGGTGCAGATCCTGGGAGACACCCATGGCAATGCGGTGCACCTGTTCGAACGCGACTGCACCGTGCAGCGCCGCAACCAGAAAGTGGTGGAGCGTGCTCCGGCACCGTACCTGAACGATGCACAGCGCCAGGAACTATCCGGCCATGCATTGAAGATCGCACTGGCCACCGACTACGTCGGTGCCGGTACCGTCGAATTCCTGATGGACATGGACACTCAGGCTTTCTACTTCATAGAGGTGAATCCGCGGGTACAGGTCGAGCATACGGTGACGGAAGAGGTCACGGGCATCGACATCATCAAGGCACAGATTCATCTGGTGGAAGGCGAGACGATCGGCGAGGCTGCCAGTGGTGTGCCACCACAGGAAGCGATCGCGCTGAACGGCCACGCGATGCAGTGCCGGATCACGACCGAAGACCCTGACCAGAACTTCGTGCCCGACTACGGCCGCATCACCGCCTATCGTGGTGCTTCGGGTTTCGGAATCCGTCTGGATGGCGGCACCGCCTACTCCGGCGCGGTGATCAACCGCTTCTACGACCCGCTGCTCGAGAAGGTCACCGCCTGGTCACCGAGCGCCGACGAGACGATCAAGCGCATGGATCGTGCCTTGCGCGAGTTCCGCATTCGCGGTGTGGCAACCAACCTGACGTTCCTCGAGAACATCATCGGCCATCCGCAGTTCCTGGACAACAGTTACACCACCCGCTTCATCGACACTACCCCGCAGCTATTCGAGCAGGTGAAACGGCAGGATCGTGCCACCAAGCTGCTGCTCTACATCGCCGATGTCAGCGTCAACGGGCATCCTGAAGTGCGCGATCGCCCTCGCCCGCCCGCAGATGCCCGGCAACCCGCGATACCGGTGTTCGACGGCGACATCATCGACGGTACCCGCCAACGGCTGGAACGCGACGGACCGGAGGCCTTCTCACGCTGGATGCGTGATGAAAAGCGCGTGCTGTTCACCGACACCACGATGCGCGACGGGCATCAGTCGCTGCTCGCCACACGCATGCGTACCGCCGACATGGTGCGCATCGCCGATGGCTATGCGCATGCGCTGCCGGAATTGCTGTCGCTGGAATGCTGGGGTGGTGCGACCTTCGATGTGAGCATGCGCTTCCTCACCGAAGACCCTTGGGAACGGCTGGCCTTGATCCGTCAACAGGCTCCGAACCTGTTGATGCAAGCCCTGGTGCGTGGCGCCAACGGCGTGGGCTACACGAACTACCCCGACAATGCAGTACGCCATTTCATCCAGCAGGCAGCGCGTGGCGGCATCGATCTGTTCCGGGTGTTCGACTGTTTCAACTGGATCG
Source organism: Granulosicoccaceae bacterium (assembly GCA_965214025.1). Taxonomy (GTDB): domain Bacteria; phylum Pseudomonadota; class Gammaproteobacteria; order Granulosicoccales; family Granulosicoccaceae; genus Granulosicoccus. The sequence goes on from CBDCAW010000073.1 coordinate 2,620, forward strand.
ATAACATGCGCGTGAGCATGGATGCGGTACTCGAAGAGAACAAGCTGTGCGAGGCGGCGATTTGCTATACCGGCAACATGCTCGCCGGTGGCAACAACCGCTATACGCTGGAGTACTACCTGAAGCTTGCGCGCGAGCTGGAAGCGGCCGGCGCGCATATCCTGTGCATCAAGGACATGTCCGGGGTCATGCGCCCGGCCGCGGCTACCGAATTGTTCAGCGCACTGCGCGACAGCGTGAAGCTGCCGGTGCATTTTCACACGCACGATACCTCCGGTGCATCGGCCGCCTCGATACTCGCCGCCGTCGACGCCGGGGTCGATGCGGTCGATGCGGCGATGGATGCCTTCGCCGGCAACACCTCTCAGCCCTGCCTGGGTTCGCTGGTGGCCTCGGTGGCCGATGGCGAGCGCGCCTCCGGGCTCGACCTCGACGCGGTGCGCCGTATTTCGCTCTATTGGGAGTCGGTGCGAACGCAATACGCCGCGTTCGAAAGTGACCTGAAGAGCCCGGCCTCCGAAGTCTATCTGCACGAGATGCCAGGCGGTCAGTTCACCAACCTGAAGGAGCAGGCACGCGGGCTCGGCCTGGCCACACGCTGGCATGAAGTGGCACAGACCTATGCCGATGTGAACGAGATGTTCGGTGATATCGTCAAGGTCACGCCCTCTTCGAAGGTCGTCGGCGACCTCACGCTCATGATGCTCAGCCAGGATCTGTCGATCAGCGATGTGAAGGACCCCGAGCGCGATATCGCGTTTCCGGACTCCGTGGTCAGCATGATGCGCGGCGAACTCAGCCAGGTACCGGGCGGTTTCCCCGAAGACATTCGCAACAAGGTTTTGAAGGGTGAGAAGCCACTGGAGGACCGTGCCGGTGGCCGCATGGCGCCGGTGGATCTGGAAGCCGAACGTGCCCAGCTGAAAGCCGATCTCGGCGAGGATATCGACGATCGGCAACTGGCGTCGGCCTTGATGTATCCGAAGGTGTTCCGAGAGTTCCGAGGTTCCCAGCGCCTGTACGGACCGACCAGCAAGCTGCCCACACCGGTGTACTTCTATGGCATGAAGCGCAGTGAGGAAGCCTTCATCGATATCGAGCAGGGCAAGACGCTGGTCATCCGTTGCGTAGCCTTGAGCGAGCCCAACGACCAGGGCCAGGTGCGCGTATTCTTCGAGCTCAACGGCCAGCCGCGTTCCGTCCGTGTGCCGGATCGGCTGCACGGTGCCAGCGGCGCGGCGGAACGTGCCAAGGCCGACCCCGCCAAACCGGGCCACGTCGGTGCTCCTATGCCGGGCGTGGTCTCGGGCGTCAGCGTGACCGCCGGCCAGGACGTGCAGACCGGCGATGTGCTGCTCTCGATCGAGGCGATGAAGATGGAAACCGCCATCTACGCCGAAGCCGGCGGCAAGGTAGCCGAGGTGCTGGTCAAGGGGGGCGACCAGATCGATGCGAAGGATCTGCTGGTTCGTATCGAGGTGGAGGAAGCCGCTACGGCTTGATGTACTGCTTGTGCCCGGCCCTGAGACCAGGAGCCGCGACTGCGCGGCCTCCATTGGCAGGGGGCTGTTCAAGCCTGTCGCTCGACAACAGTGTGCCGGTGCGCGGCACCGCGCTGTGAACTTGAAGAACCATTAGTAGTTCCGTAAACCTGACCCGCCTTCGCACGGTCTGTGTAGACTGACGGTTAATAACCGTGAACAGTCGGGGTGGTATGGGCAGCTCAGCAGGTCAGGAACAGGAAGTTGGCGCCAGTGGTCGGCCGCACGACGTTCCGGTCTTCCTTCGTCGCCCTTCTGATCGCCGCCTGCTTCACAGGCCTCTATACGTCCATGGTGGCGTCGATTTCCGCCGGTCAAAGCGTCGGCTTCTCGATCGACTGGGTGCCGAGCCTCGGCGTCGCCCTGGACTTCCGCATCGATGGTCTCTCGCTGTTGTTCTCGCTGTTGATCAGCGGTATCGGTGTGCTGATCATCACGTACACGCACGCCTACATGGCCGGCCACCGCGATCGTTCGCGGCTGCAGATATTGCTCGTGCTGTTCATGCTTTCCATGCTCGGGCTGGTAGGCGCCGACAACGTGCTGGTGCTGTTCGTCTTCTGGGAACTGACGACGGTCACCTCCTTTCTGCTGGTCGGTTTCAATCACGAAGATGCATCGGCACGGCGTTCGGCCCTGCAAGCCCTGCTGGTGACCGGCCTCGGTGGTTTGGCCTTGCTCGTCGGCCTCATCATGATGGCGCAGGCAGCCGGCACCTATCAGCTGTCGGAAATTCTCGCCGGCGGTACGCAGTTGAAGAGCCACCCGCACTACACGCTGATCGTTTCGCTCGTACTGCTCGGAGCGTTCGCCAAGTCCGCCCAGTTTCCACTGCACTTCTGGCTACCCAACGCGATGGCCGCCCCCACACCGGTCAGCGCCTATCTGCATTCGGCGACCATGGTCAAGGCAGGCATCTACCTGATGGCCCGGGTGCAGCCAGGGCTCGGTGGCACCGACCTGTGGTTCTACACGCTGACGTTCTTCGGCGCCGTGACGGCCGTGTGGGCGTCGATGATGGCGCTGCGCCAGACCGACGTCAAGTTGATGCTGGCCTGGACCACGATCATGGCGCTCGGCACCATCACGCTGTTCCTGGCATCGGATTCCAAAGTCTCGGCACTGGCGGCCTTTACCTTCCTGATCGTGCATGCCTTCTACAAGTGCGCCCTGTTCCTGGTGGCCGGCAACATCGATCACGGCACCGGCACACGCGACATGAGAAGGCTGGGCGGTCTGTTCCTGGCCATGCCCCTGACCGGGCTCGCAGCGGTGGGGGCGTCCATCTCGATGGCGGGCTTCCCACCCTCGCTAGGGTTCATCGGCAAGGAACTGAACTACAAAGGTGCGCTGGCCATCGCCGATGAGCCGTACCTGATCGCGGCCGCCATGCTCGCCGCCAACGCAATGATGGTGACGGTCGGGCTCATCATCATGTTCCGGCTGTTCCTGACGGGCAAGCGAGATACGCCGGATAAGCCGCATGAGGCTTCATTCATGATGTGGATCGGGCCGATGTTGCTGGCAGTTGCCGGTCTGATCACAGGGATCTTCCCCGAATTGATCTCGAAGACGCTGATCGAGCCTGCACTCGCCGGCGTGTTGCGCGAACCCGCCGAGGTGTCGCTGGCACTATGGCACGGCATCAACCTTCCGCTGCTTCTCAGTGTGGTCACGGTCACCGCCGGTGCGCTGATATTCTTCTTCCATCAGCGTGTGTTCGCAGGCTTCGACTGGCTGGTGAACCGGCTGCGTGTGAACGGAGATGACAGCTACGACACGCTGCTCGAACGTCTGGAACAACTGGCGCGGCGCTGGACCGACAGGGTCCAGAGTGGTTCGTTAAGCCGTTACCTGACGGTGATCTTTTCGGTGTTCGTGGTCG
>CBDCAW010000074.1:0-59088 GCA_965214025.1 Granulosicoccaceae bacterium
CCCGGCGCCGCCTCTTCGCTGGGGAGATCCGTGTGCATCTCCAGCGCCCGAGCCGTATAGGCAAGGTTCGACGGCTTGATCTTCAACCGCACATCGAAATACAAGCCATCGACCGTCGATGTGATCGGGCCGAGCATCCGTGCAAGCCGTGTCAGTGAAGCGTCGGTGTTATCCATGCCGGTGACCAGTGCCACCCCATCCTCGATCAGGGCACGGGCGAAGCGTGCGCGTGCCTCGTCGCAGTGCTCGATATCGGCTTGCGAGAGCTGGGTCGTGGCAGGATGGGGCTGGTTGTACCACAACCGTCTCGACAGGTTGGCCGGGTCTGGCAGGCGCCCCCTGTCGCGTGGCGAATGCCTCCAGCATGGCCAGCGGAAGGTGGCTTCGATGACTCTCGTGCAGCCAGTCCGATCATCAGGCTTGCCGTCCTCAACCGTGGCGGCGGCACGGCCGAGGCCCTTGCGTCAGTTCGGAGAGATCGAACACACGCTCGCGGGTCTGCGGGTCGATCGTGCTGGGGCAGGCGTCGCGCAGCCAGAAGTAGTTGAAGTAGGGTGGGGGCCCGAGGCTAGTGGCACGTACATGCCGTGCTCGCCGAAAACCCGCAGCTGACCGTCAGAGTCGGTCATTGCCATCCCATCAGCGAGCGCTGCGTCCGCTACCCCCTGGGTGGGTGGCGAGTCTGGCTGGTGCAAAACCAGACTGTGCATCAACTGGCATAGTCATCGCCTTCCTTGTCCAGAAGACGCTTTCACCGCAGCGAAATGTCTGTCAGCCTGATCGGGAATATTGTTCCAGCTCCCGCGCCGTCTTCTCGGCGATCGCATCGTCCAGCATACGTAGTGGGCGGCCGGTCTGCAGAGCGCGAATGAACGTTTCCGGCCGCCCGCTCGAAGTAGTACAACCGGTTGAAGGCATCGGCCACGCCATCGCCGAGCACCAGCACGCCGTGGTTGCCCATAATCAACACCTTCTTCGCCGGATCGCTCAGCAGATGCGCACAGCGCTCACCCTCGTCGTCGGTGGCCAGGCCGCCGTAGTTCTCGTCGATGACCACACGGTTGAGAGAACATCGCCGTATTCTGATCGATCGGTGGCAGCGTCGAGTCCGACAGGCTCGACAGTACCGTGGAGAAGGGCGAATGCAGGTGCATCACGCAACGCGCGTGGGGGCAGTGCCGATGGATCATGCCGTGCAGGCCCCAGGCGGTGATGTTCCGGTGCACCGGGGCGCTCCATGGTCGCAGGATCGTCGACATCCAGCAGCAACAGCTCCGAGGCCCTCACCAGCGAGAAATGGCATTGGTCGGGGTTCATCAGGAAGCGACGTCCGCCCTCATCGATGGCCAATGAGAAATGATTGGCCACCGCTTCGTGCAGGTTCAGCCGCGCCACCCAGCGGAAGGCGGCAGCCAGGTCGGCACGTTCGGTTCGAAGCCGGGTCGATGCGGTGACCGGTGTCGATTCCGTTGCAATGACCGATGGTGCCGGTGATGACGATAGCGCGGCTGCCGACGACGAGGCAGGCTCCGGGGTCAGGGTATCCATCGGGTATCCTCCGGTAACGGTACTGACGATGGGCTGCAAGCGTAGTGTCGGCGGAACGTGCGCGCAAACGATGTATATTCGGCTCTGCGATCAGAATTGCTAATGAACCGCCGATGTCACTGGCTGCACTTCCTCCACTGAACTGGCTGCGTGCGTTCGAGGCAGCAGCGCGCCATCTGTCGTTCACGGCTGCGGCCACGGAGCTGAACCTCACGCAATCTGCCGTATCCCAGCACATCCGTAGCCTCGAGCGATTTCTTGGCAAACCCCTGTTCGATCGTCGCCCACGTGCGTTGAGCCTGACGGAAGATGCGACAAACTACCTGCCGGCCGTGCGCGAGGCGTTCCGGGTATTGCAGTCCGGCACCGGCGCGTTTCCCGGCATGACATCCAGCCATTCGGTCACGCTGCAATGCAGCATGGGTTTCGCCACCTTCCGCCTGGTACCGCATCTTGCCGCGCTGCTGGCAGCGCATCCGTGGATTGACCTGAACGTGGTGACGCCGATCTGGAACCCCGAGCAGACAGCGCCGCTGGCCGACGTCGAGATACGTTTCGGGCTGCTCGATGCGATGCCGTCGGGTGCCATGCGGCTGACGCGCGAAAGTTACTACCCCGTGTGCGCCACGACACTGGCCGATGCTGCCGACTGGCGCCGGATACCGCTGCTGGACTGTGCCGGCGTGCTGGCCACCTGGCAGCGCTGGCTGGCAGCACGCGGCGAAGTACTGCCGCCGGGGCATCCCGTGACGATGTGCTCGACCTTCGCCACCTCGATCGGTGCCGCCATGACGGGGTCAGGCCTGGCAATGGCACACGACAGCCTGGTAGGCGATGCGCTGCATGACGGGCGCCTGGCCAGACCGTTTGCCGAAGCGGTCAATACCGAGGAATGCTATTGCCTGATGGAGCCACCGACGCACCTGAGAACGCCGGCTTCGGGAGCACTCACCGAATGGATGATTGCTCAGTTCGCCAGTGCTTGAGCAATCACTGTAGCATCCGAACGTTGTTCGGCTCGCAGCTCTTGCGTATCGACGGCACGGGTTCACGTGAAATGCCTCCGATGGGTTTTGACAGTGAAATAGCTGAAGCGCCATTCCTGTTGCAAGGTTGCAATATCGCCAGGTTGCCAGGTTGCCAGGTTAAAAGAGGGGCCCGGACGAACTCTCGCACATACGGCTCATGTTACAAGGTTACCCAGCGATATGGGGTCGGTCTTGATGAAAAGATCAGCCTGCGAGCGCTAGAATTCCCGGTGAGCCAGGGTCACCGCTACCGCGGCCTATTCGTCTCCGGTGTCGATGGCGTCGATCAGACCGGGGCCAGACTACTCATACGATCTACGGAACCGCCAGAATCCATTGCTTGCGAAAAAGACTGTTGAAATACATACTGTATACAGGACCCTCTGCGGAGAATGTGCATGCCGGTCAAGCCACCGTTCACCGACCTGGTGATACCCACCGCCAGTTCCGGCTTCTACGAAGGCTACAGCCTGCCCATCGCGTTGATCAGCAAAACCTGTATCACTTTGCTGGTACTGTGGGCCTTGATCTGGCCGCTGAGTGCCGACGGCACTTTATCGACCTGGAACGTGGCATTGCTCGAGGCATTCAACACGTTCTACATCATTGCAGTCGGTGTATTCGCCATCTTCCTGTTTGCCATCGCGATCATTCCATCGAGCGGCAGGCGGCAGCTGGGGCCGGAGGGTGAAGCACCGGAATTCACCCGTTTTTCGTGGTTCGCAATGATGTTCGGTGCGGGTCTTGGTGTCGGCTTGATGGTGTATGCGACTGCCGAGCCCATGGGTCTATGGGGGTCGAACCCACTGACGGTAGACGGCGAGGTGGCAGGCAATACGGAAGCGGCGCTCACGTCTGCGTTTCGCTACACCTTCATGCACTACGGCTTTCATGCCTGGGCAATCTACGTGGTTACAGGGCTGGCACTGGCCTACTACGCCTATACCCGGGACATGCCGCTGACCATCCGTTCGGCGCTGACGCCGATACTGGGTCGGTTCGCCAACGGCTTCGTCGGTCACATCATCGACATTCTAGGCGTGCTGGCAACCATTCTGGGCGTCTCTGTCACCATCGGCTTCGGTGTCAGCCAGCTGGTCGACGGTCTATACGCGATCAGCGGCATGGAGTGGCTGATGAACGAGGAGGAGACACCCACTCCCAGCAAGGTCGGGTTGATCGCGGCATTGGTCGTGATCATGAGTCTGTCGATACTGTCCGCCGTATCCGGCGTCGGGCGTGGCGTGAAGTACCTGTCGAACCTCAACCTCGTGCTCTCGTTGATACTACTGCTGACGTTCGTCTTCTTCGGCTCGTTCCTGTTCGCGATGACGACCTATGCCACTGCCTTGTTCGACTACGTCGTGCATTTCATCCCGCTGTCGTTCGACGCCTATGCCCACCAGAGTGAACCGGCCTTCGTCTCGTCTCTGCCGGCCGCCGTACAGGGCTTGCCGGCTGCCGATGTGTCTGCCGTCTACGCTGCCAGTACCGATCCGTACGGTTCGCTGGGCGGTTTCAGGGAGGCCTTGCCGGCCTCGTTCATGGCACTCGACAATGCCGACTCGCTGGCCGCCGGCGCCTACGAAGCGGGCATCGACGGGCGTCTGTTCAGTTGGCAGGCTGGCTGGACCACCTTCTACTGGGCATGGTGGATCGCCTTCTCGCCGTTCGTCGGGCTGTTCCTGGCGCGGATCTCCAAGGGTAGAACCGTGCGTGAATTCATCCTCGGTGCGGTCATCGCACCCTCGCTGGTGTGCTTCGCCTGGATGACCATCCTGGGTGGAACCGCGATCGATCTTGAACTGTCCGGACAGGCCGAGGGCGCGATCGTTGCCGCGTCCACGACCGCCAAGCTGTTCGCCACGCTGGACATCATGCTGTCCGGCGGCCTGCTGACGGGGATCACCATCATGTGCGTAGTCTTGATCATGACCTTCCTGGTGACGTCGGCCGATTCCGGCATTCTGGTCATGAACACGATCATGTCCGGTGGCGCGCAGGAAACGGGCATCAAGCATCGCATCATCTGGGGCGTGTTGCTGACACTGGTCATCGGCGCGTTGTTGATTGCCGGTGGTGGTGGGCTCGATGCCCTGAAGAACGCCATGATCATCGCGGCGCTGCCATTTACCGTGATCATGGTTTCGATGGTGATCTCGCTGGCAAAAGCCCTTTTTCGGGATCACCAAAGGGACAAGGTAAGCCTGGGCAGTGTGCAGCCGGCGTAGTCGGTGTCGAAGGATCTGAACCGTCAGGGTCGTTGTCGTGAATGAAACCGAGGATGTGAAGGCCGGACCGAACCTCGCGGAAGGCCGCACCCGCCGCGGTGGCCGAGCCGCTCTGCAGCACAAACGCTCGAAGCCCGACAACGTGATGTTGCCCGCCCTGCATCGCGGGTTGCCACCGATGGAGCCGATGTCGCCCGAGCAGATCGACAGGGTCGACGCTGCCTCGATGGCGATCCTCGAGGAGGTCGGTGTGATCTTTCGCGACCCACAAGCCATCAGCGACTGGAAAGCTGCCGGGGCCGATGTGCGTGCCGATGATCGCGTTCATCTCGACCGAGCCTTGGTGCGCGAACTGATCGCCAGCATTCCGTCTAACTTCATCTACCACGCAAGAAATCCGGGGAACAACCTGCCGTTCGGCAAGGACCATTCGATCTTCGTGCCGATGACCGGTGCACCGTACCTGCGTGATCTCGACGACAAGCGGCGCAGCCCCACGCTCGACGATCTGGCCACTTTCCACAAGCTGGCGCACATGTCTCCGGCCTTGCATTCCAGTGCGCACCACATCGTCGAGCCCATGGACCACGTGGTGGCACATCGTCACCTGCGCATCACCTACTCGTCGATGAAGTACTCCGACAAGACGTTCATGGGTATGACCACGTCGGGCCGGAACGCCGAAGATGTGCTCGACATGTGCGAGATTCTGTTCGGCAAGGAGTTCCTGGAAACACACCCGGTGGTCACCGGCAATTGCAACGGCAATTCGCCCCTGGTCTGGGACAAGACGATGCTCTCGGCAATGCGTGCCTTCAACCGCTGCAACCAACCGGTGCTGTGCTCGCCTTTCGTGCTCGGTGGCGCCAACACGCCGGCATCCACGGCAGCGGCGGTCGCACAGCTCAATGCGGAGGCCTTGTCGGCTCTGGCCTACACGCAAATCGTGCGCAAGGGCTGCCCGGCGATCTACGGCCATTACCTGTCCACCGTATCGATGGCGTCCGGTGCACCGATGGCCGGTACGCCGGAAATCAGCCTGATGAATTTCATGATCGGTCAGATGGCGCGATACTACGGCGTCCCGTGGCGCAGTTCGAACACGCTCGGCGGTGCCAAGACCTTCGATGCACAGGCAGGCTACGAAAGCGCCTCGACGATGATGGCCGTGCTGCTATCAGGGGCCAACTACATCTGGCACTCCGCCGGCTGGAACGAGGCGGGCATGCACTGTTCGATGGCCAAGTTCATGGTCGATGCCGAACAGTGTGCCATGGGGTACCGCATGGCCGAAGGCATTCGCTGGGACGACTTCGACGAAGCCCTGGCCGCGGTGCGTGATATCGGCCCCGGCGGCCACTACCTCGGGCATGCGCACACCCTGGCCAATTTCGAGAACGCGTTCTTCATGCCGCAACTGCTCGACAACAGCACCTACGAGCAGTGGGTGGCAGATGGCGATAGTCAGGAGATCACCGCCCGCGCGTTGCACGAAGCGCGGAAGCTGCTCGATGCCTATGAAGAACCGACTCTGGATATCGCGATCGATGAGGCGTTGAAGGATTACATCGACCGACGTGAACGCGAGATTCCGGCGGCCGATGCGCTGAACACCGATCGCTGACATCTTCGATCCGATGAAGCTGGAAGGTATCTACACCCCGGTCATCACCCCTTGCGATGCTGCGGGTGCGATCGATTACTCGGCACTCGGCCGGCTGCTGGACCATCTGGTCGAGGCCGGTGTGCACGGCATCGTATCCGGTGGTTCGACCGGTGAGAATTACGCCCAGACTGTCGATGAACGCCTGGCCCTGGCGAGCTTCAGCCAGGAGCGTCTTGCAGGTCGCGTTCCGTTGATCGTCGGCACCGGCACCCTGCGTACACCCGATTCCCAAGCGCTGGCCCGCGGAGCCCGCGAGCTCGGTGCCAGTGCGATCCTGCTCGCCACGCCGCCGTACTCGGTACCGACCGAGCGTGAGAACGCGCTCAATGCGCTGGCCATCGACCGCGCCGCCGACCTGCCGGTCATCCTCTACAACTACCCCGGTCGCATGGGGGTGTCGATGGGCGAAGAGTTTCTGGACCGCGTGGGCCGCTCGCGCAATGTCATCGGTATCAAGGAGAGTTCCGGTGACATCAACCGAGTGCATCTGCTGGCGCGTGACTACCCGCACATACCCTTGTCCTGCGGCATGGATGACCAGGCCCTGGAGTTCTTTGCCTGGGGGGCGCGAAGCTGGATCTGTGCCGGTTCGAACTTCCTGCCACGCGAGCATGTTGCGTTGTATGAAACCTGTGTGCTGGACGGTGATTTCAGCAGGGGGCGCCGCATGATGAGCGCGACGATGCCGCTGATGAGAGTGCTGGAGCAGGGGGGAAAGTTCATTCAGTGCGTAAAGTACGGCGTCGAACAAGCGGGCCACTCGGCCGGTGGCCTGTATCCGCCGTTGAAGGGGCTGAACCCGGACGAGAAACGGCAGATGGATCAGGTCGTCCGGTTGCTCAAGGCCACGATCGCTTCCATCATCGACGAGAGCTGATCCATGCCTGCATTGCTTACACTGGACGAATACCGTGCCATGGCACAGGCAATGGCCCTCCCTCAGCACGCGTTCATCAACGGTGGCTTCCGCCCGGCAAGATCCGGCAAGACCTTCGCCACGACCGACCCGTTCACGGGCAGGACCGTATGCGAGATCGCGGCCTGCGATCATACCGACGTCGATGAGGCCGTAACGCATGCCCGCGCGGCATTCGAAGACGGACGCTGGTCACGCCAGACCAAGACGGTCGATTGACCGCCTTTCACACCAGTCGACTGCCGAGACAACCGGGCCCCGCCGGCTGGAACCGTATCCTGCCGCCGCCCGCTGCCGCCCGCGTGCTCGCCGGCAGGGTGTGCGCCGATGTCGCGATCCTCGGTGCAGGCTTCGCGGGCCTGTCAGCCGCCCGGCGACTGCAACAGATCGACCCACAATTGCGGGTGGTGATACTCGAGGCTGGCCGGGTGGGCGACGGGCCGGCGGGCCGCAACTCGGGATTCATGATCGACCTGCCACACGACCTGGCGTCGGACAGCTACGCAGGCGCGGCTGCCGATGCCGACCGCCAGCAAACGCTGATGAATCGCCGCGCCATCGACTTTGCCCGCGCCGCGGCGCAGGAGTTGGGCATGCCAAAGGCCGTGTTCGATCCCAGCGGCAAGGTGAACGGTGCCGCCAGTGAAGCAGGCGACCGGCACAATCGAGACTACGCCCGGCACCTCGACACGCTCGACGAATCCTATCGACTGTACGATGCCGCCGACATGCAACGACTGACCGGCAGTGACTACTATCGCTCCGGTCTCTATACCCCGGGTACGGTACTGCTGCAACCGGCTGCCTATATCCGTGCACTGGCTGACGGTATTACTGCAACAAATGGCACCCGTGTGAAGCTTTTCGAGAACAGCCCCGTGGTGTCGCTGAGCAACATCGAGGGTGGCTGGTCATTGCAGACTGCAGCCGGTTCAGTATCCGCCGGCAGGATGATCATGGCGGCGAACGGTCATGCCGAGAGCTTCGGCCTCTTTCGTCACCGCCTGCTGCATGTCTTTACCTATGCGTCCATGACGGAGCCGATATCACCGGTGCGCATCGGTGGCGAAGCCAGCTGGGGGCTGACACCGGCGGACCCGATGGGCACCACGATCCGGCGTATTCGCTGCAAAGAAGGTGATCGTTTGGTAGTACGAACCCGCTTCACCTACAACCCGTCGATGCAGGTGACAGATCATCAGGTGGCGAGCATCGGGCGCGTGCATGATCGCAAGCTCGTCGAGCGATTCCCGACATTGAAGGGAATCGTTATGGCCTATCGCTGGGGCGGGCATCTGTGCTTGAGCTGGAACGGTGTACCGGCACATGGCGAGGTCGAGCCTGGTCTGTATGCGGCGGTTTGTCAGAACGGTCTGGGCACGACCAAGGGCACCCTGGCCGGCATGTCGGCTGCCGAGCTGGCCGCCGGCCGGAGTAGCAGCGTCACCGACTACCTGACCTCCATGGACGCACCCCGACGGTTGCCACCGGCGTCGCTGACGGCAATCGGCGTGGGGTCGACCTTGCGCTGGAAGGAATGGCGCGCCGGGCGTGAGTAGCGGCATTTTGCGATGAAGATCAGGTACGGTCCCGATGTAGTGGGCGTGTTTGAAGGGGTTGTCAACGCGGCCATCGACGGGATCAGCCACTCTGTTGGCTACGGGGCCGTTCCCGCGCATAGGTGACGATCCGTTTGCAGGCCTCTGCGATCATTTCGTCGTCGATGGTCACAGCCAGCCTTACCCAGCTCGTCAGCGTGTTGCCGAAGGAGCAGCCCGGCATCACGGCTACGCCCTTGGTCATCAACAGGTCGATGGCGATCGCCTTGGCATGGCTGGCTTTAGCCATTGCCGCAGAAGCGCTTAGTGCCCGGGCCTCCGACGATACATCGACCGCTTGCGAATCGATCGATGATGCCGGGGCTGCCACGTCAGCCACATTCACCAGGACGAACATGCCACCGCCAGGCCGGTTGACGCTCAGGCCGGCTACCCCGTCGAGCGCGTCGAAGATGAGATCGGCACGGCGGGCGAATCGCTGCCGCATGTCCACTGCCACCGCCGATGGCTCGACGACGGCATGTGCCGTCATGTCTGCGATAAAGGGCTGGTTGCCGAACAGCATCGTTTCCGACAGCGGCAGCAATTGCTTCGTGAACGCTGCCGATGCCACGCACCAGCCGCTGCGAAACCCCGGTGCGGCATGGGATTTGGAAATGGACGACGCCACGATCACCCGCTCCGCCAGCCGAGGGTCGCGCAGTGGCGAGACGAACCGTGCGTGTTCGAACACCAGTTCCTCGTATACCTCGTCCACGATCAGCCACAGATCGTGTGCGACAGCCAGCTCGCCGATGCCGGCTACGTCATCGGCCGAGAGCACGGCCCCGGTGGGGTTGTGCGGGTTGTTGATCAGAATGGCCCGGCTGGCGGGGGTGATGTGCGGTGCGAGGGCCGCGGCATTCATGCGAAAGCCATCGGCTGCAGCCAGGGGCACGGGTACCATCGTGGCGCCGGTCGCCGCGACCAGGCCTGCATAGGTGGCGTACATCGGATCGCCGACCAGGACTTCGTCGCCCGCTTCGGCCACCCCCATCAGCACCGCGTAGAGGCTGGTCTGCGTCCCCGGGAAACACAGGATCTGATCGGATGCGATCTGTCGGCCAAGTGCCCGAGAGTAGCGTGCCGCCAATGCCCTGCATAACGCCGGTTCGCCGCGGCCATCGGAATAGGCGGTGCGCCCGCGATGCAGGGCAGCGGTGGCAACCTCGAGCAGTGCGGGTGATACGGACACATCCGGTTCGCCGATAGTCATCTCGATGATGGGTCGACCTGCCTGCTGCAGTTGCCTGGCCAGGGCATGCACCGCCCATTTTTCGCCACCAAGGTCGGCCAGCCGCGCTGTGATATCTGCCATTCTCATGGACGTGAATATACTATAGACCCACCATGGCAAGAGCCCGCTGTTCTCTCCGGCTGGCAGCAGTTGCGCGCCGCGATCGCTCGGGCCCTGGCCATCGACCTCGAGAAGATGCTGTTCGTCGAACCGATCAGCAAGCTTGACCCTGCACTCGTGCATCGTGTGCAAGCCGCCGCTGCTTCTGGTTGTAATCTACCCATCCATTGCCGGCGTCATTACCTTGGCGTTTCGCTGACCTGAAGAACGAGAGACGGTGAAGTCGTGGAGAGCCGGCCTGGCTCGTGCTCGCGCGTTGCAAGCGAAAGACTATAGCCGCGTGCTTCGTTTCGCTGTCAGAGTTTTGTCGTTTCAACCCATACAGAATTGCCTGTACGCCTGTGAATATTCTTACGAATAATTTTTTTAGGGAACTTTAGCGCTTGGCCGTAATATAGTTACACTAGGTCAGGCGCCCGAGGTAATACCATCGCCGATATCGGCATCCATGGCGGGATTGCGCGAGGCCTTAAAAAAACTCCACCCGATCACAAACGGAAGGTAACGATGAAAGAATACCCACGTTCAAATCAGTGTTTCCTCACCGTTCTGGGGATTGCGCTGACTACCGGTGGTGCCGGCATCTCGATGGCAGATGGCGGCGGCACTGGCAAGGTGGGTAGCGATGGTCTGGTCTTGAATTTACGCGCCATCGGCTCTGAAAATTCAGAACCGATATTCGGTACTGCAGGTGATGACAACTACATCAACGGCACCCGTGAGGAGGGCGCCACGTCGGTGAACTACGACGGGCTGGGGGGTAATGACACCATCTATGGTGACTACCAGAGGTTCACCGCTGATGAGTTTGCAGCCAACGGCTTCTTCGACGACACCCTGTATGGAAGCGCCGGTGATGATCTGGTCTACGGCGAGACCGGCGGTGTGGTGCTCGGCGGTTTCTTCACCGCGCTGAGCGCGTCGATAGCGGGTGGTGACAACCGCATCTTCGGCGGAGACGGCGCGGATTCCCTGTACGGCGGAGGCGATAGACTCTTCGTCGGTGCCGAGAGCTATGAGACAGACTACATTATCGAGCTGTTGCCCGGAAATGATGCCATCAGTGGCGAGGCTGGCGCGGATTTCATCGTCGGAGACTACAACGATGTGGATATGCTGCCGAGAGAAACAAGCAGTGTCGAGGGCCGCACGAGCGAAGCTCGCTTCGTCGGTGGGCGCGATTACATCGAGGGTGGTGAGTCCGACGACACGATCTACGGAGAAGGAGAGACTCTCGAAGCCTATTCCGACTCAAGCTTCGCGACCACGGAGTTCGAATCGCTGCCTCAACAGCCACTCACGTTCAACTACGCGACGATCGAAGCCGGCGACGATTCGATAAAGGGAGGGCCCGGCGATGATGTGATGTCGGGCGATGGGCGTGTATTGCTGGCAGAAGCGGATTATCAGGCGCGTGGTGAAGAAGGGGCCGGTACATCGGTTCATCTGATAACGACCGGTCATGATGACTTGCGGGGCAATAAAGGGAAGGACACGATATTCGGCGATGGAGTCAGTGGCACCGCCCGTAATCTCAACGACCCACAGGTCCAGCTTTTCGCAGAATCGAATTCGGATGATTCGTTCATCTACGCGGGCAGCGATACGATCTACGGGGGAGGCGCAGCTGATACGTTGATAGGCGATATCAGCGCTGCCACTGCCGAAGTCACGGCGGATGATGACAGTGCCACGGTGGTATCCGGTGGTGGCGATACAATCTTCGGTGGCAAGGGTGACGACAGGATCTACGGCGATTTCGTCGACGTCGAAGTCTCCCTCGGGAATGAGGCATCATCCGCAGTGGTCACCGCAGGTGACGACAGGATCGATGGCGGCCCGGGCAACGATGAGCTGTGGGGCGACGCGGTGACCGCTCAGGTAGCGGGCGGAAGTTACGTCACCGGCAAGGACACTTTCGTGTTTCAGCCGGGATCTGGTCAGGATACGATCAATGATTTCGAGTCCGGCCAGGATCTGATCGATCTATCGGCGTTCGTCGTGTCCGGAATTGAAGGGCTGTCGATCGAGGGGAACGGCGACGGCGTCGTGGTCAGTTTTCCCGAAAGTGGATCGGGAGAGGAGATCACCGTGAAGATTGTTACGGTGGGGGGGCAGAGTGGCAAGGGCGAGGCCCAGAGTCTTGCGGGTGAAGGCCAGAATGGTGCGGATTTGACGGCTGAGGATTTTGTGTTCCAGTAGTGGCACCCTATCCGCATTCGTGGCACGCGTGCGTTGCAACGGTGCTCGGTCGCGCCTGATCGATACGCGCCTGCGGCGCGTGCTGAACCCGCCAGAGAAGAAGCCGGATGATGAACGTATCGCAGTCGCCATCGTTGACCGTCGCCCTGCGCGACGACACCGTACCGCTGTTCAAGATCCTGAAGTTCGAGGGGCTGGTGCAATCCGGGGCGGCGGCGAAGCAGGAGATCGCGGACGGTAACGTGTGGGTCAACGGTGTAGTGGAGACACGCAAGCGTTGCCAGATTCGGCCCGGTGATGTCATCGTCTACGATGGGCAGGAGCTTCGCACGGTGGCGGGTTGAGACTGCCAGGTGTGCGTGTGCTACGCAATTGCTGCCGGTGCCGGTGCCGGAGCCTGGAGTTGGTTAGCTGAAGCAGGCGATCGAACCGCCTTCGAGGAAACGAATGACCGCTCCCCACAAACCCGTCACCGGTGAGCCTGACGCAGGTCGTCCGGTCACCGTCTTCGGGCCGGACTTCCCGTTTCCCTACGACGACTGGTTGAGTCACGGCGCCGGGCTCGGTTCGGTGCCGGCCGAGCAACACGGTAGGGAAGTCGCGATCATCGGTGCCGGCATGGCTGGCATGGTCGCCGCCTTCGAGCTGATGAAGATGGGGCTGAAGCCGGTGATCTACGAGTCGCGCCGGCTCGGCGGGCGGCTGCATTCCGAACCGTTCAAGGGCGCGAAGGGCGTGATCGCGGAACTCGGCGGCATGCGCTTTCCACGCTCATCCATCGGCTTCTTCCATTACCTCGATGGTCTCGGGCTGAAGACCACGCCCTTCCCCAATCCGCTGTCGCCGCATACCCCGAGCACGGTGATCGACCTGGAAGGCGAGCCGATCTATGCCGAATCGGTCGATGATCTGCCGCCGTTGCTGCAGGAGGTGGGGCGGGCCTGGGCCGATGCGCTGGAAAAGCACGCCAGCTTCAGCGAGATGCAGGAGGCGATCCGGAACCGCGACGTCAAACGCATCAAGGAGCTGTGGAACGCGCTGATTCCCATCTGGGACGATCGTACGTTCTACGGATTCATCGCCAAATCCGAAGCGTTCAGGCAGCGCTCGTTCCGCCACCTGGAAGTCTTCGGCCAGGTCGGTTTCGGTACCGGTGGCTGGGATACCGACTTCCCGAATTCGATGCTGGAGATACTGCGGGTCGCCTTCACCGACTGCGACGAGGACCAGCACTGCGTGGTCGGTGGCGTCGAGCAGGTGCCACGCGGCTTGTGGACGCAGTCACCCGAAAAGATGGTGCACTGGCCGAAAGGCACCACGCTTGCCAGCCTGCATTCCGGCGCCGCACGCCCCGGGGTGTCTCGCATCGACCGGGAGACCGACGGTCACATCAGGATCACCGATGTCTGGGGACATGGCCGCAGCTTCGGCACGGCACTGGTGACCTGCCAGAGCTGGCTTCTGACCACGCACCTGGACTGCGACGAGAGCCTGTTCTCGCAAAAGATCTGGATGGCGCTGGATCGCACGCGCTACATGCAGTCTGCCAAGACCTTCGTGATGGTGGATCGGCCCTTCTGGAAGGACAAGGACCCGAAGACCGGCCGCGACGTGATGAGTATGACCTTGACCGACCGGCTGACGCGCGGCACCTATCTGTTCGACAACGGGGATGATCAGCCGAGCGTCATCTGCCTGTCGTATTCATGGATGAGCGATGCCTTGAAAATGCTGCCGTTGCCGGTGGACAAGCGCGTGCGCCTGGCGCTGCACTCGCTGCAGCAAATCTACCCGGGTGTGGATATCGCCAGCCATATCATCGGTGATCCGATCACCGTATCGTGGGAAGCCGATCCGAATTTCCTCGGCGCGTTCAAGGGTGCGCTGCCGGGTCATTACCGCTACAACCACCGCATGTTCTGCCATTTCATGCAGGATGGCATGCCGCCCGAGCAGCGCGGCATCTTTCTCGCCGGTGACGATGTAGGCTGGATTCCGGGCTGGGTGGAAGGCGCGGTGCAGACGTCCTTGAACGCGGTGTGGGGTATCGTGCATCACCTGGGTGGTGAAACCCATCCGGATAACCCGGGGCCGGGGGATCGATTCGAGGAGTTGAAACCGATGGCTTTGCCGGATTGAACGTAGCGCTCAACTCTTGGAAAACGAGGTCGGATTAGTCGTGCGGCATATCCCTGGCTTCATCGGGATCAAGGAGGTGACCTGCGTCACTGCGGAACGGCACTTCATCGATCAGAGCGGAGGAGCTTGTCACCAAGCATACGCCCAGGCACGAAGGCTCCGACCATCCGCAGCATGCCGGAGATTCAAGTACCCTTGAGTCAAGGTTCCAGTGCGACGAACGCTGCGCCATACGCCGGCAGTTCGAGCTGCGTGCCGTCGAGCGTCGCCTTGAACCCGGGTTCGCTCAGCAGGCGCAAGCTTGCCTCGGTTTCAATCTGGCAACACACCTCTTCAGCTCCCAGGTTGAAGGCGCAGTGCACGATCTCGTCACCGTAAACGCGGCGGAAGCTCAGCACATCACCGGTAGCGTGGATATCGGCAAGATCACCTTTGCGCAATGCCGGCTTATCGCGGCGGAAGTGCAGGAATCGACGATAGTGGGTCAGCGTGCTTGTCTCGGACGCGGCTTGCAATGTCACGGCGAGCGCTCGATGCGCTTCAGGTATCGGCAGCCAGGGATCGGCGGTGGAAAACCCCGCGTGAGCTTCCCGGTGATCCCAGGGCATCGGTGTTCGGCATCCGTCGCGACCCTTGTATTCCGGCCAGAAGGCCAGACCGTAGGGATCCTGCAGCAAATCGTAGGGAACATCGGCCTCTGACAAACCGAGCTCTTCGCCCTGGTAGAGGCAGACCGACCCGCGCAGCGAGAGCAGCAGGCTTGCATACAGAATGACCTGCTTGTCTTGATGATGGGTGGCTACCTGCCAGCGGGTGGCATGGCGCACCACATCGTGATTCGAAAAGGCAAGGCATAGCCAGCTATCGGTGCATTGCGCCTGGAAGCCGAGCAGGGTGTTGCGAAGACTGTGTGCGGAAGGTGGCTCGGGCGACAGGAAGTCGAAGGTGTAGCACTGATGCAGGCGCTTGCCTTCGACCGTGTAGTCGTTCAGCAACCGCATGCCGTACTGTGCGTCTCCGATCTCGCCGACAGACGTGGCTGCCGGCTGTTCATCGAGCACCTGACGAAAGCGTTCCAGAAACTGCAGTGTTTCTGGGCGGTTCTTGTCGTAGAGGTGGTCCTGGTAGTTGTAGAGGTTCACCTGGGGCGTGAAGTCCGCATTTCTGTGCGCTGCCGGTAGTGCGGGATTGCTGCGCAACTGCTCGTCGCAGAAATAGAAGTTGACGGTGTCCAGCCGAAAACCGTCCACGCCCCGATCGAGCCAGAATTTCGCCACATCGAGCAGCGCTGTCTGCACTTCCGGCTGGTGAAAGTTCAAGTCTGGCTGTGAGTCGAGGAAATTATGCAGGAAGTACTGGCAGCGACGGGTGTGCCACGTCCAGGCCGAACCGCCGAAGAACGACAGCCAGTTGTTCGGTGGCGAACCGTCCTCTCTGGCATCGGCCCAGACATACCAGTCACTACGCTCGTTGTCACGGCTCGAGGCGCTCTGGACGAACCATTCATGCTGGTTCGACGTGTGAGAGAGCACCAGATCGATGATCACCTTGAGACCGAGTGCATGGGCGCGGGCCATCAGTGCATCGAAGGCGTCAAGATCACCGAACATCGAATCGACATTCCGGTAGTTCGCAACGTCGTAGCCGAAATCGTGCATCGGTGACGTGAAGAACGGTGAGATCCATAGCGCGTCCACGCCCAGTTCGGCAACGTAGGGCAGGCGTTCCGTAATACCGGCCAGATCACCCATGCCATCACCATTGGAATCCTGGAAGGAGCGCGGGTAGATCTGATAGATGACGGCACCGCGCCACCAGTCGGGATCGGCGCTGACAGTCGGAGCCAGCGCATCTCTGTTGTTAAATTCGTTCACTATGGTCAAATCCTATCGTCTGGCACGCGTTCGGCCGATGCGCCGACAATGCCCGCTACCGCGGTGCTCGCCAGGCGGCGGCAGAGCGGTCATGTATTCGTCGTCGCTGCTGGCGGTGAGCGTTTGCTGCACTGGCATGTGAAGCTGATCGACATCGAAGGTGACGAGGCGATCATCACCGGAATGATCTGGACAGACAGGCTGGGCATCGGTTAGCGTCCTCTGGAAGGTTGCGTGGTCATACCTGTTCAGTTTCCGCCGCGCAGGCTCCTGGAGCGAGCCGAGTGCGATCGGCTTGGAATCCATCTGATCAGACAATCATAGAGGATTGCCCATGGCCACAGGGAAGACCCCGCGCGACCCTACACGGCGCTAGAGGCGCTCGTCTCGCTGCTTTCGCTGGTCACCGGCATCGGTGTGTCGATCGCGTTCTACGGGCTCGACCCTTCGGCGGTGGTGGCCGATAAGGGTGGAGCTGACGACGATGGTGTCGTGCCAACCAAGACCTGAGTTTGATGGAGATCCCCGTGGCTGTTGACGATGCCCTGTCCTGGCTGGAGGCCCACCCGGATATCGAGAACCTGCGTGCCGGCATCGTTGATCTGAACGGTACCCTGCGCGGCAAGGTGATTCCGGTCAGCCAGGCGGCGAAGGCACTGGAGGGCAAACTCAGATTGCCGCTCTCGGCTGCCGGCGTGGATATCTGGGGCGAGGACATCGACGGTAGCCCGCTGGTTTTCGAGAGCGGCGATCAGGACGGGCGCTGCGAGTGGACGGGCCGGGGCCCTCTGCCGATGGACTGGCTGGCCCGGCCCACGGCCATGATTCCGTTGTGGCTGCATGAGGAGAACGGAGAGCCGTTCGCGGGCGACCCGCGACGAGCGCTGGCCGCGGTCATGGATCGCTACACGGCGCTCGGGTTATCGGCGGTGGTGGCCACCGAGTTGGAGTTCTACCTGATCGACCCGGACGAACCGCGCCCACTGGCACCGCGCTCACCGGTGACGGGCCGGCGGCTGGGTTCCGATGGCGTGTTGTCGATCGAGGAGCTGGATCATTTCGAGGCGTTCTTCCACGACGTGTATTCAGCGTGTGCCAGTCAGGGCATTCCGGCGGATTCCGCGATCGCCGAGTGCGGCGCGGGCCAGTTCGAGATCAACCTGCTGCACGGGCCCGATGCGTTGAAGGCGGCGGACGATGCGGTGTTCTTCAAGCGCATCGTACGCGGTGTGGCGCGGCAACACGGCTTTGCCGCAAGCTTCATGGCCAAGCCGTTCGGCGATCGTGGTGGTAACGGCCTGCATGTGCATTTCAGCTTACTCGATGGCGACGGCAACAATATCTTCGACGATGGCACCGGGCGGGGTTCGTCAACGCTGCACCATGCCGTGGGCGGGCTGCTCGAAGCCATGGCGGAATCCACCCTGCTGTTCGCACCCCACCTGAATTCCTACCGTCGATTGCGTCCGGGCGCGCACGCACCTACGGCCGTTGCCTGGGGCCATGAGAACCGTACCACCGCTGTGCGTATTCCCGGTGGACCCGCGACAGCACGGCGTATCGAGCATCGTGTGGCCGGTGCCGATGCCAACCCCTACCTGGTACTGGCCGCATTGCTCGGCGCCGCGCTTGAAGGAATCGAACGTGAAGTCAGCCCACCTGAACCGGTGACCGGCAATGCCTACGAACGCAAGCTACCGCATCTGGCGGTGGACTGGGCATCGGCGATCGATGCCTTCGAGCACGGCAAGCACATGAGCCGTATCTTCGCGCCTACGCTGCGCAGCCTGTTGGTGTCGTGCAAGCGCCAGGAGCTGGACGTGTTCGCCGGCAAGGTCAGCGATTTCGAACACAGCAGTTATCTGGAGATCGTGTAAGCGCGCGGTCCCGTGTAAATCACGCCAAGCTTGACACTCATCACGTTTTGCGTATAGTTGGGAAAAATGTCCCAACCAAGGAAGACAGATGAAGAAGATCAGCAAGGCAGGCGGCGTGACGCTGCTGGTGTTTGTAGGCGGATTGGCCGCCTGCTCGGACGGGAGCGCGGATTCGAGGTTGGGTTCACCCGATACCGCTTCGCCCGGTACGTCGGGTTCGCCATCGGCCGATGATCCGGTAGTCGCCAGTCGATTGAAGCCATTGGGTAACGAGCAGGCGTTCCTCGACGCCTGGCGCGAATCATTGCGTGGGGAGTACGAGCGTTACGACGTGGGCTCCACCACGGACACCGGAGAGCCTGGCACGGTAGGCCTGCCAGTGGCCGACGAGCTGGTGGACGGAACCGATGGCGCTGCAGACGCCGCTACCGGCGCCGCTCTGCCGGCGGCTGCGGCCCCCGAAAATGCACCGGCCGGCGCGGCAGACCCAGTCGACAGTGGTGCGAGTACAGGCGGTGAAACGGGTGACTTCACCACCACCAACGTGCAGGAGCAGGGCGTGGATGAGGCGGACCTGGTCAAGAACGACGGTGAGTTCCTGTACATCCTGGACCAGAACAACTTTGGTGCGGGGCCAGGTTGTCTCGGCTGCGAGATCGTTGATGTCGCACCGGTTACCACCCTGGACACCACCCTGGACACCACGGTGGCACCTGGTCCACAGAACAATCAGTCGCTGCTACGGGTGTTGTCGCTCCAGCCTGATGTACCCGACTCGACATCCGTTGCGGAGCTGCCGGTGAATCTGCGCGGCGGCTATACCAATGGCATGTTCCTGCATCGGAAAGGTGATACGCGATCGGTACTGATCGCCAGCAGCGCCTTTGACGACTATTACGGCCAGTGGAACGATTCGCGTGCCTTCTCGGGGCGAAACAGTACACTGACGCGCATCAACGTCACCGATGTGGCGGCCGGCACATCGAACACGTCCATCGACTTCGACGGTCAGGTGATTTCCAGCCGCCGGGTGGGCGACAATCTGATCATCGCATCGCGCTACTACCCGGATCTGGAGGGGCTCGACCCGTACGCCTACCCTGACGACGAGGCTTGGCTGGCGGCACTCGAGAACATCGATCTGAGCGGCGCCTTGCCGCAGTACACCCGTGTGTCGGACGGCGCATCCGCACCCCTGGTCGATCCGTCGCAGTGCTTCGTGTCCGATGACGTGACCGAAGGCAACAGCTGGCCCGATATCATCACGCTGTCGGTGTTCAACGCGAACGATCTGTCGCTGTCCAGCAGCGCCTGCTACCTCGGTGCCTCCGAAACCCTGTACGCCTCACCGGATGCGGTATTCCTTGCGACCACACGCTGGAACTACGATGACCAGCCGCTGCCGGTCTTCGAAGACATCGCGGTAGGTGTACCTTTCGTCGACCCGCGCAGCGACACCGATATCCATCAGTTCGACCTGTATGGCGATCAACTGGTCTACGCGGGTTCCGGTCGGGTACCCGGGCATCTGGGCTGGAGCGAACTCAGAAAACCGTTCCGCATGAGCGAGAAGGACGGTGACCTGCGGGTGGCGACACTCTCCGATACGCAATCGTCGGAGGTAAGCCCGGTGAATCTGTCGATCCTCAGAGCGAACGACGGCGGTGACCTGAAGACCATCGGCAAGCTGCCAAATGCCCAACGTCCCGAGCCTATCGGCAAGCCTGGAGAACAGCTGTACGCGTCGCGGTTTCTCGGCGATCGCGGCTATCTCGTGACCTACCGCCAGACTGATCCCCTGTACGTTCTCGACTTGGAAAACCCGGCCGATCCGAAACTTGCCGGGGAACTGGAGGTGGAAGGATACAGTGACTACCTGCATGTGATCGACGAGGACTGGTTGCTGGGTATCGGCCTCGATGCCATCGCGGATCCCAATGGGGGTGGTGATGACGATCGCGGGGGTATCACCCAGGGTGTGAAGGTGTCCTTGTACGATGTGTCGGATGCCAGCCAGCCGCGCGAGGTGGCGACCAAGCTGCTGGGGCAGCGCGGTACCTACAGTTCGGCACTGTCTGACCACCGGGCCATCTCGATCCTGCCACCGGCCAATGGGCGCATGGATACGCGGGTGGCCTTCGGCATCGATATCGCAGGCACCGCAGAGCCTGCTCGCCGGCCTGAAGGCCAGGATGCACTGAACTTCAACGACTGGCGGTTCAATGCACTTCACGGCCTGGAGGTTCGCACCGGTGCCGATGCCGGTATCAACCTGGCCGGTAGCCTGGTGGCTGCCGATCGCGACGGGCAGCGCTATCCCGGCGGTAACGGAGTGGAGCGTGGCGTCATGATCGGTGACGCGGTCTACTACATCTACGGCTCGAAGGTACGTGCGGCAGACTGGAATGCGCTGGATAATCCGAGCCCCGCGCGTTGATCCACGGTGCCGGGCAATGCACTCTTCCTGCATTGCCCGGTACGGTTCGGTTCATCGCGTGTAACAGGTCGAACCCGTCCCTGCCCAGTTGCACTCAGCCCAGTTGCACTCAGGATCGTGACACACTCTGCTATACACCAGAGCAGAGTCGAGCATGATGCCAACCGAAACGAAACCTGACGCCGATCCGGTCTTGCAGACGATCGCCATGCCGGCGGATGCCAACGTCAATGGCGACATCTTCGGTGGATGGGTTCTCGGCCAGATGGACCTTGGCGGTGCGGTAGCGGCCGGGCAACGGGCGCGTGGGCGAATCGCCACGATCGCGGTCGAATCCATGAAGTTCATACGTCCGGTGAAGATCGGCGATGTGCTGATCGTCTATGCGCTGGTCGAGCACGTCGGCCGGACATCGCTGGGTGTTCGTATCGAGTGCTGGGTGATGAGAAACCGCATCGGTGATCACGAAAAGGTCACCGAGGCACTGTTCAGCTACGTTGCGCTGGATGAGAGCGGACGGTCGAAAGAGGTCCCGCCCGTGGCCACTACCGAGCAGTGATGTCGACGTCTGCATGGTATCGTCCAGCCAAGGCTGCCGTGTCGGCACCGCGCCGGTGGGAGCACGGAATCGGGGGTGAGCGTCGGTAATGCGCATCGACAACCTGCAGTACGCCCGTTGGTCGGAGAAGGTATTCCGGCAGATGCATGTCGGTGGCATGCATGCCGTGCACGTCACCATCGCCTATCACGAGAACTTTCGTGAAACCGTACTGAACATCGAGCGCTGGAACCGTTGGTTCGAAGAGTGCTCGGAATTGATCCTTCACGGTCGCTGGGCCAGCGACGTCGACCGGGCGGTGGCCAGCGGGCGCACCGCAATCTTCTTCGGCTTCCAGAATCCCAGCCCCATCGAGGACGATATCGGCCTGGTGGAGATCGTGCACGCGCTCGGTGCCCGCTTCATGCAGCTGAGCTACAACAACCAGTCGTTGCTGGCCACCGGTTGCTACGAAGCGGAAGATCCGGGCATCACTCGCATGGGCAGACAGGTGATCCGCGAGATGAATCGCGTAGGCCTGGTGATCGACATGAGCCATTCGTCCGAGCGTTCGACGTTGGAAGCGGTTGAATTGTCCTCACGTCCCATTGCCATCACACATGCCAACCCGCACGACTGGGCACCGGCACGGCGTAACAAGACAGACGGGGTCATCTCTGCGGTAACCGGTGAGGGCGGCATGTTCGGTTTCTCGCTCTACCCGCATCATCTGGCGCAGGGTTCCGAGTGCACTCTCGAGAGTTTCTGCACGATGATCGCGCGCCTGGCGGAACGGCACGGGGTGGAGCATTTCGGTATCGGTTCCGACCTGTGCCAGGATCAGCCGGATTCGATCGTCGAATGGATGCGTACGGGGCGCTGGTCGAAGGAGGTGGAATACGGCGAAGGTTCAGCGGCGGCGCCGGGCTTTCCGGAGATGCCTGCCTGGTTCTGCGACAATCGTGACTTCGGGACGATCGAGCGGGGCCTGCGCACCACCGGCATGAACGCAGCGGAAGTCGCCGGTATCATGGGCGGCAACTGGTATCGTTTCTACGCGCAGAACTTCGTTCCCGATAATCAGAAATCGACACCATGAGCATGAGCAGTCATCAAGGCGTTGTCGAAACCCGGTCTCATCTGCACGAGAGCGCCGATGCCGGTCGCGCACGATTGCCGGAATCGAATACCTCGGGTGCTGTCGCGCGTCGCGATCCGGCCGTCGTGATGCGACTCGAAAGGCTGGGCGCGTTTCATCAGTGCAGGCTCTCCTTCATGCGCATTCTCACCCGGCGCATGCAGCGCGAGAAGTGGGCATTCAGCCGCCCGGTCTTCGATATCGACAGCCGGGGCGTGGGTCATGCCGTCTACAGCGTCGCAACGCCTGACCGAAGCTATTCGCTAGTTGCGTTCGCGCATGATCTGCCGGCCGAACAACGCTCCGACCGGGTAATTGCGGAGGCCTGGGATTCCACATTCACCCTGTTCGACGGTATCCCCGACGCGTCCGATATCGAACGGCTGGCGGCCAACGTGCCGTTGCAGGAAGCGGGGCGGATCAGCCAGAGCGAACTCACACTGGCACGCGCCAATCGCTCGGTTCGGCTGTGGGATCACGTGGTCGATGCTCTGGCCAGTAGCCGGCAACCTGACCAGGATCAGATCGATGCCGTGGGTTATCTGATGCGTACCACTGCAGTCTATGGTTCCGGCAAGTTCGGCGCGTGCGATCGCGAGGTGCTGGCAAGGCGGCCCGGGTTCGCCGAGCCCTTCCAGGCCGAGATGCTCACCGTGTATCTGATCCGCACGTTCGTGCGTGACCTGATCCAGCAGGCAGCACTCGAACGTGGTGGCAAGGCAAGCGTGGCACTGGACCCCGGTATCGCTCGCTCCATCGGGATCGGCAATTCCACCGGCCTCGGCATGGCACCCTTCATTCTCAATCATCCCCGGTTGTTCAACAATTGGATCGTGGCACGCGAAGAGGCCATCGCTCGGGTGCGCAACATCGAGTACGCCGGTAACCGGCAGCGGAGTGACTTCACCGACTTGCTGCAGCGATCGGTGCTGTCCGCTGCCCGGTGGCACTCTTCGCACGCGTTGCAGCAGCAGAAGATCGACCTGCTTCGCAGTGGCCTGGATCGCACCGTCGAGCATGTGGGCCAAGGTGCCCTGCATCGGCGATTCCCGTGGAACGAGCTGTATCTCTGGAGCGAAGCGACGTTGAGCCTGGAGGGGCAGGAGTGCCTGGCCTCGCTGATGCTGGAGCCTTACGGCGATCAGGTGGACGAACTTGTCGGGCAGATGGCAGCCGATGCCGACGGCACCGGCCGCATCGATGGCGGGATGCGTATCGACGAAGTCAGGCGCATCCTGGAGAAGGTGTACGGCTGGGCGCTGGCCATCGACTGGCAGGCGCGCGAGAACTGCAGCCGTGCGTGGTACGTGTCGGCCGAAAAGCTGGAGCCACGGCTCGGTGAGCGTTTCGAGGAGCCGATCGAGCCCTTCGAGCAGCCGTTGGCGCCGAACCGCGACGCCGCGGCCCTGTACGCAGCGGTGAGCCATTGGACTGACGAGGCGCCTGTCGGCGAATTCCTGCTCGGGCATCCGGAGCACCGTCATACCGTGCGCCGACTGCAGGTGGTCGCACAGGCACCGTACGCCGAGATTCAGGACAACACGATCAGCGCAAAGGTACTGCCGATCGACATGCTGCGAGCGAAGCTTTCGTTCTTCGGTGCTACCCGCTTCGATCCGCGCTCCGATCGCTGGGTGCGTATCTGCCTGTACGCCAATGCGCCGTATCCGGAGGAGCTTTCCGATGGTGATGCCGACACGTGGCCCTATCCCTGTCCGGTAGCGTAGTCATCGGGTTGTTCGTGTGGATCATTCCCTCAACGAGATCGGCAGCTTGTGCAAGCGGGCAGCCCGCGGTGCCGGGCTGAGCTGGGGGTTGGCCGAGGATGCGGCTCGCGGCGCTCGTTGGCTGAGCAGTGCCGGCTTGCCCGGTCCGCGCATGCTGTCTCGTCGGTTGGAGCTCTTGGAGCATGTTGCCCTGGCTGATGTCACACCCGCTGTTCTGGCTGGCCCGTGGGGTGCGGCAAGCGGGCGCCTGTGCCCGCTGATCACCGGTGCAGCGGTGAGCGACCAGGCTGGTCGGTTGCTGATCGACCGCACCGTGATCATCGAGAACCCGGTCTGCCCGTTGTTGATCGTTCCGTTCGCCGCCGACGCGGCGCTGGAACTGCAATGCCCGATCAGCGTTGCCTGGAATCGCATTCGATTGACGACCGATGGCAATCGCTCGTGCATCGAGGGAGACGAAGGAAACCTGCTCGACGAAGTCTGTACGCGTCTGTGTTGTTGTGCCGCCAAAGTCGTACCGCAGGCTTGCCTACCGATCGGGTCGCGTGGAGAGGCGCACGAATCTGTCTGGGAGAGCCTGTCGGCATTCGCCAGCCGCACCTATGCGCCGGCTACGGAGGAGTCGCGTCGGAGAGGGGCCGGGTCGGGCCTTGCGGATGGCAGCTGACCCAGCCCGACACTCCAGCCGGGCAATACCACTTCACCAACGAACCGCCCCGCACGATCGGCGCGGCCCCGAGGCAAGGATCAGGCTGCGTCTTCCTGCTTCGCCACCTTGTGCGCTTCCTCTTTCAAGCCCTTCTTCCAGTAGCTGGAGATATACAGGTGGGATTTCTCCACACCCCTCTCATCGCGGAAGTACCGGCGAAGCCTTTTCATCGTCTTGAATTCACAAGCCGCCCATACAGCGACGTGGCCGTCGAGCCAGGCAAGCTGCCGAACGGCATCATGCAGTGGTGATGCATCGGAACCCGCCTGCGGGTTGACCACCCATAGAACCTCCATGGCGGCAGGCGCCAACAGATCCTGCCGATCCTCTTCGGCAAGTATCTCGACGACGACATGGCCTTTCGCTGTGGCGGGTAGCCGAGCCAGGCTGGCAGTCAGCGCCGGCAATGCCGTCATGTCGGCGGCCAGCAGGTACCAGTCAGCATCGGTATTGATGAAGGTGGCGGCGCCCGGACCGAAGATGGACATCCGATCGCCTGCCTGTGCCTGGACGGCCCAGGGTGCCGCGATGCCGTCGGTCGAGCCGTCAGGATTCGCATGCAGCATGAAGTCCACATCAATCTCGTGTCGATCGGGACGATGACGAGCAACGGTATAGGTTCTCATGACCGGCCGCTCGAGGTCCGCCCCCGGGAAAGTCAGTTTGAAATAAGCCCCTTCCGCGTCGTCGGGAAAGTCGGCCAGGTCCTCGCCGTGCAATGTCAGCCGACGCATGTTCGGCGTGAGCTGGGTTGCCGCCGTCACCGTCAGTTCTCGTGCCTTGCGCTTCTGTGCCATGCTGTTCTCTTCATCGTCTCGTGAATGCCGGGAGGGGTTCACCCTGTGCTCCCGTCTATATGGCCACCACGTTCGACGGTAACAAGACGCCGGTAGACGATTTCCGAGGCTTGGACATCAAACTGCGCGCCCGTGCGGGTACTCGGGTGATTTGATCTCGACAGCCCCGCCCTTCCAAGGTGTCAACCTGCTATATATCGACAACTCACCACCGGGCCGGTCTCTGCTGTGATCACTTCGTTCCTTTTCATCGCCTGCGGCATCGTGTTGCTGGTCATCGGTGCTGACGCGCTCGTATCGGGTGCATCGCGCATCGCGAGCCGCTTCGGTATTCCGCCGCTTATCATCGGGCTGACCATTGTTTCGATCGGTACGAGCATGCCCGAGATTACCGTCTCGACTACCGCGGCGCTCGGTGGGAACACGGAGCTTGCGCTCGGCAACGTCGTCGGTAGCAACATATTCAACGTGCTGTTGATCCTCGGGCTTGCCGCTGTGATTCTACCGCTCTCGGTGCAGCTCTCGCTGATCCGGCAGGAGGTGCCTGTCATGGTCGGGCTGTCGCTGTTACTGTTCGTGCTGGTACTCGACGGATCGCTGTCGGCCCTCGAAGCCGGGCTGCTGCTGGTACTGGGTATCGCGTACCTCTTGCTATTGATAGTGCAGGCACGGCGTGCAGCGCGAGCCGGGCAGGGCGTCAACGTGGATGTGCCCGATGACGGAGGGTGGAAGGCAAGCGTGCCTGCACCGCTACTGATCGTGCTCGGGCTCGTCGGGCTCGTCGGGGGTGCGCAGTTGCTGGTTCAGGGGGCGTCTGCGATCGCCCTGTCGCTCGGCATCAGTCAGCTCGTCGTGGGTCTGACGGTAGTGGCAATCGGCACCTCGCTTCCCGAGGTCGCGGCGAGTGTCGCGGCGGTGTTGCGTGGCGAACGCGACATGGCGATCGGCAACGTGGTCGGCAGTAACATCTTCAACATCGCGCTCTGCCTGGGTCTGGCGGGTATCGTCGCCCCCGATGGGCTCATCGCACCCCCGGAATTGATCGCGTTCGACCTTCGCTTCATGGTGGTGGTCGCCATCACGCTGTTGCCGCTGATTTTCACCGACTACGAAGTGAGCCGCCTGGAAGGCGTGGTTCTTCTGCTCTGGTGTGCGGTGTATCTGGTCTGGACGGTACTGACCGCTACCGATAGTCCGCTTCTGGCGCCATTCTCGGGAGTTGCACTGTTCGGTCTTTTTCCGGCAACGGTCGTCTTCCTGATCGCGACCGTGGTCATGGCGCTGCGTGGTTCCAGAACATCGTAGGCCGAAGGTCATGCGTCCGGAACGTAGGTTCGAGGTTGCACAGTACGGGGCCCGCCTTCGCAATGCACAGGAGCGCATGGGCCGTACGCCAGGGGATGATATAAAACCTACTGGTCACTGGATGAGCGAAACCATGAAGATCAGAACCGGCATCATCGGCTGTGGTGCCATGGGTGGCAGCATGGCCAGACGCCTCGCCGACTGTGGCGTGGATGTCTCCGTCTTCGACGCGAACGAACGCATACGTGACGAAATGGCTCATGAGGGAATGGCGGTAGCGGCCTCGGCTATCGCACTTGTAGTATCGGTCGATCTGCTCATTCTCTCCTTGCCGAATGCCGATAGCGTAGCGCAAGTGATGACCGAGGTTCATGAGTCTCTGACTGCCGGTTGTATCGTGCTCGACACCTCCACCTCGGAACCGGCCACCTCACAGCGGCTTTCCGCGCGCGCGGCCCAGCGCGGTTACACGTTTCTCGACGGCCCGGTGAGCGGTGGACCCGCCGCAGCGACGAACGGTTCGATGACCATGCTCCTCGGTGGCGACATGGCAGCGCTCGTGCGCATCGAGCCGGTGCTCGACCTGCTGACCGGAAAGCGTGTTCCCGTCGGTGCTTCGGGTGCCGGGCACGCGGCGAAGATCGCCAACAACCTGCTGTGCGCGGCCAATCTGGTGCTGGTTGCCGAGGCACTGAAGCTGGGCGAGGCGGCAGGCGTGCCCGCGGCGAGCCTGCTCGAAGGGGTCAATGCAGGCTCGGGGCGCAGCGGTGTCAGTGAGATCAATTATCCGCGCTGGGTGCTCAGTGGTGCCTATGATTCGGGCTTCACGATGGGGCTGATGCGCAAGGATGTGCGGCTGGCACTGGCTCTGGCCGAGCACAATGGCATCGAGTTACCGGGTTTTTCTGGCATCGCACGGCTGTGGGAGGAGAGCGCTGAAACAATTCCCGACTCGGCGGACTTCAACGAAATCTACCGGTACGAAGGGGGGCCCGAATCGTGAACGATCGGCATGCGCTTTTCGAACGTCTCATGCACAAGCTCGGTCTGGGGGAGCGCCCGCAAAGTTTCATCGGTGGCGAGCTGGCCGACGGCCATGGTGAGACGATCGAGCTGATCGACCCGTACACCGATACCGAACTGGTCAGCTACGCGGATGCCGGTGAGCAGCTGGCGGTGGCCGCCTGCGACGCAGCCGTGCTGGCCCAGCGTCGCTGGCAACACGAGTTCACCCACCATGCTCGCGGGCTTGCATTACGCGACGTTGCCAGGGCGATAGCCAAGCTTGCCGAGCCGCTCGCTCGGCTCGAATCGCTCGTTGCCGGCAAGCCTGTACGCGACTGCCGAGTGGAAGTGGCCAAGGTAGTCGAGATGTTCGACTACTACGCCGGGTGGGCAGACAAGCTGCACGGCGAGGTCATTCCGGTGCCCAGCGGTCACCTCAACTACACGCTTCGAGAACCGCTCGGCGTCGTGTTCCAGGTCACCCCGTGGAATGCACCGGTGTTCACCGCCGGTTGGCAGATCGCACCGGCGCTCGCCACCGGTAACGCCGTGGTGCTCAAGCCGAGCGAGCTGACACCGGTGACGAGTGTCGCGCTCGGTGTCATCGGCGAGCGGGCGGGACTGCCGAGCGGTCTGGTGAACGTGCTGGCCGGGCTCGGCCCGAGCTCGGGCGAAGCGGTCATTCGGCACCGCTCCGTGCGCAAGGTCGTCTTCGTCGGTTCACCTGCCACCGCACGCACCGTCGCAGCGGTCGCCGCAGAAGCGTTGAAGCCTATGGTACTGGAGCTGGGCGGGAAGTCGGCCAACATCGTGTTCGACGATGCGCGGCTCGAAGATGCCTGCAGGGGCGCGCAGGCGGCCATCTTTTCGGCGGCCGGCCAAAGTTGCGTGGCCGGGTCTCGGCTGCTGGTTCAGCGTGGTGTGCTCAAGCGCTTCGAACGCATGCTGGCCGCCGGCATGCGCAGGCTACGCCTCGGTGACCCGTTGGACGATGCCACGGAGGTGGGCCCGCTCGGCAATCGCCGACAGTACCGACACGTGAACGCGATGATCGATGCAGCGAGGGCCGCAGGCGCGACCGCTGACCAGGCCGAACGCCCGGCAGGCGCGGGGCTGTTCGTCCCGCCTACCCTGCTTTCCTCGATCGACGACACAGCCGCTGCGGCACGGGAGGAGATCTTCGGGCCGGTCGTCACGCTCATCGCTTTCGATGACGAGGCCGAGGCGATCGCGATCGCCAACGATAGCGACTACGGGCTCGCCGGTGCGGTTTGGACCACGGATGTCGGTCGTGCTCATCGGGTAGCCGCGGAGGTGCGGGCCGGCACCTTCTGGATCAACAGCTACAAGGCCATTCACGTCTCCTCACCGTTCGGTGGTTCGTTGAACTCGGGATTCGGTCGCTCCAGCGGCATCGATGCCCTGACGGAATACACTGCACCGAAAAGTGTCTGGGTGGACACCGCACCCGAGACGCGCATCGCATTCGGCTACGCGCCCGGGTAAGATCGAGATCGACCGTGACGGTCTTCGGGGCCTTGCCGCAACGCGCGTATCGCAACGGCCCATCTTGCAACGGATAGAGAGAAGGAGCTTGCACCGATGGATATGAAGGCGATGCTCGACTGGCGACTTCACCTGCTGGTGGTGCTTGCCTCACTGCTGTCCGAATGGATCGGGATCATCAGCATACCGTTGGGGCCGGGCACGCTGCTGCTGCTGCCACTGTTCTACGCGTTCCTGATCGGCGTGCTGTTCAATCCACATCTTTTCGAGCGCATGGGCGTCGTGATACCCAAGCCTGTGAGCGACGCGGCGAGCCCACTGATACTGATCTCCGTACTGCCGTTCATCGCCAAGTTCGGCTCGAACATCGGGCCCGCGATCGACCAGATCGTGGCGGCCGGGCCGGCGCTGCTGCTGCAGGAGCTTGGCAATCTGGGAACGATGCTCGTCGCGCTACCGGTGGCAGTGCTGGTGCTGAGAATGGGCCGAGAGACGATCGGCGCGACCCACTCGATCGCCCGTGAGCCCAATATCGCCATCATTTCCGACCGTTACGGACTCAAAAGCGATGAGGGTGTCGGCATCATGGGGGTCTACGTGGTGGGCACGATGTTCGGCACACTCTACTTCGCGCTGCTCGGCAGCTACATCGCCTCGCTCGACGTCATCGACATCCGTGCACTGGCGATGGCCTGTGGTGTGGGCAGTGGCAGCATGGTCGCTGCCTGCTCGGCGGCCCTGGCGGAAGCGGTACCGGCGTCGGAGGAGAAGATTCTCGCGTTCGCAGGCGCGAGCAACCTGCTGACCTACGCTACCGGCCTGTACGTTTCGCTGTTCATCGCCTTGCCGCTGGCCGAACGCGTCTACAGCCTGCTCGGCGGGCCAGAACGTGAAGGCAGCACGACCATCACAGAGGGCGGTGCAGGTGAGCGTGAGCCCAATCGCCGAGGGCAGCTCGCGGGCGCCACCGGTGCGCCTGCCAACGAAGGCGACGCACAGGCATCCGCAACGCCGCGTCCCGAAGACCACCTGCCGAAGACGGCCCTGTTGCTCGCCGTGGTCTGCGCGGTCGCGTGGGTGTCCAATACGGTCAATGGTGCATCGCTCGCGACGGCGTTGCCCGGCATGGTAATCCTTTACGTGATGGCGCTGATCGGCATCGTCATCGGACGCTTCGTACCGTTCTATCTGCCGAGCGTGGCCTGGGTATCACTGGTCAGTATCTTGCTGACGCTGCCGTTCGTACCCGGCAGTGCCTGGATCGTCGAGCGTCTCTCGCACGTCGATTTTCTCGCCGTGGTCACGCCGATCCTCGCCTACGCAGGGCTTGCGCTGACACAGCGCGAGTTCGTGATGTTCAGAAAGACCGGCTGGAAGCTCGTGATCGTTGCACTGTTGGTCTTCACCGGTACCTTCATCGGTTCGGCGTTGATCGCCGATCTGTTGCTGTAGGGAATGAACGCAAGCAACAGACCCCCCGGTATCGAACACTCCGGAAATCATGACCCCCTGAGCTCGTCGCCCCGGCCCCCGGCAGCGGCGGGTCGTCGGGCCGGTGATGCCAACGATGGGCTGGCGCAGGATCCGCATGCGGTGCGTAGCGGTACCGAGAAGCGGCTGGAAGATGCCATCGGGCTGGAGGTTCGCGCTCTGCGCAAGCAACTCGGGCTGACGGTTACCGATCTCGGCGATGCCGCCGGCCTGTCGCCTGGCATGCTGTCAAAGATCGAGAACGGCCTGACATCACCCTCGCTGACCACGCTCCAGTCGTTGGCTCATGCGCTCGGTGTGTCCATCTCCGCGCTCCTTCGACGATTCGACGAGGAGCATGCGGCGGCTCATGTGAAGGCAGGGGAGGGTGTCGATCTGGAACGCCGCGGCTCGCGGGCCGGTCATCAGTACAAGCTGCTCGGATACCTCGGGCCGAACGCGTCAGGGGTGATCGCCGAGCCTTACATGATCACGCTCACGCGTGATTCCGATGTGTTTCCGACCTTTCAGCATGAAGGCGTGGAGTACCTCTACATGCTGGAAGGCGAGATCGATTATCGTCATGGCGACAAGACCTACCTGATGCAACCGGGTGATTCGCTGTTCTTTGATGCGGATGCGCCGCACGGCCCGCAACGGCTGATCACACTGCCGGCCCGTTACCTCGCGATCATCGCTTATCCGCGGCATGGATCATCGGGCTTTTCGCACGAGTGATGGACGAGCGCACAGGAGGGGTGAGCGCGAAAGCAATGGTCTGGAACCTGCCTGATCGCTATCGTCAGAGCCGTCATCGACATGACAGGGGCTGCGGTTGCAGTGGATCGGTACTCGTGGTCAGCAGTCCAGCGTCGTTTCACGTTCCCAATCGGTGAGGTGGCGTGAGTACTTCAACCAGTCATCGTGTTTGAGCTTGAGCCAGGCTTGCGAGAAATCGTGCCCCAGCATTTCCCGCAGGTACGCATCCTTCTCGAAGTTCCGCAGGGCGTCGAGCAGGTTCATCGGC
Source organism: Granulosicoccaceae bacterium (assembly GCA_965214025.1). GTDB lineage: Bacteria > Pseudomonadota > Gammaproteobacteria > Granulosicoccales > Granulosicoccaceae > Granulosicoccus. Next base: position 32,096 of record CBDCAW010000074.1, read on the forward strand.
AAGGCCTTGGCATCCGGTGCCTTGTGCGCCTCGGTGTACATGTCGATGTCGAGTCGTGTGCCCGGATCCAGGGAATCTTCGATACCGTGCAGGCCTGCCGCCAGGATCACGCTCATCAGCAGGTAGGGGTTGGCGGAGTTGTCGGGCAACCTCAGTTCGACCCGGCCTGCATCGGGAATGCGGATCATGTGGGTGCGGTTGTTGCCGCCGAAGGTGATCGAGCTCGGAGACCAGGTGGCGCCGGACACGGTGGGCGGGGCACTGATGCGCTTGTAGGAGTTGACCGTCGGGTTGGTGATCGCCGCCAGTGCTTCTCCGTGCTCCAGTAGCCCGGCGATGAAATGGTAGGCCTCGCCGGAGAGCCCGAGCTCGCCGTCTTTGTCGGTGAAGCGGTTGGTCTTTCCGTCCGTATCCCATACCGAGGCGTGCACGTGGCAGCCGTTGCCGGTCAGGTGCGAGAACGGCTTGGGCATGAAGGTGGCCCTGAAGCCGTGGCGTTCGGCGATCGACTTGACCATGAACTTGAAGAAGCACAGCTGATCGGCCGTGGTCAGTGCGTCGTTGAAATCCCAATTGATCTCGAACTGACCGTTGGCGTCTTCATGGTCATTCTGGTACGGACCCCAGCCGAGCTGTGTCATCGTGGTGCAGATCTCGCCGATCACATCGAAACGGCGCATGAGCGTCGATTGGTCGTAGCAGGGTTTCTCCTGAGTATCCCGCTCATCCGTCACGCCGGTGCCATCCGGCATGATCAGCTGAAATTCCGGCTCCACGCCTGCCTTCATCAACAGGCCCTTGTCTGCCGCGCGTTTCATCAAGCGCTTGAGCACGTTGCGCGGCGCCTGCGCCACTGCCTCGTCATTCATCCACGGATCACCGGCGACCCACGCCACTTCCGGTTTCCATGGCAGCTGAATCACGGTATCGGGGTCAGGCTTGACTAACATGTCGGGGTGGGCCGGAGTGAAGTCGAGCCAGGTGGCGAAACCCGCGAACCCGGCACCGGCCTTCTGCATGCGGCCAGCCGCAGCGGCCGGTACGAGCTTGGCACGCTGAACTCCGAACAGATCGGTGAAGTTGAACAGGTAGTACTCGATATCGTGCTCTTGCGCGTAGTGCGTCAGATCATCGTTCATGCGCCTTGTTCCTTGGTCGCGCCGGGTACCCAGGAGGTGCCCGCCAGGGGTATCTGTGCCATGGCGGCCGCTTCGACCGTCAAGGCCACCAGATCTTCGGGTTCCAGGTTGTGAACATCATTCTTCCCGCAGGCGCGTGCGATGGTCTGTGCCTCCAGCGTCATCACCTTGAGGTAGTTGGCCAGCCTGCGGCCGGCGATGAGCGGATCGAGACGGTCGGCGAGCGCCGGGTCCTGGGTGGTGATACCGGCCGGATCGCGCCCCTCGTGCCACGCGTCGTAGGCGCCGGCGGTGGTACCCAGCTGATGGTAGTCCGCCTCGTAGGCCGGGTCGTTGTCGCCCATCGCGATCAGCGCAGCGGAACCGATCGATACCGCATCGGCGCCCAGCGCCAGGGCCTTGGCCACATCGGCGCCGTTGCGAATGCCACCGGAGACCACCAGCTGTACCTTGCGATGCATGGACAGTTCCTGCAAGGCCTGAACAGCGGGACGGATACAGGCGATGGTCGGCTGGCCGACATGCTCGATGAACACGTTCTGGGTAGCCGCGGTACCACCCTGCATGCCGTCGAGCACGACCACATCGGCTCCCGCCTTTACTGCAAGCGCGGTATCGTAGTAGGGACGGGAGCCACCGATCTTGATGAAGATCGGTTTTTTCCAGCCGGTGATCTCCCGCAACTCGAGAATCTTGATGGCCAGATCGTCAGGGCCCGTCCAGTCGGGATGACGACAGGCAGAACGCTGATCGATACCTTCGGGCAGGGATCTCATCTTCGCCACTCTCGCATTGATCTTCTGACCCAACAGCATGCCGCCACCGCCGGGCTTGGCACCTTGGCCGATGACGATCTCGATGGCGTCTGCCTTGCGCAGATCGTCGGGGTTCATGCCATAGCGCGAGGGCAGGTACTGATACACCAGGAGCTTCGAGTGGCCACGCTCCTCTTCGGTCATGCCGCCGTCGCCCGTGGTGGTGGAGGTGCCGGCGATGTTGGCGCCGCGCCCGAGGGCCTCCTTGGCCTGGCCGGACAGGGATCCGAAGCTCATGCCGGCGATGGTGATCGGTATCTCGAGCTCCAGCGGAACCTCGGCGTGGCGGGTACCGAGCGTCACGCTGGTGTCGCAACGTTCCCGGTAGCCTTCCAGCGGGTAGCGCGAGATGGAGGCACCGAGAAACAGCAGGTCGTCGAAGTGCGGCAGTGGGCGTTTCGCACCGCCACCGCGAATCTCGTAGATACCGGTGCTCGCCGCACGACGGATCTCGCTCATCGTGTAGGCGTCGAACGTGGCCGACTGTCTTGGCAGCGATTTCGGGATATCCGGGTCCATTCTCGGCAGTGGTCTCAGTAGTGGTCGGCCTGGTCGATATCGAAATGATAGAGTTTGCGCGCCGAGCCGTAGCGCCGAAACTCATCGGCGGGTACCTCGATACCGGCGCGGCTCAGCAGCGCCGCGAGCGCCTGCACGTGCTCGGGGCGCATGTCTTTCTCGACGCAATCGGCACCGAGGCTCTCGACCGAGCCGCGCACGAACAACCGCGCCTCGTAGATCGAGTCTCCCAGGGCCTCACCGGCATCGCCGCACACCACGAGGTTGCCGGCTTGTGCCATGAAGGCCGACATGTGACCGACCGAGCCGCCGACGACGATATCTGCCCCCTTCATCGAGATGCCGCAGCGTGAGGAGGCATCACCTTCGATCACCAGCAAGCCACCGTTCGCGGTGGCACCGGCCGACTGGCTGGCGTTACCCTTCACGCGTACCAGGCCGGACATCATGTTTTCTGCAACCCCGACACCCGCATGCCCATGCACGGTGATGCCGGCCCGCTGATTCATGCCGCCGCAATAGAAGCCGACATGGCCTGCAATATCCACGCTCAGCCGCTGATGCAGACCGCAGGCAATGGCGTGCTGACCGCGCGGGTTGTCGATCCTGAACCGGCACTCGTCGGTACCCGGTGGCAGGCTTGTCAATTGCTCGTTGATCGCACGCAGGCCGAGCTCATCCAGGTCGAGCACGATCAATGCATGCCTCCCCGGACGGCTCGCTGCGCGCTGTCTTGAACGGTCGGTGGAGGCATATCGGTAGCGTCGCCGGTTGCCAGGCCGTCATGCCCCCAGCTGTAGACGATGCCGGGCTTCGGTTCCCAGATGCGTGCGCCTTCGGCACCGGGTAACGCCGCGATCGCTCGCCATTCGGTAGCCATCGCCACCCAGTCGTCGGTTTCAGCCAGTACCGCGTGCTTGCACGCGATCGGGTCGCGCAACACAGCGAACCCGTTGCGTGTGCCGACGCAGAAGGTGAAGAAGCCGTCGAGGTCGTCCAGTGCATCCTGCAACGCTTGCTTGAGTGCGATGCCCTGGCGGATCTTCCAGGTCAGATAGGCGGCGGCAACTTCGCTGTCGTTCTGCGTCTGGAAGCTGAGACCGTGACGCGTCAGCTCCTCGCGCAGGCGGTTATGGTTCGACAACGATCCGTTGTGCACCAGGCAAAGGTCGGAGCCGGTGGCGAATGGATGTGAGCCTGCGGTGGTCACGGCACTTTCAGTGGCCATGCGAGTGTGGCCTATCATGTGACTGCCTGCCGCGCCATTCAATTCGAAACGCTCGTAGACGTCTTCAGGCAGGCCGGTTTCCTTGTAGATCTCGACTTCCCGGCCGCTGCCGACCAGCCGCACCTTGCGGTGCATCTGGCGCAGGTAATTCCGTACCGCGCCTTCGTCGGCGGCACAGACGAGAATGGCGTGCGTGTCGATGACACGAATGCGGGCCGGTACGCCCAGCGCGTCACTCAGCTCATCGGCGAGTGCCTGCCACCCGCGAATCGTCCAGGCTTGGTTCGCATCGTCATGCGCCAGTGAGTACTTCGTCTCACCGACCGGTACCGGATCGCGATAGATTGCCACACCGGCGGAATCCGGCCCGCGGCTGGTCATCTCCAACAGCATGGGACGAAACATCTCGCCAAGCCGGGGGCGCAAGGCGTCGTTCTTCAGATACAGCCCGACGATTCCGCACATGGTCGTGGTCCTCCCACCTCACAGTGACGAGTTCAAGAGAAATATCGACGAGTTCGAACGAGGTCGCCGCGGGTACGCCGGACGCCGCCGGCACCAGACACCACTCGAGGCACGTCTTCATCCGAACCCTAGCATCGGGCGTTTCAAGTTTCAACGGGTGAATCTAAGTTTCCCTTGAAGAATATCTTCCATCATGCGGAATCAGCGTCCTTCGTTCCATACGTGCATTGCCGCGTTTTCCACCGCATGCCGAAACGAGGCTGCGGACGAACGCGCTGTGAACACGCCGAAGCGATGCTGATCTTCCCGCACGACGATCGTACCCAGATGCTCCATCACGGTGCGTGCGATGCTGTCGATCGGAAAGCCGCTTTCGTTCAGGTCCAGTGGGCACAGCCGTTCGAGTACTGCAAGCACGTCGGGGCCGCTGAGGGTGACGAGCGCCCAGCCATCGCTCTGGTCGGTCAGTCGTGCGCGGGTGCTGCCGAGCCAGCTTCGCACCTGACGCTCGGCGGCCGGTGATTCACCTTGCCAGGTCAGCCAGTACTGATCACGTTGCAAGGCCATGAGGCGCATGGCGGGTTGTTCACCCGTGGCGGAGAGACTGCTGCTGCCGATCGGAGGCCAGTCAAGCCGGCATGAGTCCTTCATGGCCTGCGCCACGGCCGTGCGATCAGCCTGGTGGAAAGCCAGGGTCACCAATGATGTCTGCGGCGCTTCACACAATGTGAAGTCGCCGATCGTTCGTGAGTAACCGTCCAATGCCAGGCGCGCAGTCAAGCCGGTGGTGACATTCATGCTCTCGGCCTCCTCGAGTTCACACACGCAGTCGATCGCCATCGGGATCGACGAAATGCGGGGAACACACCTCGACCTCGATTTCTTCGCCACGTAGCGGATCGCAGGCCCTGACCCGTTCTCCCATGCGCTCGGCACCATCGATGATAAAGCCGAGGCCGATCGAATGGCCCAGGGAAGGGGAATGTGCCCACCGAACTCATCCAGCCCTGGTCGTTGACAGTTGTCACCGATCTGCCTGCTCCCACGAAATGGGCGCCAGCCCGCAACCTGGCGGTTCTGTCCACCGGCATGAAGCCCACGAGCCGGGGGCGATGCGGATCCGACAGGCCGGGGCGTCGCGAAAGCACGTTGCCGATGCAATCCTTCTTCTGCGAGACCATACGGCCGAGACCGAGATCCGCAGCGGTCGTCTGGCCATTCAGCTCGTTACCCGCGGCATGGCCCTTCTCGATGCGCATCACGCCAAGCGCTTCGGTGCCATACGCCACCACACCCAGTGGTTCGCCTTCGTGCATCAGCGTGCGGATCAGGGCATCGCCATAGCGCGACGGCACGGCCAGCTCATACGCCAGCTCTCCGGAAAACGAGATGCGAAACAGCCTCGCCGGAACACCCCCGCACACGCTCGTCTCGCCGCAGGCCATGAACGGAAACGCCGCGTTCGAGACATCCAGATCGTCGACCACGCGGGCAACCAGCTCGCGTGATCGCGGCCCGGCGATGGCGTACTGTGCCCAGCCCTCGGTAGTCGACATCAGGTGCACGTCCAGCCCGGGCCAGAGGCACTGCCGACAGAATTCCAGGTGCCGGAACACGCTCACCGCATTGGCGGTGGTGGTGGTCATGACGAAGTGGCCGTCGGCCAGCCGAGCGGTGGTCCCGTCGTCCATCGCGAACCCGTCTTCGCGCAACATCAATCCGTAGCGAACCCGGCCCACCTCGAGTGTCGAGAAGGTATTGGCGTACACGCGATCCAGGAACATGCCGGCGTCGCCGCCCTGCACGTCGATCTTGCCAAGGGTCGTGACATCGCAGACACCCACCGCGGAGCGCGTCTGTCGCACTTCGCGATCCACGGTGTCGCGCCAGTGCGCTTCGCCTGCGCGTGGAAACCACTGGGTTCGCAGCCAGTTGCCCGCTTCGACCATCGGTGCGCCTTGCTCGATCGCCCAGCCGTGGCTCGGGGTATGGCGCACCGGCCGGAACGATCGGCCCCGTGAGGCGCCGGCGAAGGCAGCTATCGGTACCGGCGTCCAGGGTGGGCGGAAGATCGTGGTGCCGGTCTCGGCGATACTGCGCCCGGTGGTGTCGGCGATGATGGCAAGCCCCAGCACACCGGCCGTCTTGCCCTGGTCGGTGGCCATGCCCAGCGTGGTGTAGCGCTTGACGTGCTCTGATGCGCGAAAACCTTCCTGACAGGCGAGGGCGATATCCTTGGTAGTCACATCGTTCTGCAGGTCGACCCAGGCACGCGTCCACGAAGGTCGCCCCGACAGTCGCAAGCGGGCAGTGGCCTTGCCACCCGAACGCGGCGGTACCTGCCAGAAGGCCTCCAGGCGGGTGGGCTCATCTTCCGCCCGTGGGGCCGTGCCTGCGTTGTCAGGATGGAAGCCATCTTGCCTTCCACTCGCTTGCGAGTAGCTCGGTGTACTCGGCGGCTCGGCCAATGCGGACAGCGCAGCCGCATGGCCGGCCTGCAGAGCCGCGTGCAAGGCCATCGTGCCATTGGCCGCCCCGGCCACCCGCAGGCCGGCGGGCAGTTCACCACCGGGAACGAAGCCTGCGATATCCTCGTGCCACACGGGCCTTCCTCGCTGATGACACGACAGATGAACGCTCGGGCTCCAGCCGCCGCTCACGCCGAGGCAATCGGCCGGTATCCAGCGTTCGTGATTCACCTGTATCGAGCGTAGCGCGTGGCGGCCCTTCGTGCCGCTGACGTAGCCGCCACGCACGCATTCGGCGCCGGGCAGCAAGCCGGTATCCACCGGTGGCGGTATGTCACGGGTATCGATCACGGCGGTGATCTCGACACCGGCACGTGCCAGGTCCGTTGCGGTACGCCAGCCATCGTCGTTGTTGGTGAACACGGCGGTGCGACGGCCCGGCGCCACACCGAAGCGATTCAGATAGGCGCGCACCGCGCCGGCCAGCATGATGCCCGGCCGGTCGTTGTCGGTGAACGCGATCGGTCGTTCGATGGCGCCTGACGCCAGCACCGTGCGCGATGCGCGAATACGCCACAGCACCTGCCTGGCGCAGCCCTCGGGCTCGTCCAGATGATCACTGACGTTCTCGAGCGCACCGTAGGTGCCATGATCGTAGACGCCGAACACACTGGTTCGGGTCATCACGCGGACATTGGCCATGGCCGCAAGTTCCGCCATCGCACCGGCCGCCCATCGTGATCCGGGCATTCCTTCCACGGTGAACGACTCGTGGTTGAGACGCCCCCCGGGCAGGAAGTCTTCATCACACAGGATCACGCGGGCACCGACGCGCCCGGCGGCCAGTGCGGCAGCCAGGCCGGTGGGCCCGGCACCGATGATCAGCAGGTCGGCAAACAGGAAACCCTTGTCGTAGGCCGCCGGGTCTGGCTGCAGCGACAAGCTGCCAAGACCCGCTGCGCGGCGAATCGCAGGCTCGTACACACGCTCCCAGAAGCGCTTGGGCCACATGAAGGTCTTGTAGTAGAAACCCGCCGTGAGCAGAGGTGCGGCCAGGTCGTTGATCGCCATGAGGTCGTGCCGCAGTGAGCCGACGTGGTTCTGACTGGTCGCGATCAGGCCCTCGTGAAGCTCGACCGTGGTGGCACGTGTGTTCGGGTCGCGGCGTGCACCGGAGCCGATGGCCATCAGCGCATTGGGTTCCTCCACGCCGGCCGAGAAGATGCCACGCGGACGGTGGTACTTGAACGAGCGCGCGACGAGCTTCTGCCCGTTGGCCAGCAGGGCCGAGGCCAGGGTATCGCCCGGGTGGCCTTCGAAGCGTTGGCCGTCGAACGTGAAGGTCAACGTGCGCTGCGTATCGACCAGGCCGTTGCCGACCCGATGCGTGGCAGTTGCCCGCCCGTCCGTCGAAGCCGATCGAACCGGGGTTGTGGTATCGCGTGACGTCGGGTCCAGCCGCACCCCTTCGTCGCGCATGATGTCAGGCGTGCTCATGCGTCGGCTCCGTTCGCTGGATCCGACGGTCCCGCTTCGTGGAGCGTGGCAGGATCACGTGCGAATTCGCAGGATGCGGTTGCCTCGTCGGGTAGCGCCGGATCATACGCGAATACACAGGCGATGATCTCGTGTGTGCGTGTGTCGCGCGTCACTATCAGCCAGCTACGATCGCCCTGTTCGTGAAACCACAGTTCACGATGCACACCTGCCGGGTTGGTACGCAGATGCAGGTAATCGTGAAACCTGTCGAGTGTGGCATCGTCGTTCAGGGTGGAAACATCGTTGACGCTCGGACGCTGCATCAGAGATGCATCGCCCAGATAGGTGAACTCACTGGCATCCCGCAGGCCCAGCAGTGGATGGGGGATCAGCATTGGCGAGCTCTTGCGGAGCAACCGGACAACGACACGGCCGGACCGCCTTTCAGGAAATCGATGGCGAGATCAGTGTTCATGGCGGACGAGTCTCAGTGAAGGTTTGGCTGGGCGCCGGCACCGCGCTCATCGACAGGGTGACCGGTCCGGAAGCGATCCAGTCGATAGCCGGTGGCCACCTCGTGCGGTTGGCCGGTCGCGATCAGATGCGCGTAGCAATAGCCAGACCCCGGCGTGGCCTTGAATCCGCCGTAGCACCAGCCGCCGTTGAAATACAGGCCTGGAATACCGCTGTGGTCGATGAATGGCGAACCATCCATCGACATGTCCATGATGCCGCCCCAGGAGCGCAGCACGCGGGCGCGCCCGATCATCGGTACCAGCGACATGCCGCCTTCGCTGACGTCTTCCACGGTGGGCAGGTTGCCACGCTGGGCATACGAGTTGTAGCCGTCGATGTCGCCGCCGAACACCAGCCCGCCCTTGTCGGACTGGGAAATGTAGAAGTGGCCGGCCCCGTAGGTGACCACGCCGGGTATCGTCGGCTTGAGCCCCTCGCTGACGAAGGCTTGCAGCACGTGGCTCTCGATCGGCAGACGCAGGTCGGCCATGGCCATGACCTGGCTGGAACTGCCCGCCACGCAGATCGCGACCTTGCCGGCTCGAATCTCACCGCGATCGGTATCCACCCCGACGCAACGCCCGTTCTCGCGGCGGATACCGGTGACCTCGCAATTCTGGATGACATCGACGCCACGACTGTCCGCCGCGCGGGCGAAACCCCAGGCCACCGCATCGTGACGTACGGTGCCGGCACGCTTCTGCCACAGGCCGCCCTTGATCGGAAAGCGTGCATCGTCGATGTTCAGATAAGGCCACAGCCGTCGCACCGCTGCGGTGTCTAGAAGCTCGGCATCGGCACCGGCCATGTGCATGGCGTTGCCACGCCGTGCGTAGGCATCGACCTGGCCATCGGTGTGGGCCAGGTTCAGAATGCCGCGCTGACTGACCATCGCGTTATAGTTGATGTCCTGCTCGAGCCCTTCCCAGAGCTTCAGCGACAGTTCGTAGAACGGCTCGTTGTCCGGCAGCAGGTAGTTGGAGCGAATGATCGTGGTATTGCGGCCGATGTTGCCCGAACCCAGCCAGCCTTTTTCCAGGACCGCCACGTTGGTGATGCCGTGGACGCTCGCGAGGTACCAGGCCGTGGCCAGGCCGTGCCCACCGCCACCGACGATGATGACGTCGTAGTCACGGCGCGGTTCGGGGTCACGAAAGGCCGCCGGCCAGTGGCGGTGCCCTGTCAGCCCCTCCTTGAGAATGCTCCACGCTGAATAACGCATGCCTGAACTCCGGTATGACGATGGTGTCTGGCGGTGACGAAAGCTTGCGTGATCGGTATCGGCGAGTCCAACTCCGAACCGGCATTATTTTTTTCTGAAACAGACATGGTTGTCCTTTCCACCGATGCTGCTACGCGTCAAGACACCCACGGGTGCCTGTGCGTCCGCCGGGGGTGTGATCTCGATGCCGCAGCCGGCCCGGCTGTGCACATAATGGCCAATGTATTGTTCACCTTACGGGGCGGGCCAACGTATAAAACTTGCTGGTAGCGGGGACACACTGGAACCCGGGTAGGGTTTACGGGTCGGTGAATGTCCGGCCGCGGAAGTTGACGAGCCGCGTTTGCTCTTTCCTGAACGATGATGCCCTGAACGATGATGCGCGCATCGGTGGCGAGCTGTGAGATGCTGCCGCTAACGAGAACATCCATGACGTAGAGGGAGCCCGAGTGACGCCCCAGATCTGCCGACCTGTTCGGCTTCTGTTCAACGGTTCGCCGATCGAGGTGGCCGGCATTGATGCGACGACCTCTGTGCTTGCCTGGTTGCGCACGGAGCGCCTCAGCACAGGTACCAAGGAAGGCTGTGCCGAGGGTGACTGCGGCGCGTGCACGCTGGTCATCGGCGAGCTGGTGGATGATCAGTTGCGGCTACGCACCGTCAACGCCTGCCTGCAATTGGTGCCCATGCTCGATGGCAAGGCACTGTTCACTGTCGAGTACCTGCGCCAGGCCGGCGGTGAGCTGCACCCGGTCCAGCAGGCAATGGTCGATCATCACGGCTCGCAGTGTGGGTTCTGCACGCCGGGGTTCGTGATGTCGATGTGGAACTGCTATGCCTATCATGAAGCTTGCGGAACCCGACCCGAGCGCGCGGAGCTGGCCTTCAACCTGACCGGTAACCTGTGCCGCTGTACCGGCTACCGGCCTATCCTCGATGCCGGTGAAGCCATGTTCGAGCTGCCCTCGGTCAGTTTCGACCGATCGACGATAGAAGCCGGCTTGCGCGAACTGGAGACCGGTGAACCGCTGATGCTGATGCACGCCGGCCGTTCGTATCATGCGCCGCGCACGCTCGATGTGCTGCTGCAGCTGCGCGCGGAGAACCCCGAATCCACCGTGCTGGCCGGTTGTACCGATATCGGGGTATGGATCAACAAGGAGCTGCGCGATCTCGGCGATATTGTGTCCGTGAGCGACATCGCCGAACTCAAGCATGTGGAGCGATTGCCTGATCGATTGAGGATCGGTGCCGGAGTCTCACTGACCGATGCCTATGCGGCGATGGCCGAACATTATCCGCAGCTGGATGAAATGTGGGATCGGTTCGCCTCGGTACCGATTCGCAATGCCGGTACGCTCGGCGGCAATGTCGCCAACGGTTCACCGATCGGCGATTCGATGCCGTGGCTCATCGCGCTCGGTGCGAAGGTGGAGCTGGCGGGGCGACGAGGCACGCGCACTCTGTCGCTGGAGAATCTCTACGTCGACTACGGGAAGAAGGCCATGCGCAGCGACGAAGTCGTGGCCGCGATCGAGCTGCCGCTACCGTATCCAGGCTTGCTTTTTCGCACCTACAAGCTCGCCAAGCGCTACGACTCTGACATCTCGGCCGTCTGTGCCGCCTTCGCGCTGCAGCTCCGGGATCAGACGATCACGCAGGCGAGGGTGGCCTTCGGTGGCATGGCAGCCATACCCAGGAGAGCCGCGGCCTGCGAAGCCGCCCTGTCGAACAAGCCCTGGACGGAGGCGACCGCACACGACGCCATGCGCTCACTCGGTGACGACTTCACGCCGCTGGACGATGTGCGAGCGAGTGCCGACTACCGCTTGCGCACCGCTCGTAATCTGGTGTACCGCTGCTTCATCGAGACACGCCCGGACAATCCCTTGCCGACCTGCCAGACCCGCGTCTTCCACCGCACTCCGGAGGCCCTGTGAACGCGCTCGATGATTCTGAGCCGACCCCCCTCGAAGATACGCCGCAGGCCGAAGCGGACGACCCGGTGGACGCGGCCGTCGTCTGTGAGGACCGGGTCGTGCCTGACCAGTCGGACAGGCGGGCGCATGCTTCGTCTGTGCCGCACGAGTCGGCTCACCTGCATGTGTCGGGCGAGGCGACCTACGTCGATGACGTGCCGGAGACGCTCGGCACCTTGCACGGTGCGCTCGGCCTCAGTGAGAAGGCGCATGCGCACATCCGCTCGATGGACTTGGATGCGGTACGTGCATCACCGGGCGTGGTGGCCGTGCTCAGCGCTGCCGATATTCCGGGGGTCAACGACTGTGGGCCCATTCTCGATGACGACCCGGTGCTGGCCGACGGGCTCGTGCAGTATATCGGGCAGCCGATCTTCGCGGTGTACGCCGAGCACTACGAGCAGGCACGACGTGCCGCTCGCAAGGCCAGCATCGAGTACGATGAACTGCCCGCGGTGCGCACCGCACGTGACGCCTATGCCCAGGCATCCTGGGTGGTGCCACCCCTGCATCTTGAGCGTGGTGATACAGCCGCTGCTCTCGAGCGCTCGACGCATCGCCTCGCCGGTGAGCTGGATGTCGGTGGCCAGGAACAGTTCTACCTGGAGGGCCAGGTCTCCTATGTGATACCGAAGGAGGACGGCGGGCTGTTCGTGCACTGTTCCACTCAGCATCCCAGCGAGATGCAGACGCTGGTGTGTCATCTTCTGGGTCTGCGTGCGAACCAGGTGGTGGTCGAGATGCGGCGCATGGGCGGTGGCTTCGGTGGCAAGGAATCTCAATCGGCACTGTTCTGCTGTGTGGCCGCGCTGGGTGCACACCATTTGAAAAGACCGGTGAAGCTGCGCCTGGATCGCGACGACGACATGCTGATCACCGGCAAGCGTCACGGTTTCCACTATCGTTACGAGGTGGGCTTCGAGGATGACGGGCGGATCAACGCAGTGCGTCTGGACATGGTCGCGCAGGCCGGGTTCTCGGCCGACCTGTCGGCGCCGGTGGCAACACGCGCGCTGTGCCATGTGGACAACACCTATTTTCTGGCCGCGGCGGATATCCGCGCGTTCTGCGGCAAGACGAACACGCAGTCGAACACGGCATTTCGCGGGTTCGGCGGGCCGCAGGGCGCGCTGCTCACCGAATACCTGATCGACAGCATCGCCAGGCTGCTGGGCCACGATCCGCTGGTGGTGCGCAAGCTCAATTTCTACGGTAACGCCGAGCGTAACGTCACACCCTATGGCCAGAGGGTCGAGGACAACGTGATCCACGAACTGGTCGCCGAACTCGAGTCGAACAGCAATTACGGGGAGCGCCGTGTTGCCTGCCGTGAATTCAACGAACACAACCCGATACTGCGCAAAGGCATCGCGCTGACGCCGGTCAAGTTCGGCATCTCGTTCAACGTCAAGCACTACAACCAGGCAGGGGCGCTGGTACACGTCTACACCGATGGCTCGGTGCTGGTGAACCATGGTGGCACCGAGATGGGTCAGGGCTTGAATACCAAGGTGGCCCAGGTGGTGGCGGGTGAACTCGGTATCTCGTTGGCGCATGTGCGGGCGAGTGCGGCGGATACCAGCAAGGTGGCCAATACGTCGGCCACGGCCGCGTCCACCGGTGCGGACCTGAACGGCAAGGCCGGCGAAGATGCCGCGAGCCAGATCCGCCGGCGACTTGCCGTCCTGTTCGCGGACCTGTACGGCGGCAGTGCGGATGGCGTGGTTTTCGCAAGCGATCGGGTGAGCAACGGCCGCACCGAATGCGCGTTCGTCGCGCTCGTTCAGAAAGCGTACGAGGCAAGAGTGCAACTGTGGTCCGATGGCTTCTACGCTACCCCGGATCTGAACTGGGACAGGAACACGTTGACCGGATCGCCGTTCTACTACTTCGCCTACGGGGCCGCCGTATCCGAGGTGCTCGTCGATACCCTGACCGGTGAATGGAAGCTGCTACGCGCCGATCTGCTACACGATGCGGGCAGCCCTCTGAACGCCGCGATCGACATCGGCCAGGTGGAAGGCGCCTTCATTCAGGGCATGGGCTGGCTGACGCTGGAGGAGCTGCGCTGGAACGAGCACGGTCGGCTGACCACGCACGCGCCTTCCACCTACAAGATTCCGGCGATCAACGACTGCCCGCCTCAGTTTCATACCCGATTGTTCGACAACCGAAACCACAAGGACACCATACTGCGATCCAAGGCAGTCGGTGAGCCGCCGCTGCTGTTGGCTTTCTCGGTGTTCTTCGCCTTGCGTGATGCGATCGCGAGTGTCGGCGGCAATACCGTCAACCCGCCGTTGAACGCGCCGGCGACACCTGAAGAAATACTCGACGCGATCGATGCGGTGCGGCTCGCCGCAAGCGCGCCTTGCGAGGAGCTTGGCAAGGATCACCGCGATGAGGTGCGTGCGTGAGTGATTGGCTCGATCAGCTGATCGCGGTGGGGGAAGATGCCGGTTCGCCAGCCACTCCGATTGATGCAGGCGTTGCGGGTCGTTCCCACCGGCTCAGTGGCCATGAGTTGAATGGCGATGAAGTGAATGGCAGCGTGTTGATCACGGTCATCCGCACGCAAGGGTCGTGTCCGCGTGACGCAGGCACCCGCATGCTGGTCACGACAGATCGTTGCATCGATACCATAGGCGGTGGCCATCTCGAGTACCGCGCCATCGCGCTGGCCAGAGAGATGCTGGATGACGCAGGCTCCGGCTACCGTATCGAGCGCTTCGCACTGGGTGCGCGCCTGGGGCAGTGCTGTGGCGGCGTCGCGCATCTGTGTTTCGAGCGCATACCGCGCGAGTTGCCGGCATGGGTGAAAGAGTTGGCGATCCTGCGCAAGCGTGCCGAACCCTGTGTGCTAGTCTCGTCGAACGGCGACAAGTCGATCGTCACAGCTTCGGCAAGCATTGGCCGTCGGCACGATACGGTATTGCAACACCGGTGTGTCATTCACGCTCGGTCGATGCTCGATGATGCCGATGGCCCCCTGGTCGACTGGCAGGAGTCGGTAGTCTACGAGCGAATCGATTCGCCAGGCTTCCACATGGCCCTGTTTGGCGCTGGCCACGTCGGCCGGGCATTGGTCAACGTGCTTGCCGCTGTGCCCTGCCGAATTGACTGGTTCGATGGCCGCGAGGTCGAGTTTCCCAAGTCAGTGCCTGCGAACGTGACGCCATGCCTGGGCGAGCATCTGGCCGATGAGGTATGGGACCTGCCAGGCGATACCTATGTGGCGATCATGACGCACAGCCACAAGCTCGATCAACAGATCGTCGAAGCGGCACTGCAACGCGACGACCTTGCCTGGTGTGGTCTGATCGGGTCTGCCACCAAGCGAACTCTGTTCGAACGGCGCCTGGCTGGCAGAGGCATGTGCCCGCAGGCGCTGGCCCGCCTGACGTGCCCGATCGGGGTAGCCGGTATCGATGGCAAGCATCCGGCGGAAATCGCGATCGCAGTGGCGGCCGAGATCCTGCAGCACCGACACGGCCCCGCATCGTCATGGGCAGCATGAACGACCAATCGGAAGACTCATTGCCGACTGCCTATCGTGGTTCGATACTGCATTGCCTGGGTGATCCGGGCGCGGGTGACGGCGACGCGCTCCAGTACATCGAAGACGGGGTGCTGCTGGTCGGCGATGGCCGTATCGAGCAGATCGGTGAAGCAGCGCTGATGCTCCCGCAGCTCGGGCAACGGATCGAAGTGCACGATCACCGGGGCAGGCTCATCCTGCCCGGATTCGTCGATACGCATGTGCACTATCCGCAGACCGACATCATCGCCTCGCATGGCAAGCAGCTGCTGGAATGGTTGGAGAGCTACGTGTTTCCCGAGGAGATGCGCTTTGCAGACGCTGCCCACGCTGCGGAGGTAGCGGAATTCTTCATCGATGAACTGTTGCGTAACGGCACCACCAGTGCGCTGGTACTCGGTACCGTTCACCCGCAGTCCATCGATGCGCTGTTCAGTGCGGCCCAGGCGAAGAATCTACGCCTGATCGCCGGCAAGGTGCTCATGGATCGACACTGCCCGACCGGATTGCAGGACACACCCGAGTCGGCTTATCAGGACAGTCGCAGCCTCATCGAGCGATGGCATGGGCAAGATCGATTGCGCTACGCGATCACGCCGCGTTTCGCACCGACCTCGAGTGAGGAGCAGCTATGGCGGGCGAGCCAACTCGCGGCTGAGTATCCGGACACCTACGTACACAGCCATGTAGCCGAGAATACGGACGAGGTGGCCTGGGTGGCTTCACTGTTTCCCGAAGCACGCAGTTACGTCGATGTCTATCACCGGTTTGGTCTGATGCGCGAGCGAACCGTGCTGGCACATTGCCTTCATATCGACGACACCGATCGGCAGCTGTTCGCCGACAGCGGCGCGGCCATGGCGTTCTGCCCCACCGCCAACCTGTTTCTCGGCAGCGGGCTGTTCGATATCGATGCGGCACGAGTCGTCGGCGCCAGGGTGGGCCTGGGAACCGATGTCGGTGCCGGTACGAGCTTCAGCCAGCTGCGTACAGCGGGAGAGGCTTACAAGGTGGCGCAGCTCGCAGGCCAGGTACTCACACCACAGCGCGCGTTCTACCTGGCCACGCTGGGCAGTGCGCAAGCGCTTCGTATCGACGACTGCGTCGGCAATCTCCAGCCCGGCAAGGAGGCGGATTTTCTCGTCATCGATCAGGCGAGTACCCCGCTGCTGGCACGAAGACATCGCGTGGCCACTACCTGGGTGGACAGACTGTTCGCCCTGCTGACTCTGGGTGACGATCGTGTCATTCTCGAAACCTACGTACACGGGCGATGCGCGTATCGTCGGCGGTTCGATTCACCGGCTGACTGATACCTTGCACCGGGCGCAGGCCGAGCCCTGAGATCTGTCCGACCGCTCGGACTCCGGTTCGATCACCAGGCCAACGCTTTGAAGGCTCCTTGCATGTCGTCGCCTCCGGCCACACCACCGGCCGCACCATCCCCACCGCGTGCCATAGTCAGCGTGATTCTCTCGATGGGGATGATGGGACTGGGCAACGGCCTGACGTTCGCCTTCATTCCGGTGCAACTGGCAGAACAAGGCTTTGCCACCTGGGTAGCCGGGGCCACCGTCGCCTCAATGGCGGGTGGCGGGCTCGTCGCCTGCCTGATCACCGGACTGGTGGTGCGTCGCGTGAACCATGCGCGCGCCTTCTCGACCATGATTGCCTGTGTGATCCTTTCCGTGCTGATGATCTCGATGGGCACCTACCCGTTGCTGTGGGTGATGGCGCGTGCGCTCTACGGGTTCGCCGCCACCAGCCTGTTCATCATCAGCCAGAGCTGGATTAACGATGCCTGCGTGAACGCCTGGCGCGGCAAGGTCATCGCCGTCTTCTACATGACCTACGTGGTCGCGCTCGGTGCCGGCGGGTTGCTGCTGCGTTACGTACCTGCCGAAGGGACTACCGTGCAGTTGGTAGCGATCTTTTTTGCAACCCTGGCAATACTGCCGGTGAGCCTGACGCGCCTGCCGACGCCACCGCCGCCGGTTTCGATCACGATCGCGGTGCGCAAGGTGTGGAGCATATCGCCCGTTGGCCTGGTCGGCTTGCTGGCGTCCGGCGGAATGACGATGCTGCTCATCGGGTTCAGCCCCATCTACCTCGCCAGCGAAGGCTATTCGCGCGAAGATGTCGGTCTGTTCTTCTTCCTGATGCAGCTCGGCCTGATCGTGGTTCAGTATCCCCTGGGTGCGTTGTCGGACCGCATGGATCGCCGCCACACGCTGATCGGTGGCTGCGTGCTGGTGATGGTCGCATCGCTGTGTGCCGCTGCCGTGAACATCGACAATTTCTGGCTCGTCGTGCTGGTCTTCGCGGTATGGGCCGGTGCCACCGAGTCCATCTATTCGATCGCCAACGCCTATGCCAACGATCGTGCCGATCCGGAGTTCTACGTCTCGATGTCCAGCACACTGATGATCGCCTGGTCGTTCTCCGGCTTGATATTACCGGCCGCAACGACGGCACTGATGCCGGTGTTGGGGTCCGCGTCCTTCATCTACACGGTGACCGCGATCGCCTCCCTGTACGCCTGCTTCATCACCTATCGCCTGTATCGTCGTGATCCGGTGCCCGACGATCAGACCGAGTCTTATCAGCAGGTGAGTGGTCTGGCCCCATTCAGCCCGGAGCTGGCGCAGGTGCCTGAAGAGAGCCGGTAGTCAGCGCCCGCGAGGCATGATCGATGCACCCGCCGCGGAACCGGAAGGGGTTCACCGCTCCGGTATTCAATTCTCCGGTTCGGGATCGACCGGTGCCGGTGCCGGCGGGCGGCGATCCGCTGCCTTGTCCATCGTGCTCTTGACCAGACGGGCGAGTTTTTCGGCAGCTCCGTTGACGGCGCCCCCGACCGAGTCCGAATGTTCGGTTACCGCCATCGGCTGGCGACGCTCGAGGCGAACCTCCATGACACAGCACTTGTCTTGCGGGCCAGGCTTGGTACCGTTGACATCGCTGAGGTGCGTTTCCACCCGTGTGACGTGCGCACTGCAATGCCGCAACGCATGCTTGATGATGTCTTCGAGCTCGGTAGCCCGAGTATCATGCACATGGATGTTGTTGTCGGTTCTGATCTGTATCTGCAAGGCAATCTCCGAAACTCAGCCTGGTGAAACCACGTGTCTTCTGTAGCATCCTGACCCCTCGGAAATCAGGGATCACGACCGCTGTCGAGTCTGCCCGAAAGCACTGACAGCGTCCACTGGTGGTACTCCTGCCGGTCACCGTCGTCCGGCAATCGTGCACGAGGCCAAGCTGGTGACGCTGCGCAAACGCCACGAATCAAGGTAGCGGAGCCGGTTCAGTCCTTGTACTCCGGCAACGCGTCGATTTCCGCCTTCGACATGTCCAGCTTGAGCCCGTCGGCCTGAGCCGAGAGCTTGTCGGCGGGAACCAGCACATCTTTTTCACCGACGCCGAGAAAGCCGCCCACATCGAGTGAGATCGCAATCGTCTCGTCGTCCTGCGCCATCAGAACGTCGTCGAGTTCACCCACCGGGTCACCGGATTCGGTGTAGACCCGTGCGTCGGTCAGTTCCTCCACCGTCATACCCAGCGGATCGACGACGAACAGACCGTCCTCCACCTCGGTGTATGCCGGCTGGGCCTGAGCCGTGCCAACGAGGATAAGCGCCGCGATCAACGCACCATGGGAATACTTCATGTCGTGCTCCTTTGCTACTGTACTTGTGAGTGGCAGTTAGTCAGCCATCGTCCGATGTGCCATCGCGCTATCGTCGGTGCCACGGGCAAGGATGAATGGCATGCGTAGTTGCCGGTATCAGCGCCCGACGTCAGCTCCTATGATACCCGCAACCAGGGCGGACATCGATCTGGATCATTCAGCGGCCAACCGAGGAACCACCGCATGAGAATGTCTACCGAAGAAGCCTTCGTGAAGGTCTTGCAACGGCACGGGATCGAACACGCGTTCGGCATCATCGGCTCGGCCATGATGCCGATCTCCGATCTGTTCCCGAAGGCGGGCATCAAGTTCTGGGATTGCGCTCACGAGTGTAACGCCGGCATGATCTCCGACGGCTATACCCGTGCCACCGGCAAGATGTCCATGGCCATTGCACAGAACGGCCCGGGCATCACCAACTTCGTCACACCGGTCAAGACGGCCTACTGGAACCACACACCGATGTTGCTGGTCACTCCGCAGGCGGCCAACCGGACGATCGGGCAGGGCGGCTTCCAGGAGATCGAGCAGATGGCCCTGTTCCAAGACATGGTCGCCTATCAGGAAGAGGTGCGTGATCCACGGCGTATCGCCGAGGTGCTGAACCGGGTGATCGAGCAGGCCTGGCGTGCCTCGGCTCCGGCGCAGGTCAACGTGCCGCGCGATTTCTGGACGCAGGTGATCGATATCGAGCTGCCGCAGGTGATTCGCATCGAGCGCCCGGCCGGTGGTTCGCAAGCTATCGAGCATGCCGCCGCGCTTCTGTCTTCGGCGAAGTTTCCGGTGATCCTCAACGGTGCCGGTGTGGTTCTCGGAGGTGCCATCGATGCCTCTCGCCAGCTGGCGGAGAAGCTCGATTCACCGGTGTGCTGCAACTATCAGCACAACGATGCGTTCCCGGGCTCGCACCCGCTGGCCATGGGGCCGCTCGGCTACAACGGTTCGAAGGCGGCAATGGAGCTGATCGCGAAGGCGGATGTGGTACTCGCTCTCGGTACGCGCCTGAACCCGTTCTCCACCTTGCCGGGCTACGGTATCGACTACTGGCCGAAGCAGGCGAAGCTGATCCAGGTGGATATCAACGCCGACCGCATCGGCCTGACCAAGCGTGTCGACGTGGCGATCCAGGGTGATGCGAAACGGGTGGCCGAGCAGATCCTGGCCAGGCTTGCTCCGGATGCCGGCGATGCCGGTCGGGATGATCGCAAGGCGTTGATCGATCAGACCAGGAAGCGCTGGGATCAGGAACTGGTGTCGATGGAGCACGAGGACGATGATCCGGGCACGACCTGGAACGAACGTGCCCGCAAACGTGAGCCGCATCGGATGTCTCCGCGAAACGCCTGGCTGACCATCCGTGACACGCTGCCCGATGACGTGATCATTTCCAGCGACATCGGAAACAACTGTGCGATCGGCAATGCCTACCCCAGCTTCGAGAAGGGCCGCAAGTATCTGGCACCGGGCTTGTTCGGCCCCTGCGGTTACGGCCTGCCGTCCATCCTCGGGGCGAAGATCGGTTGCCCGGATGTACCGGTGGTCGGCTTCGCCGGAGACGGCGCCTTCGGCATCTCGATGAACGAGATGACCGCCTGTGGTCGCAACGACTGGCCGCCGATCACGATGGTGATCTTCCGCAATTACCAGTGGGGTGCGGAGAAGCGCAACACCACCCTGTGGTTCGCCGACAACTTCGTCGGTACCGAGCTCAATGAGGGGGTGGAATACGCGCAGATCGCCGATGCCTGTGGTCTGAAGGGGGTGAAGGTCGACACCATGGATGGCTTGCAGAAGGCGCTCGGCACCGCCGTGAGGGAGCAGATGAACGATGGGGTGACCACCTTCATCGAGGTCGTGCTGAATCAGGAACTGGGCGAGCCCTTCCGTCGCGATGCGATGGCCCGCCCCGTCGAGGTGGCTGGCATCGATGCGGCCGACATGCAGCCTCAGATGATCGGCTAGTGGTCCTCCGGCATGACGATGGCGACGCCATCATCATCGCGTGGGAAGACCCGCCGGGATGAACGGTGCGCAGGCGTGGTCGCGTGCGCGAATGAGCGCCATGCTCGGCGCCCTGGATGGCGTGCCGAAGGGGTTCTTCGTCTCGGTCATCGTCGCGGTCTGTGCGCAGTTCCTGTCCGAGCACTACGGAGCGCCGGCAATGCTCATGGCATTGCTGCTGGGTATCGCCTTCCACTTCCTGGCCGAAGAAGGTCCGTGCAAGGTCGGTATCGAATTCACCGCGACGACGGTACTTCGTATCGGTGTCGCCCTGCTCGGTGTGCGTATCAGTGTGGATCTGCTGATCGGGCTGGGTCCGGGCGTGATCGCACTGGTCGTCTCAGGTGTCGTCGTCACCATCCTGTTCGGATTGCTGGGAGCGAGACTGTTGGGGCGTGGCTGGCGGCTCGCGTTGCTGACCGGGGGGGCCGTGGCCATCTGCGGGGCGTCCGCGGCCATGGCCATTGCCGCGGTGCTGCCACGCAACGAGCACTCCGAGCGCAACCTGCTGTTCACCGTGCTCGGCGTTACCGTGTTGAGCACGCTGGCGATGATCGCCTATCCGATCCTTTCCGCGGCGCTCGATCTCGACGATCTGGAGTCGGGTGTCTTCATCGGCGGTACCGTCCACGATGTAGCACAGGTGGTCGGTGCGGGTTTTTCCATTTCCGACGAGGCCGGCGACACCGCCACCCTGGTCAAGCTGATCCGCGTAAGCATGCTTGCGCCCGTGGTATTGCTGTTCGCCATTGTGCTGCGAAGCCGTGACGAAGAGGGCCGATCAGAAGGCCTGGGCACACGGCCACCCCTGGTGCCGATGTTTGTCATCGGCTTTCTGATTCTGGCTGTGTTGAATTCCTTTCATCTGATTCCCAGACCGGTTGCAGACTTCTTCAGCGAGGTGTCGCGATGGGCATTGCTGATCGCCATTGCGGCTGTCGGCATGAAGACCTCGATGAGCACTATTTCCAGCATAGGTGGCCACGCCATCGTGTTGATCGTCAGCCAGAGCGTATTCATCGCTGCCTTCATCCTGATCGGTATTCATTACCTGCGCTGATGTCACGCTTGATACGGGTGATGCTCTCGCCAGTGATCGGCGATGTCGATACGACGGGTCACCCACACATCATCGACACCCTCGATGTAGTCCAGGAAACGGGCCAGTGCGGCTGCCCGCCCGGGCCGCCCGACCAGCCGACAGTGCAGCCCGATGGACATCATCTTCGGCGTCCGCGCCCCCTCGGCGTAGAGAACGTCGAAGGTGTCCTTCAGGTAGTTGAAGAACTGATCCCCGGCGTTGAAACCCTGGGGGGATGCGAAGCGCATGTCGTTGGCATCGAGCGTGTAGGGCACGATCAACTGCGGTGTTTCGCCATGCAGTGTGCTCCAGTGAGGCAGATCATCATCGTAGGCGTCCGCGTTGTACGCGAAGCCGCCGAGCTGTGCCACCAGTCGATGGGTGTTGGGGCTGGTGCGGCCGAGGTACCAGCCTCGTGGTCGCCTGCCGGTGACCTGGGTATGGACGTCGATGGCTCGCTGCAGATGGGCGCGTTCCAGTGCTTCGTCCACCTGTTGATAGTCGATCCATCGGTAGCCATGGGTGGCTATCTCCCAGCCTGCGCTGAGCATCGCAGCCACGGCCACCGGGTTTCGCTGCAGCGCCATGGCCACCCCGAACACGGTGACGGGTAGCGAGCGCTGGGTGAACAGGCGATGCAGGCGCCAGAAGCCGGCTCGGGAACCGTACTCGTACAGGGATTCCATGGCCATGTTGCGCTGCCCCTCGATCGGGCTCGCTCCCACCATTTCCGACAGGAAGGCCTCCGATGCCGCATCGCCGTGCAGCACGCAGTTCTCGCCACCTTCCTCGTAGTTGATGACGAACTGCACCGCGATCCGCGCACCGTCAGGCCAGGCGACTCGTGGCGGGTGGTCGGCGTATCCGATCAGCTCACGCGGATACTCGGCGCCGTTCAAGGCATCTTCGGCAGCTGCCGATGCCAGGGCGTGCAGGCGAAGCTCTGCGATACGGTTGATCTCGGCGAGGGCACGATCGAATTCGGTGGTCGCATCGTTCTCCAGCCGTTCCTCGAAGCCTGCGAGGATTCGATGGCGGTCGCTGCCCCGTACGGCCATGATGAACGGCATGTCGAACTTCGCCTTGTACGCCTCGTTCAGGCGCTGGAATCTGTCGAACTCCTCGGCGGTACACTGGTCGAGCCCGGCGCTGGCCTGTTCGTCGGTCGAGTCCTCGGTGAGTTCGCCCTGCACGGCAGCCTTGCCGGCAAGGTCCGGATGGGCATTGATCAGCTGCAGCTGCTCGGTGACGGTTGCCTCGGCCAGTGTTGCCGCCATGGCGGCGGCCAGGGTTGCCACATCGCTCTGTTCCGGGTCGAGGCCGGTTTGCCAGGTTCGTCTCGCGACCCATGAAGAGTGTTCGTAGACGGCACCGTAGCGCTCGATGAAGCGCGCCTCTGTCAAGGCCGCCGGGGCTTGCGAAAAGTGGGTGACTGAATCGATGCTGGACATGACCTGCCAAGGGTTCGTGAAATAACGAGATGTCGCTTCTTCAGGTACATTCTGAGCGTCTACGTATCGTACCGGGTCCTCGCGGTTCGCACCGCCGACGTGAGGGCCACGTACAGTCGTTCGACGCACGAGGCGGCGGCAGCACCACTCCCGGTCAACCGATTCCCGAGGAAGAGACGATGGAAGGCTACGTTCTGGAATGGCTCAACCTGTTGGGCCGCTGGGCACATCTGGTCACCGGTATCGCCTGGATCGGCGCCTCGTTCTATTTCGTCTGGCTGGACAACAACCTGCTGGCACCGGCAGTGAAGTCGGATGAAGAGAAAGGTATCGGCGGTGAGGTCTGGTCGGTTCACGGTGGTGGTTTCTACCATGCACAGAAATACAAGGTGGCACCCGCCGAGCTGCCACAGCCCTTGCACTGGTTCAAGTGGGAGGCCTACACCACGTGGATTACCGGCATGTTCCTGATCTGCCTGATGTACTGGTATCAGGCGGAAATCTACACGATCGACCCACAGGTCATGGATCTGAGCAAACCTGCGGCGGTGGCCATCGGCATGCTGACACTGATCGTGGGATGGATAGCCTACGACTCGTTGTGCAAGTCGACACTCGGCGCACACCAGAACAGGCTCACTGCCGCGATGCTCGTGTTCCTGATCATCGCCGCCTGGGGCCTGTGCCAGGTCTTCAGCGGGCGCGCCGCCTATCTGCACTTCGGCGCCATGCTCGGCACCATCATGGTCGCCAACGTGTTCTTCGTGATCATGCCCGGGCAGCGCGACCTGGTGGCCGCCAAGCAGGAGGGGCGGGCACCGGAGGCCATCCACGGCATTCGCGCCAAGCAGCGATCGGTCCACAATACCTATTTCACGCTGCCCGTCTTGTTCGTGATGATCAGCAACCACTATGCGATGGCTTTCGGGCACGAGTACAACTGGCTGATCCTGATCGGCCTGTCACTCGCCGGTGCGTTGATTCGCGTGTATTTCGTGCAGCGGCACAAGGGCCGCGCATCGCCCGTTCCGGTGGGTGTGGCTGCCGTGTTGATGATGGGCATCGCCGCGGCGATCGCCCCGTCCGGCCCTTCTGCAACGGCCCCTGCCGCCACGACCGCCAGTGCCGCCGAGCTGTTCGCGGGTGTGCACGACGTGATGGAGCAACGTTGCGTGTCGTGCCACGCGAAGTCGCCGACGCAGGCGGGCTTTTCATCGGCGCCCAAGGGCATGGCATTCGAGACCGACCGCGATATCGTCAGCCATGCGAAGTCGATCCACCAGCAGGTGGTCGTGACCAAGGGGGGGGGGGGGGGGGGGGCGATGCCGATGGGTAACCTGACGAACATCACCGATGACGAGCGTGCGCTGATCGATCGGTGGTATCAGGCAGGGGGCACTGCGAAATGACGCGACGACACTATCACGCACCACATGGCGGCCTGCCGGCGCAGACCGAGCTGTTGAGCGACCGGGCGGTGGTCACGCCGGCGTACACGGTCATTCCCAAGGGCGTGCTGCGCGATATCGTCACCAGCTCGTTGCCGTTCTGGAACCATACGCGCGCCTGGATCATCGCCCGACCGATCGCCGGTTTCTGCCAGACATTCTCGCAGTACATCATGGAGGTGTCGGCCGGGGGAGGTAGCGAGCAGCCGGAGCCCGAAGCAGGCGTGGAGGGCATCCTGTTCCTGATGGATGGCAGCCTGCAACTCACCATCGATGACCAGCCGCACGGGATGGAGCCCGGTGGCTATGCGTTCCTGCCTCCCGGCTGCCGCTGGACGTTGAGGCAGACCGGCCAGGCGCCCGCGCGTTTCCACTGGATTCGAAAGGCCTATGAATTCGTGCAGGGAATACGCGTGCCCGAGCCCTTCGTCACGAACGAACAATCGATCGAACCGACGGCCATGCCCGATACCGAAGGCGCGTGGGCGACCACGCGGTTCGTCGACCCGACGGATCTCGGCCACGACATGCACGTGACGATCGTGACCCTGCAGCCCGGAGCAGTCATCCCGTTCCTGGAAACGCATGTGATGGAGCACGGCCTCTACGTCCTCGAAGGCAAGGCGGTCTACCGGTTGAATCAGGACTGGGTGGAAGTGGAA
Source organism: Granulosicoccaceae bacterium (assembly GCA_965214025.1). Taxonomy (GTDB): domain Bacteria; phylum Pseudomonadota; class Gammaproteobacteria; order Granulosicoccales; family Granulosicoccaceae; genus Granulosicoccus. The sequence goes on from CBDCAW010000074.1 coordinate 57,798, forward strand.
GCAGGGGATTTCATGTGGCTACGTGCTTATTGCCCACAGGCGTGCTATGCCGGGGGGCCGGGGGCGTTTCGCTACCTGCTGTACAAGGATGTGAACCGGCACATGGCGTTGACATGAGCGAAACGATACTCATCGAGCCCTTGACGGCAGAAGCGTTCGCACCCTTCGGTGACGTCATCGACAACAGCACGGCTCCTGATCAGATGATCAACGGCGGCAGATGCGCCCGCCATCACGATCTGGCACGGCTGGATTTCGACGGTATCGGACGTGCCGGAATCAGTGTATTTCATGGTCAACCGTATAGCTTGCCGCATACGCTGGATCTGGTCGAGCGACACCCTTTGGGCAGTCAGACCTTCCTGCCGATGTCCGACTCGCCGTATCTGGCGATCGTCGCTCGGGACGAGTGCGGCAAACCGGTAGCGCCCCGCGCGTTTCTTGCCAAGGCTACCCAAGGCATCAACATACTTCGAAACGTCTGGCATGGAGTGCTCACGCCACTGGAGCGCGAAGCGCTATTCGGCGTGGTGGACTGGATCGGTGAGTCGGTCAATGTGGAGGAATACCATTTCGAACAGCCGCTCATCGTGACCGAAGGATGACTTGAACTTTACGAGGGTGCTTTACCCGGTAGTCTCCCCGGCGAACTCCCAAGGTGACTTGCCTGTCGAACCCGGCGTCAGGCGGCAAATCGGTTGTCATCTCCGGTTGTGATGTCGCAAGCGCCGGAACCTGAACCGATGCTCAAACTCGTATCGTTCACAGGCGACGTTTTGTTGTACCGGTTGAGTGCCCGAGCAGCGTCCCTGATGCAGTCCGACGATCGCGCGGACGATTGCGTCTGCGGGGCGTGTGCGTCGGCCCCTGCATCGGACGCGCTCGCATCGGCTGCCACCTGCCAGGGCCAGGCACTCAGGCCTGTTTCGATCAGCTCTCGTGAATAGCCCTTGCGGGCCAGGACGGCATCGGTTTGCAACAACAACTTCTCGCGCAATGCCATGCGTCTGGAAATGATGGCGTGTTGCTGCATGAAGCTGTTGAAGTTGGCGAAAGCGTTCAAGTCTTTTCTCCTCGGTTGGCGATGGCCGGTGAACGCGCCTTGGCACGTTCACCTTTGATACCTTGAAGATAGGGTCCGCGTTGCCTTCCTCAAACGAGATATTCTTGCCAGTGATGCAGGAGCAAGCGCGGCTTGTCGGGTGTGGGTCGCGGCCCGTTGCTGTGGCACGGGTTCGACGACCCGGCAAGGGCCGACGAGAGCAACCCCGGGCGGAGTACCATATTGGAG
>CBDCAW010000075.1:0-16655 GCA_965214025.1 Granulosicoccaceae bacterium
ACTCCCTTGGAGGATAGTAGAACGCCTGGAAAAGCCAAGGTCAAGTGCGCCTGATCGTCACTCGCCGCCCTTGATCAGCGTACTCGATCGTCACGGCCCAGTCAGCCGGTGGCAGGCTGCCGGCGGCTCGCTCAGGCCATTCGATCATCACCAGATCGGCCTCGCCGAGCACATCACGAAAGCCGATATCCTCCAGCTCATCCGGCGACTGCAGGCGGTACAGATCGAGATGAACCACCCGCCAATCACCGGCCCGATAGGTTTCCACCAGTGTATAGGTGGGGCTGCGGACCGCACCGGTATGACCCAGACCATGAATGAGATGCCGCGCCAGGAAGGTCTTGCCGGCCCCCAGATCACCGGACAGGGTGACCAGTATCGCTCTTCCGACAGATCTACCGATCAGCTCCTGCAGCCGTGCGGCGATGACTTCGAAGTCCTGCTCGCGTACGGCCTCGTGAACCTCGTGAACCTCGTGAACCTCGTGAACCTCGTGAACAGGCGGCTGCATCCTCGCCTCGCTGCTATGAGACGGATCAGACAAGGCAGATCAGGACAGCTGACCTGTCGACCACAGACGCAGTGTGGCCGCGACGCTGGCACCGACACGATCGGCAAGCCGTGTGAACAGATCCTGCTCGCGGGTGTAGTTCACGAGTTCGGCTTCGCCGATGACATCCCGCGCCACGCTCTGAACATTCCCCAGCGCATCGATCAGACCGTTGTCCAGTGCCGCTTCACCACTCCAGATCAGACCGCTGAACAGCCGTTCGTCCTTCGCCAGACGATCGCCCCGACCGGTTTTCACCGCATCGATGAACTGCTGATGAATCTGATCGAGCATGCCCTGCACGTGGGCTACCACTTCCGGGTCTTCCGGCAGGAAGGGGTCGAGCAGGCCCTTGTACTCGCCGGCAGTCAACAGTCGACGCTCGAGGCCGAGCTTTTCCATCGCCTCAGTGGCGCCGAAGGAATCCATCCGTACCCCGATCGACCCGACGATGCTCGCCTTGTCGGCGTGAATCTGATCGGCTGCCGCCGCGACGTAGTAGCCGCCGGAGGCTGCCACGTCGCCCAGCACCGCATGCACCGGCACCCCCGAATGCGTCTTGCGCAGTCGCTGGATGGCAGCGAACAGGATGCCGGACTGCACCGGGCTACCGCCGGGACTGTTGATGTTCAGGATGACGCCCTGGGTCATCGGATTCTCCAGCGCCTCCTCCAGCGCCCGGACCACGGGACCCGCACTGGCAGGCTCGCCGTCCGCGATCACGCCGTTGATGTCGATCACCGCGGTATGTGACTCGCCGCTGCCATCGTCCATGCCCGTACCGCCGCTCAGCGCCTGGGCCAGCACCAGCGCGACGACGGCAAAGGTCAGCAACTTGAAGAAGATCGACCAGCGACGCGCCCGCCGACGCTCGATCAACGTCTCTTTCACCAGATCGCGAAGCAGCTGTTGGGCCTGAGAGTCCACCGAGGTGGCGGCGGTGTCGTCGACTGAGCTTCCGACGCGACTCGCGCCGGTCGAAGATCTATCATCTGCCATGCAAGGAGTTGCCTCTGTTGGTTCAACTAGCCAGTTGTCTTGCCAGCTGTCCGGCCAGCTGTTCGGGAACTACGCAGTGCCACCAGCGCCTGCTGCCAGTCGTCGGCCGGTGGTACGTCGATGATCACCCGCTCGTCATGCCAATCGAAAGCCAGCGAGCGAGAATGCAGGAACAGCCGCGACAGACCCTGACGACGAAAATCCCGATTCATCCGATTGTCGCCGTAGCGTTGATCACCGATCACGGCATGCCCGGCATGCAGGGCATGTACCCGAATCTGATGGGTACGGCCCGTCACGGGCCGCACATCGAGCCTGGTAGCCGCGTCGAAAGACTCCAGTATCTCGATGTGCGTACGTGCCTGTTGCCCCTCTCCCGATACGATCACCCGCCGCTCGCCGGCCTGCTCCCGGTTGGCCAGTAGTGGCGCATCGATCGTGACGAGGGAGACAGGCCAGTGCCCGGCAACCAGAGCCTCGTAACGCTTGTCGATCGTACGCTTTCGGAACAACGTCTGCAGGGCCCTGTTCCGACCGGGATCCCGCGCGATCAGTAGACAACCGCTGGTCGCTCGATCCAGCCGATGTACCAGTTCCAGCTTCGGATCGTCGAAGTGCTGGCGCAATGCATCGATCACGCCGAAGGCCAGGCCGCTGCCCGCGTGCACCGCGACACCTGCCGGCTTGTCGATGGCGAAGAAGTCTTCATGCTCGAAGCTGATGGAGTCGATCAACGCCCGCACCAGCCCGTCGGGTACCTGCACCGGGCCCGACTCACGCAACTGCAGCGGGGGAATGCGTACCTGCTCACCTTCCCTCAGCTTGCGTGTGGGTTTGACCCGTCGCCCATCGACTCGGACCTCACCCTTGCGGATGATCTGATAAACGTGGCTGCGCGGTACGCCACCGGCACGCCGCATCAGGAAGTTGTCGATACGCTGACCGGCCTCGAAGGCTGCCACCCGCTCGGTGTGAGCGCTGGAACGTACCGTTCCCGATGGCGACCCTGCCGACGGTTCAGGTTCGGATGCCACGGGCGAGCCCGCTCGAGCCCGGGAACCAGCAGCCTGTGCGGTGCCACGCTGTCGACCGGATTTCCGCTGTGATTTGTAATCGGGCATGGGGTGATGGTGGCTGTTACCCGGGCAGTGTAACGCGTGCATGGTTTGCCCTGCCTGGCGGGCACTGATATATTGAATGGTCGATCGAGCGCCGGAACCGAGCGCAAACATGCCAATCTTCCGTCACGGGCAGCTGTCCGAGAGGTGGGTATGTCTTAAGGTTGCTGGATATTCCGGCCGTCGCGCAGGCCCCTGATCACGTGGGTTCGAGATGAATCGCCGGTGGCCGTCCCGCCGTGTCCGACCAGTCGGCTTCCGGATTCGATCCGACAGTACCAAGGCCAGTTGTGGCAAACGCCGAACGTATGTGCATGAGGCGTTGCCGACAGTAGCCGCACGGCCCGAGCGATCCTCGCAGGCTGGCGGCTCGCCTGATAAACCTGACGGCCGGCCCGCTTCTGCGTCTCTGCGCAGCTCGGCTCGGCCTTTCGACAAGACGAGCGCTGCATTCGTGCAGCGACGCTTCCATGAACGCTTACACAGCCTGGATTTACCCCAGAGGTGTTGCCATGTCATCAGTGAACTTACCGCAGAAATTGCTGCTCGAGCATCGGCGAAGCGTCGGCTCGACCAATTCGGCGTTGCGCTCGCGACCGGCAGCCGACGGGGAATCCGGCGCGGATTCAACCCTACATGAAAAGAATGCTGATCAACGCGACTCACGAAGAGGAGCTGCGCGTAGCGATCGTTGACGGGCAGCGCCTCGTCGATCTCGACATCGAGCACAAGTCGCGCGAACAGAAGAAATCGAATATCTACAAGGCGAAGATCACCCGCGTCGAGCCCAGCCTCGAGGCGGCTTTCGTCGATTACGGCGCAGATCGCCACGGGTTCCTGCCGTTCAAGGAAATTGCCCGGGAGTACCTGAACGAAGATGCCGGCAAGGGCGGTGGCAAAGGGGGCGAGAACGGCCGCCCGAACGTGCGCGAGGGCATCAAGGAAGGCATGGAGATCGTGGTTCAGATCGAGAAGGAGGAGCGCAGCAACAAGGGCGCGGCACTGACTACCTTCATCAGTCTGGCAGGCCGATTTCTGGTGCTGATGCCGAACAACCCACGTGCCGGTGGCGTGTCCCGCCGTATCGAAGGCGATGATCGAAGCGATCTCAAGGCAGCCATGGCCGATGTGGAGGTACCCGACACGATGGGTACCATCGTGCGCACCGCCGGTGTGGGCCGTACCACCGAAGAGCTGCAATGGGACCTGGACTACCAGGCCGCCATCTGGAAAGCCATCCTCGAGGCCAGTACCGAGAAGAAGGCACCCTTCCTGATCTATCAGGAGAGCAACATCATCGTGCGTGCGCTGCGCGACTACTTCCGTGGCGACATCGGCGAGATTCTCGCCGACGAGCAGGTCACGCATGATCAGGCGGCGGAGTTCATCCGCATGTACATGCCGCAGAACCAGCGCAAGCTGAAGCTGTACACCGATGACGTGCCTCTGTTCAACCGTTACCAGATCGAGTCGCAGATCGAATCGGCGTTCAAGCGAGAAGTACACCTGCCCTCCGGTGGCGCGCTGGTCATCGACCACACCGAGGCCCTGATCTCCATCGACATCAATTCGGCGCGTGCCACCAAGGGCAGCGACATCGAGGAGACTGCGTCGAACACGAATCTGGAAGCCGCCGACGAGGTGGCCCGCCAACTGCGACTGCGCGATCTGGGCGGCCTGGTAGTCATCGACTTCATCGACATGGTGTCCAGCAAGGCACAGCGGGCCGTAGAGAACCGGCTGCGCGACGCACTCAAGCACGACCGGGCGCGTGTTCAGATCGGCCGAATCTCGCGTTTCGGCTTGCTGGAAATGTCGCGTCAGCGGCTCCGGCCCTCGCTCGGCGAATCCTCCGAAATCGTCTGCCCGCGCTGCCACGGGCACGGCACCGTACGCGGCATAGAAAGTACGGCACTGTCGATACTGCGGCTGCTCGAAGAGGAGTCGATGAAGGACAACACAAGCCAGGTCGTGGCCGATGTCCCGGTGGAAGTCGCGACCTACCTGCTCAACGAGAAGCGGACCAGCATCAGCGAGATCGAAGCGCGTAACACGGTCAGCCTGCTGATCATCGCCAACCCCTCGCTTGACACACCGAACTACACGATCGAGCGCATTCGGGGCAACGATGCCGATCACGATGCCAATCACAAGAAGAGTTTCGAGCTTTCCACCGACCATTCGGAACCCTACTCACCACAGGAAGCGCGTGAGCGCAAGGCCGAATCGGCTGCGGTAGGCACGGTGATTCCGGCTATGCCAGCGCCGGCCGCGGCCGCCGCGGTGGTGCCGCAGATCGCTGATGCAGCACCCGTGGCTCGGCCGGCAGCACCGGCTCAGGGTGGTGGCCTCCGCCGTATTCTCGGTGCGGTCACCTCCCTGTTCGGAGCCGGCGCCTCGAGCGCGTCGGGCACCTCGACGTCCAGCCAGTCGCAACCTGCCGCCGATGGCAAGGATGCCAGTGGCCACGCAGGTAAGCCGGCAGCCGACAAGCCGTCGCGCAAACGCGGTGGCACTGGAAGAAACCAGAGTGCAGACAGCCGTGGTGAAGCCGAGAAGTCCGAAGGCTCCGGCAATAGCCGCAGACGTGGCGGGCGCAAGTCCGGTGGACGCGGCAAGCGCAACAGGCAAGGTGCGGACATCCAGGCAGACTCGAACAACACTGACGTTCAGCGCGAGACCATCGTTGACTCCGGGTCCTCTGGGCGTAACCCGGATGAGGAGAGCAAGGGCGAGTCGCGTGGCCGTGGCCGTGGCCGTTCACGCAACCAGCCGGGTAACGGCCAGCGGACGAACGCTCGTTCCGACTCCGCAGAGGCGACAGACGATGACGGCACGAATTCGCCAGGCGCCGTCACATCGCTCGATGCAGACAGTGAAACCGACGAGGCACGCGCCGACGTCAAGGGGGAAAGCCGCCGTGGTCGCTCGCGCGGTGGCCGTCGCGGTGGGCGCGGACGTAACCGGCAGAACGAGAATGCAGACAGTTCACGCGATGATGCCACCACAGGTGGCGATGCCGAATCGACGGCCGGCTCAGGCAGTGACGACAATCGCACGGCGAACGGCAACGTCGCAGCCGATGCCGATGCCGATGAATACGACTCGAACCAGCCGAATGGCAACGTGGCAGTCGCCGATTCGACGCCTGAGGACGGTGATGATCGCGGCGAGCGCAAGCGACGGCCACGCCGTAGCCGACGCCGCTCGGGCAATGGCACCGGAGGCGACGGTGAGCGCCAGGGTGAAGATACGTCACAGAACGAATCGCCCCGGGGCGCCACTGCCGAAGCCAAAGAATCTGATGAAGCTCTCGGACATTCGCCTCACGAACGCTCTGCAACGGTACCCGGCGCATCGCTCGACGGATCGGAAGCTGATGCCTCCGATGACGGTGATGTCACCCCCAAAACCGGCCAGAGCTTCGGTAGCGACCCACGCGATGACCAGGCTGATGCCGGTACCTCGCGGAATCTGCCGCCACAGTCGACCCTGGCTGCGATGAACGACGATGATCCGGACGATGACGACGTGGACGATAACGATACCGTGATGTTCGACGACGACAGCGTTTCTTTCGATGACGACACGAACGAAGACGGCATCGTGTCACTCGATGCCAGCGGAAAGGAAGACACCGTCGTGTCAGTGGAAGGTAACGGCAACGGCAACGGCAACGGCAACGGCAACGGCAACGATGATGGCATCGTATCGCTCGAAGAAAGCGCGAAAGATGACGTCATCGTGTCGCTCGAAGAAAGCGAGAAGGATGACATTATCGTGTCGCCGGACGGCAACGGCAGTGATGATGGCATCGTGCCGCTGGAAGAAACAGCGAAGGATGACGGCATCGTGTCGCTGGACGACAGCGGTAATGATGACGACATCGTGCCGCTCGAAGAAAGCGAGAAAGATGACGACACCGTGCCGCTTGATGACAACCAGGATCAGGGCTTGCACGCGGGCACCGATCGCAATGACATCGCAGGTGCAGACCTTGCCGACACGGCTTCTGCCGATATGCCGCTGTTGGCCAGCGAACGGAAGGATACCGCCGCCCTTCCGGACGAGGTCACGAGTGTGCCGCCTGAAACCGTGAAGGTGGTCGGCTCCGAAGAGGAATCGGATGACAAGGACGCGGAGGGCAAGACAGACGGTAACAGCCGTCGTCGTCGCAAGCCGCGTCGTAGCAATCGAGTCAACAAGAAGCTCGAAGCGGCCCGATCTCAGGACACTGAGTCGGAACCCAGTGTCGAACCCGCTGCCAAGGATGCTCCCGGTATTGCCGTCAAGGATGCGCCCGGTGTTTCGGACGGCACTCAGCAGGTATCGCGGCGTCAGCCGAGCCAGCTGAAGAGCTCCGTGCGCTCTCTGGCCAACCAGAAGGCCGATGATTTCGATGCAAGCATGCCGAGTTCGGCAGCGCCGGTGGAAGTCGTGCCGGAGACGCAAGGTACGGCGGATCAGCCTGAGGAAGCGGCAGGCATTCGAGTCGATGCGGAGCAACCGCGGGTAAGCACCCTCGACGAGACTGGAGATGAGAAAGCGCAAGCCGACGAGTCTTTGGCAAGCGCACCTGCGAAAGAACCCGCAGCACCTGCTACGACAAGGCCACGGGGATCGTTCGCGTCCCGCAAGGTCGCGGACGTCGAGCCGGTGGTCGAGACACCCACGATGGCTGAACCTTCACAGGTGTCTCAGGACTGACGCTTCGGTACCCGCAGGTTCTGCCGTCAGGCTGACGGCAGAACCTGTCGTCGATGTGTGTCGATGTGCAATCGCGTGTTCGATGCGAGCAGGCAAATGCTGGCACTGACCGGCAGATGCCTGTGGATCATGTCATGGAGAAAGCGGCCTGAACGGCCGCTTGGCTATGCAGCTTCGTCTGACGAGCGCCTGGAGCCGGAGGGGTTGGTGAACTGATCGTTCAGCTTCTCGATGAACTCCGCGGCCTCTTCGATCACGAGGTCGGTATCCTTTCGCGATTTAGCGTTCCAACCGGTGGGCGACTTGCCGAACACGGAATTGAACAAGCCGGTGTTCTTGCGAAATGCCGGTGCGAACTCTGCATCCGCCGATTTCTCGATACGGCGGAGCATGAACTTCGCCACCAGTGATCGTGCCGTGAAATGAATGAGGAGAATCAGTACCAGGATTCCCAGAATGGTCGATCCCATCGATACCGGATCGGCAAACACGCTCAGGATCAACGAAAACAAGCCACCGATACCGCCTGTCATGATGGCACCGACCAGGATCGCCAGGACGATCAGAACCAGGACGATCGCGTCGATTTGCAGCACTCGCTTGCCCCATTTCTGTTTCAACCCTGTGATGGCCGGCATCGCCTTGTCGCGGATCACATAGGCCTGCTTCTCCATCGCACCGACGATCCGGTACGCCCGCTCCACTTCAATCTGCTCGATGCGCTCCTCGATCTCGGCCATGTCGGTATCCCGCTTGGATTCAAACCGCTCACGCAATGCCGCATCTTCGATCGGCAGTGCCACATCCTTGTTGTAGATGGTAAAGAACCGTCCGGCTGTCAGGCCTTTCTGCGAGAGTGCCCGCTGCCAGGCACCCACGATCTCTTCGATATTGTCTTCGCGCGCCGCGCTGTCGATCTGGTTCAGGATGTAGAGGAACTTGTTGCTGTCGGGGCGGGAGATGGTGTTGCCTACCAGGTGAGTCAGGGTGTCCTGCATGGACCCCGGCTCCGGGTGACGAGCATCGAAGAACACCAGCACCAGATCCGAGATACCCATGATGTGATCGGTCAAACGCAACGTGGACGTGCGCTGCGCATCAGCATCGAAGCCGGGTGAGTCGATCAGTATCTTGCCACGCAACACTTCCGAATCGGTAACCTTGAGCTGGAGGTAAGCATCGATTCGCCGCCCCTCGCCAGCGGAAACCTTCTCGATCTCATCGCTGATGCGATAGAACGGAAAGCGCATGTCAGCATCCAGCGCCAGACCTGGAAGCACCTGGCCGGCATTCTCCTCGCCGAAGCACATCACGGTGAACTTGTCGTCGACAGCCTGGTTACCTGTCTTCTGCAGTGTGCGGCCAAGGTAGCTGTTGATGAACGACGACTTGCCCGCCGAGAAAACCCCCAGAAGGGAAACCATCGGCCACCATGAAATCTGCATGGCGTAGGAGTCGTCCGTGTCGAGCAGACCGGTACGATACGCGACGGTGTCGAGCTTGCGGAAACCACCGATGGCGTCGATCAGAACGGGGTTCTCCTGCGTCAAATGCGTCTTCAGACTATCGAAACGTTTGACAATTGATTTATCGGGTCGGACCATGCTGTGCCAAGCTCCTGCGGTGACGCGGGTTGAACGACGAAACGGCTGTGTCAGGTGCGGGCAGAGTCTACCAGTTTCGACTGATCCCACCGCGCACAACCACGCTCCCTACAGGAACTCATGCAACATGTGGCTTATCGTTCTACTTGTCATGGCGGCTGCGGCCTATCTGGTCGTCAAGGTCGTGCTGAAGAATGCGGATCCTGCCGTCCCCTCGTCGACCGAGGCCCTCTCGGCGCCAGACGCTGACGATCTATCTCCATCCAGTACCGGCGATACGGTTCAGATCGACTCCGGTGCGGCGTCCGCGCATTCCGCGTCGCCCGATGCTCAGATCAGTGCTGATGACGATACGCTGAATGCCAAGGCCGCCGCCCATGGTGTGAAGAGTGGGAACGAGGTTCAGGACGTTCATGAATTGATCAAGATATTGAATCTGCGCGACTCCGACGCTTCCCGGCTCGGTATCGACAGGGACCAGTTCAATACCTTGGCCAATGGGTCGGCTGATGGGTCCGGTGATGGGTCGGCCACTGGCGTTTCGGCCGAAACGGTTTCATCGGTGCGTCGGCAACTGATCGGCTGGCTGACTTGATCTGTTCACACCGGATAGAACTGCACTCATGACGATGCTCGTCGACTCGCGCAACAGTCACTCGATACAGCGAGACTTAAAAGGCGTTGCTCTCTTCCTCGGTGTCATCTGGCTGGTGTTCATCGCCGACCGCTTGTTACCACTTGAACAGCTGGGGCTGGTACCGCGGACTCTGCACGGCCTGCTCGGCATCGTCTTCATGCCCTTCCTGCACGGGGATCTTGCCCATCTGCTGAGCAATACGGTGCCGTTGGTAGTGACCTTGTTGCTATTGGCGGGTTCGCGAGCGAACAGTGGTGTGATCGTCCTGCTGATCACGCTACTTGGCGGCGTATTGCTCTGGCTGTTCGGCAGGCCGGCCCTGCACATCGGTGCCAGCGGGCTGGTTTTCGGCCTGATCGGGTTTCACCTGTTCGCCGGCCTTTTCGAGCGCCGCCTGCAATCCGTGATCATTTCCCTGATCGTCGGGCTTCTGTACGCAACCACACTGTTCAGGGGAGTGCTGCCAATGCAGCCCGGCGTATCCTGGGACGGGCACCTGTTCGGCGCCGTCGCCGGCGTCACCGTGGCCGCGCTGGTTGCCGCCACCTTGCGAAAGGGGTGAGTAGCAGGTTCAAAGCGTCGCGCAATCCACCGTGTTTGCCGGCGGTGGAACCGACACGGACGAGCCATTGGCCGTAGCCGGAACGGCAGCGATGTCCAGACAGTCGGCAATCGTCAGCTCGGCTTCGTCCAACAACCCGGACACAGCGCCCAATCCGTGATTGTTCATGCAGTCCTCGGGCACTACGGCTCCTGGCGGAATCGACACCTCATCCGTCTGTCCGCCACTGGCGGCGTCTGCCGGCACGGACGCCGACAGGCTGTGCTCCCAGGCTTCACTCTGCATTCGTACCCGTGAGGTGGAACGTAGCGGAATCAAGCCGCGGTCGTAAAATTCGGTGTGCTCAGGGTCCACCAGTGCCAGCGCACCGACGAACAGGCGATTCGCCAGCGGTACGTCGAGCTCATAGCCATGCACGACCTCGATTTCCAGCAGATTGGCATCCTGAAGATTCATCCCTGAACGAGCTCCACGCTCCTGTGTGTCACGATGCTTCAGGTGGGCATTCGGAATGGCGAGCCCACCGGCGTCGTCTTCGTGCACTGCCCAATCATCGAAAGCCTCGCGCGTAGGGTTGACGAGCCTGAGGCGAGTGGTTTCCGCATCAACGACGCGCAGGCGTGATTCGACGAGTGCCTGCGCCGCACCCGTGGCGGAACCGTCGCCTCCCTCATGCGGTGCCAGTCGCCGACCCAGCTCCCGACGCATCGGTTCCGGCAGGGCATGTTCGACCGCTCCCACCCGCGCCGCTTCGAATGTCGCATGGTTGACGATGACTTGCGCGTGATAGACAAACCCCATCTGCACGATGCCGAGGCCAAACAGCAACAGTATCGGTGCCGTGAGCAACAACTCCACCACGGATGAGCCTCGCATGCGCCTGGCACCGCGGGATAACCTGGTTCCCCGGGATTGATACATGACCACGCGTTGCCCGACTTTGAGACCTGCCTGATCTGCCAGGCCAGCACTCAACTCCAGAACCTGCGATGCTGCCGGGCAATACGCTATCCTGCCGGGTTGCAATCGAACGATACGTACTATCGCGTTGCCTCGATCGAGGAAGACGACATCGAATTGCCGCCGCATGCCGAAGGAGTGTACGCACCGGCAAGGGGTCAGCAGCAAAGGCAGCGAAACCGCATCATTGACTGTACACAGCAAGCCAACCAGACGGGACATGAAATCGCCTGCCACGCGAACTCTGATCGTACGTTCACCAAGAGTTCCTTCGACTTCGCGTGCATTCTCATCCGGCGACAGTGCCATCCGTAGAGCTCCCTGTTGCATCGATTTTCGTCGCGTCGCAGCCCGTCGCATCATTGCCATACACGCGCCTGGCCCACAGTCGTTGCAACCATGGTTGCGGCGGCGATAACCTCGATCCGCACCCGGCCCGTCAGATCACCAGCGAACGCTCTTACCTCGCCGGCAAACGGACACGACAGGTTGACTCGCAACCAGAAGTTCTTGTCGCCGCTGTAGCGATCGGTTCGAGTAGTGAACAGGCTTGCCCCTACCCCGCTGACCAATTCACTGTCCCCATCGATGACACCGTTACCGTTACGATCGTCGTACAAGCCTAAAACCTGCAACCCCGGGTAGCTATTGCCCGCATAGTCGGCCTGCACGACCAGCTCGGCTCGGGTCATTGGGGAGCCTTGCGAATCGCGTAGCGATATCACGACCGGAATGTCCTGATGATTGCTTTCATCGAACACACATCTGCCCGTACCATCGGCAACGGCTGTAATCGCGAACTGACGCTCCGTCGGCGCGACCTGTATATCCGCATCCAGCGGTAGCTGCCCTCTGTCACAAGCGGTTGCGAGGCAGCTCATGGACACCAGCATGGGCCAGAAACGCGACCGCACCCTGCTCCGATCTCCATTCCGGTCGTCGGTGCGCTTGCAGGTCCGCTTCTCACGGTTGTCGGTCCGGTTGTAGATCCCGGTCTTGGGGTAGTCGGACCAGGTGCAGGTCCTGGTCCCATATCGGCTTCGGCTGACGATGCAAAGGTACCCGCTCGAACTTCTTCTATCCCTTTTCATGCGTACGACATCTCCCTGTATCGTGTAGCTGTTCAGTCTTTCTGCCCGGCTGTCGCTTCAACCGGGCCAGTGGTAGGCCCAGACCAGTGGCGCCCAGTCGATCAGTTGTTCCTGCATGGCCTTGCTCAGCACCAGAAACCCGAGCACTAGAAATGTGGTGGGAAAGATGAACAGCAACAGTGGCCCCAGTAACTTCACAGGTGCTTCCATGGCCTGCTTTTCGGCCAGTCTGAAGCGTTCCTGCCGTAGCTGACGAGCTTGTTCACGCAGCAGGCTGCCCAGACTGGCCCCACTGCGCTCGGCCTGTATCAGTCCACCAATGATCTGGTTGATCTGCGTACTGCCGCTGCGCTCGGCCATGTCACGCAGTGCTTCCGCACGGGTACGACCCGCACGCACATCGCGCAATACCCGCAACAGCTCTGATCTGAGCACGCTGTCCGGCGCACGCTGCACTGCCTGGGCCAGACCACCGGTGAGATTGTTGCCCGCCTCGACAGACAAGGTGATGATGTCGAGTGTGAACGGGAGCGCGTGCAGCAGGTCACGCTGACGGCGTTGTGACGACTCGTGTAACCACATATCCGGATACAGCCAAGCCAGCACTGCCGCGCCTGCCAGTAGCAATGGTGCCGCCGGGATGGACGTCGCCAGAATCGGGCTGAACGCCAGCAGACTGATTGGCACCGCCAGCACCTTGCCCGCCAGAAACTGCTCTGCGGACAAACGGAATTCGGCACCGGCATGCCGAAGCTTGCGCTCGATGTTCTGCCGACGATTTGCTGATAACGCAGCTCTGGCACAGGATTCGCCCAGACGAACCAGCAACCATATCATTCGATACCCGATGGGTGGCCGATCGAGCCACGCCCGATCCTCCGGCGGTAGAGAGCCGATCAAACAGACCAACGACACACAGCCGAACGCAAGCCCCAGACCCAGGATGGCACTGACGACGGATGCACTCACAGCCTGATACTCACGATCTGGCGAATAACCACAGACCCGGCCAGCAGCAGGCAAACAATCACGAACAAGAAGCACCAGCCCAGCACGCTGGTGAAGATTGGCCAGGTCGCAGCAGGCTCCAGGTACAGCAGGGCACCGAGTAGCAACAATGGCAACAGCGAGACCAACCTGCCCTGCAACACCCCCTGAGCCGTCAAGGCTCTGATCTTGGCTTCCAGTTCGATCTTGTCGCGCAGACCATCAGCCAGGCGCTGCAGAATCTCGGCAAGGTTGCCACCGACTGATTGGGCCACGACAGTTGCGCTGACGACGAGCTCCATCTCCTCGGTATTCACCCGGCGGCTCAGATGCTGCAGCGCGTCTGCCACGGAGTGCCCCATGCGCTGCTCCCTCAAAAACAGAGAGAGTTCCTGAGCCAGCGGGCCTTGATGCTCACTGACCGTTGTCTGGATCGCCGTGACGAATGTGGATCCCGCCCGCATCGCGCCGGCGACTTGCGAAAGTGTGCCAGGCAAGGCCTGAGTGATCTCGGTACGGCGACGCCTGATCATGATGGTGATGACCTGCCTCGGCAGCCAAATCAGCACGATTGTCACGAGCGACGTCAGCAGAAGCGACCCTGACCACCAACCGATGCCGAGCGGTAGAAGCAGAAGCACGGCGGCGTAACCGATGAGCCAGCGCTTTACATCGGTGAACAGAAACAGCGTCTGCAACTGCAGATCCGCTGCTTGTACCCAGAGCTCGCCGCGTTCGACCCACAGCCGTCCGATTCGCATGCTCAACCAACTGCAGAATAGCGACACGCTTGCAAATATCAGCAGTATTGTCGGCCACAGAGTCACGACACCTCCTTCCACCGATGCGTTCATGACAAGGTCGATTTATCAGGTTTGATTGGCATATCAGGCCCGCTGCTCAAAGCATTCCAGGTCCAGCTGATGACCGATTGCACTCAGCGATTCATAGAATCCGGGAATGCTGCCACTTGCCCGAAAACTGCCACGCACCCGCCCATCGCTTCCAAAGCCTTCCTGCCGGAACAGGAAGATATCCTGTAGCTGCACGGTGCCGCTCTCCAACCCTGCCACTTCAGTTACACGTGTGATCTTCCTCGCACCGCACGGGAAGCGTGTCTGCTGTATCACCAGATCGACCGCCGAGGCGATCTGCTCGCGAATAGCGGCCACCGGCAGATCCATCCCCGCCATCAGTACCAGCACCTCCAGTCGCGAGATCACATCGCGAGGATTGTTCGCATGCACCGTGGTCAGCGACCCGTCATGGCCCGTATTCATCGCCTGCAACATGTCGATCGCCTCACCGCCACGACATTCACCGATCACGATACGATCGGGCCGCATGCGCAGGGCATTGCGGACAAGGTCACGCATCGGTATCGCACCACGACCTTCGAGATTGGGTGGCCGCGATTCGAGCGAGACGAGATTGGGCTGGACCAGCCGCAGTTCAGCGGCATCTTCTATGGTGACGATGCGATCCGTATCGGGGATGAAGTTCGACAGAACGTTCAACAGCGTCGTCTTGCCTGAACCCGTACCACCCGCCACAACGATATTCTTGCGATGTTGCACGCACACCTGCAAGAAATCGACGATGGACTGATCGACCGAGCCGGCACTGACCAGGTCTTCGAACGTCAGGCGATGCTTCGGGAATTTGCGGATCGTCAGGCAAGGTCCTTTCAGCGCCAGAGGCGGTATCACCGCATTCACACGTGAGCCATCTTTCAGACGCGCATCCACGATCGGGCTACTCTCGTCGATACGCCGTCCCAGCGGCGTGATGATACGTTCGATGACCGCGTAAATCGTCCGATCGCTGCTGAATTGTTGGGGCGAGCGCTCGATGCGCCCGTTGCGCTCCAGAAAGATGTCACGGTGGTTGTTGACCATGATCTCGGTCACCGTGTCGTCGGTCAGAAATTGCTCGAGCGGCCCCAGACCGATGGCCTCATCGAGTACGCGCTCGACCAAAGCCGCCACGTTCAGGTCCACCGGCAACTCACTCACCAGCTGATCCACGATATGCGTGATGAGCACGGACGACTCCTCGCGCAACTGCGAATCGGACATGCCGTTTACATCCTTTCTGCGCAGGTCCATCTGGTTGAGCAAACGCTCGTGAACGATGCGTGACCAGGTGTTCAATGCAGCGTCATCGGCCGCGTCGAACAAACCCTGTGGATCACTACCGTTACCGAACTCTACAGGCGTGAAACCATCGCACCTGCTACTGCGTTCAGCCCCTACCTCCAGAGGCTGATCGAACGTCTCGATGCTCTTCGGCGCTTTATGGACAAACTCCAAACCGGTGTGGAGGTTGGGAAGCTCTCCCTGCGCATACTCTTTGCGATCATCGCCGCAGTGCGCGCTCGTTCCTGCAGAGCCGGTGAATCCCATGGGCATTACCTGCCCTACCTGCATACGCACATCGCCCAGCGTGATCTCATCGAGCTCGGATATCGGTCCATAGCGTCTGATCCGCTTACCGTTCACCCAGCAGCCTCGACGGCTATCGAGCTCATCGATGAACAGCCCTTCGGGCATCAGACTGAAACGAGCCTGGCGACGGGCAACCTGACGAGAACTCAGTGTCAGATCGCTCCCTCGACCTCGTCCTACCACGCACTCGGCCGCTGCGCATCGATAGGTTTGCCTGCGAGCATCACTCAACTGATAATACAATTCGAACATCATGCTTACCTCGACTTGCCCAACAATTGCCTGGCCGAGCTGCGCTCACGCTGGATCCATGACTGGATCTCATCGTCGCCTCCAGATGAGGCGAGTGCTGCCGGTTCGACGACCTCAGGTGTGACGAAGACCACCAGCTCAGTAACGTTGCGCCGATCGTTCTGCGAACGAAAGAAAGTACCGATGATGGGCAGCCTGCCAAGACCCGGTAGAAGGTCTGCGTCGCGGCTGTTCTCGGAGGAGAGCAGACCGCTTATCACGATGGTCTCACCCGATTTCACATGTACAGCCGTCTGGACGCGTCGTGTCAACAATCCCGGTGTACCCTGAATGCTCACGGCAGGGTCCAGCTGACTTATTTCAGTATCGATCAGCGTCTGAACGTTGCCCGATCCATCGATGCGTGGCGATATGTTCAGGCGTATACCGTACTCCTTGAATTGCACCACCGTCTGACCGTTCTCACCGGTGGACGGGTAAGGCACTTCGCCACCAGCGAGGAAGCTTGCAGATTCACCGTTGGCACAATGCAATACCGGTTCTGCCAGAGTAGTCGCGTCGCCGGTCGAGGCAAGCAGATTGATACGCGAGGTGATGCTCGAAGCCAGTCCTGCGTACGAGGCAAATGGCTGTACTGCGTTGGGCAAATTGTCCGCCACGATATCTCCGGCCGGGCGAAACAGGTTGTTGCTTGCCACGTCACCTGCCGTGGCAAGCTGCGGGCCGGCGATCGAATCACTC
>CBDCAW010000076.1:0-17636 GCA_965214025.1 Granulosicoccaceae bacterium
GCCAGTTTGCCGACGCACTGGCGGGCGTGCGCAGCCTGCCTGCACCGCGCTACACCGATGAAGACTGGGCGCTGCTCGAACAGCTGGTCGGCACGCTGCCGGAGCTGCTGGCCGAGTTGTACGTGCTGTTCGGCGAACGCGCCAGCGTGGACTTCACAGAGATCGCCCAACGCGCGGTCACTGCCCTCGGCGATGAGGACAACCCCACCAACCTTGCATTGTCGATGGACCTGAAGATTCGCCATGTGCTGGTCGATGAGTTTCAGGATACCTCCCGGGCGCAGTGGGCTCTGTTCGAGAAGCTGGTGATGGAATGGGAGCCGGATGACGGGCGAACCTTCTTCATCGTCGGTGACCCGATGCAATCCATCTACCGTTTCCGCGAAGGCGATGTCGCCCTGTTCCACAAGGCGCGTGACCGGGGCATCGGCCCGGTGCGCTTCGAAGCGCTGCGGCTCGAGGTGAACTTTCGCTCGCAGCCGAGTGTGATCAATTGGGTGAACGCCGTGTTTCTCCATCTGTTTCCGGATGTGGCTGATCCGAATATCGGCGAGGTGACCTTCGAGGCGTCGAGCGCGCGTCGTGAAGGCCAGGGATCAGTGCAGGTACGGCCCCTGCCGAATGCGAGTACCGATCAGGAAGCCGAAACCATCGCATCGCTGGTGTCCGATGCCCTGGCGATGGATGCGGCGCACACCGTGGGTATCCTGGTGCGCTCGCGTGCCGCGGCGCGCCCCGTCGTCGCAGCCCTTCAAGCAATACGGATCCCGTTCTGTGCGGTCGAGATGGACTTGCTGAGTGAGCGGCCCGTGGTGCGCGACCTGGTGGCGCTGACACTCGCCCTGCGCTCGCCGCACGATCGGCTGAACTGGCTGGCCTTGCTGCGAGGGCCGTTGTGTGGCCTGTTGCTGGCCGACCTGCATGCGCTGATCAAGGATGCGCCGCGTGCGGCATTGATCGAATCGCTACGCGATCCGGAGCGTGTGGCAGGTCTTACCGACGATGGTCAGCGACGGGTGGCGCGCTTCGTGTCAGTCATCGGCCCGGCAGTGGATCGTGCGCCGCGCGCCACTCTCGTGCCGTGGGTGGAGGCGGTCTGGTTGCAGCTCGGTGGCCCGGCGGCCTGCCGCGACGAGAGTGACTTCGATGCCGCCGAGCGTTGCCTGGCCACTCTGGTGGAGCTGGAGAAGGACGGCCGCATCTGGCGACGCGGCGACATCGTGAGTGCGTTGGACAAGCTCTATGCTGTCGGTGCCACCGATGCGGAATCCGCACGCGTGCAGATCATGACCGTCCACAAGTCCAAGGGCCTCGAATTCGATACCGTCGTGCTACCGGCCCTCGGCCGCCGCCCGGCCATCGACAGCAGTGGCCTCATCAACTGGTACGACGGCACGCTCGACGGCGAACAGAATCTGCTGTTCGCGCCGATCGACCCACCCAATGCCGGCAGCGATCAGAAGAGCGGCATCGTCAAGCTGGTGCGCAGGCTGCGCGAGCAGGCCGAGGCCGCTGAACGCCTGCGCCTGCTGTACGTCGCCTGCACGCGTGCCCGCTCCCATCTCCACCTGGTCACGCCACTACCGCTGGGCGACGACCGTTCACCAAAGAAGCCGCACGAGGCGAGCTTCCTGCATCCGTTGTTCGAACTGGTGTGTGAGGAGTATGAGTGTCAGCTCGAAGATCAGGACGGGTACGGCGCAGATGAGTTCGACGTGGCGGTCGATAGCGATGCGGCATCAGTCGAGCTGCCAGACAGTGTGCCCGAGGTGACGAAGGGTGGTGTGACAAGGGTGACGACGGAGGGCGCGACTCCAGATTTCGAGATCGCGCCGGAGCCGCCGCTGTTCAGACGGACGCTCACCGATTGGGTACTGCCGGACTTCGACAGATTCAACTGGCAAACCCCCCGACCCGAACCTGAAGCCGGTGAACAGATCGCCTACGACTGGAGCAGCGATGCCGCTCGTGACATAGGCACCGTGGTACATGGCGCCCTGCGTGCCTTGTCGGTACAGCCGGCTGCCGAGCGCACGCCACCGGACGATGAAGCCCGCGAACGGCTGATGCGTGAACTGAAGAACCTCGGTGTCAACGATGTGGTCATGGACGAGGCGATCGAGCTGGTGTTGCGCAGCATCCGCAATACCCTGGAGGACCCGAAGGGCCAGTGGATACTCGACGACTCCCATGCCGAAGGTCGTTCCGAATGGGCGCTGAGCGTGCCGGAATTCGATGCCCACCGGCACTACCTCGGCACACGGCGCATCATCATCGATCGCACCTTCGTCACCGACGACGGCACCCGCTGGATCGTGGACTACAAGACCGGCACCCATGAGGGCAGCGGCCTCGAAGACTTTCTCGATCGCGAGGTCGAGCGCTACCGTGAGCAGCTCGAAACCTACGCAGGCGTGATGCACCGCATCGACAAGCGGCCGGTGCGGGTAGGGTTGTGGTTTCCGATGTTACGGGAGTGGCGGGAGTTCACGCCGACGCCTGCCCGGCAGTTGAAGGCCTGATCAGTGCCTGTCTGCCCACAACATCGATACGGGACGACGCGCGCCGATGCCAGCGCCTCATCGAGAAGTGGGCTGAGGTGCCTGGCGAGAATGGCTTCTTCCACGAGATGCTCCCGAAATCAGTGACGCCTTGCCAAGGCAGCGAAATCGATCGAATAATGTGGATCGGGGACGATCAGGATGGTTGAGCAGGCTCGTTCGCGACGCCTCACCCGTACGGGTGCAAACGTATCAGCCTCGGCACGTACCCGACGTCACCCGCTCGTTACCCGCAAGATCATCCAGCGTCGCCACCTCGGAGAACGCAGCGGTGGCCATGATCCGTCGCACCTCGGCCCCCTGCTCGTGACCATGCTCTAGCAGTACACGGCAGCCCGTGCGAGCCACGCGCCTGCACTGGCTCACGATGCGACGAATGTCAGCCAGCCCATTCTCTGCCGCCACGAGCGCGCTACCGGGTTCGAAAGACAGCCCCGTACCGCGCAGGTGTGGATCATCGTCGGCGATGTAAGGCGGGTTGCTGATGATCAGACTCGTACCATCGTCGGCTATCGCATCGAGCCAGTCGCAACGCACGAAATCGATCCTGCCCGGGGCAATGCGCTCGGCGTTGCGGCGGGCAACCTGAAGTGCGTCGGCACTGAAGTCGGTGGCTATGATGGGCCAGCTGCATTCGGTTGCCAGCGCGATGGCGATGGCGCCCGAGCCGGTGCCGAGCTCGACGATCGTGCCTTCGCTATCGGGGCTTGCCTGAACGATGGCCAATGCTTGCTCGACCAGCAGTTCCGTTTCATGCCGGGGCACCAGCACGGCGGGTGAGACCTCGAGTCGCAGTGACCAGAATTCACGTGTGCCGGTCAGGTAAGCCATCGGTTCGCCGACCAGACGTCTTTCCAGCAGCGAATCGGCCCGCACCGCGTCGGCGGGTTCGAGTGGTGAATCAGGCCAGGTGTAGAGCCAGGTGCGATCGCGCGACAGGGCATGCGCCAGAACTAGTTCGGCATCGAGCCGCGGCGAATCATCAGAATTCAGTCGTCTGGACGAACCGCAGACGGTGGCTGCTCCGGGCTCGGCCTCTACCTCTGCGAGTCGACGCGTGGCGAGGGCCAGCCAGTCACTGACTTTCATCAGGCATCCATCGGGAAATCGCGCCGATATCGCGTCGAAACGGGGCGTCGCAGCTTGGGCGTCCTCGCCTCGGCGGCCCGGCCCGGGCGGCCCCGCTCATCGGTTTCTGCCGCGCAGGCCCCGGCTCGCTGTTGCCGCTACAAACGCTCGCAGTCACTCACCCAACTCAGCCAGCAACCTCGCCTGGTGCTCGGCCAGCAACGGGTCGATCACATCGGCCAGCCCTCCGGTCATCACGTCTTCCAGCTTGTACAACGTCAGGTTGATGCGGTGATCGGTGAGCCGGCCTTGCGGAAAGTTGTAGGTGCGGATGCGTTCGGAACGGTCACCGGAACCCACCTGAGTGCGGCGGGATTCGCTTTCCTCGTTCTGCTGCTTGCTGACCTGCTCGTCGAGCAGACGGGCCTGTAGCAGAGCCATGGCCTTCGCACGGTTCTTGTGTTGCGATCGTTCGTCCTGGCACTCGACCACGATGCCGCTGGGAGCATGGGTCAGACGGATGGCCGAATCGGTCTTGTTGATATGCTGACCGCCGGCACCGGACGCGCGAAAGGTGTCGGTGCGCAAGTCGGCGGGGTTGATCTCGATCGCCTCGATCTGGTCGACCTCGGGTAGGATCGCCACCGTGGCGGCCGAGGTATGCACGCGCCCCTGGGATTCGGTCTCCGGCACGCGCTGCACCCGGTGTGCACCGGATTCGAACTTCAGGCGGGCGAATACGCCGTCGCCCGTCAGGCGGCACACCACTTCCTTGTAACCCCCGTGATCACCGGGGCGTTCGCTGATGATCTCGCCGCGCCAACCGGCGTTCTCGGCGTAGCGCAGGTACATGCGCAGCAGGTCGCCCGCGAAGATCGCCGCTTCGTCACCACCGGTGCCGGCACGAATCTCGAGAAAGGCGTTGTAGTCGTCACGTGGGTCGCGCGGCAGAAGCAGCGTCTGCAAGCGTTTTTCCAGCGTCTCGATCGTTTCGGCAAGGTCGGGTATTTCCTCTTCGGCCATCTCGCGCATGTCGGGGTCGCTGTCGCGCATCATTTCGCGGGCACTGGCCAGGCTCTTCGCGGCGGCGGTGTAATCGGTGAAGGTGCTGACCACCGGCTCGAGCTGTGCATACTCGCGAGAAAGTGCCCGGAACTTGTCCTGATCACCGATGACGTCGGGGTCACCGAGCAGCGCAGCAACCTCTTCCTGGCGTTCGCTGACACTCTCCAGCCGCTCTCTGATCGAATCCTTCATGCGCTCACGATACCGGTGGCTTGCCAAGGTCGAACAAGGTGGTAGCCGCATCGATCAGCGCGTTATCGCCACGGGCAGCCGCGTCGCGCATGCCCGTGGTAGGCGCATGCATCAGCTTGCGGGTTAGGCCATGGGCCAGTTGCTTTATGACGCTGTCCGGGTCCTGCCCCCGGGCAAGCTGGATGCGTGCCTTCGCCAACGCGGCTTCCTGAATCGTCTCGGCCGAGGCCCGGTAGGCACGGATGGTGTGGTTGGCACCTTGCGAGCGCAGCTGACGCATGAACGCCTCGACCTGATTGCGCACGATCTCTTCCGCCTCGTCGGCCGCGGCGCGCCGCGACTGACGGTTCTCCTCGATGACTTCCTGCAGGTCGTCCACCGCATAGAGAAACACGCTGTCCAGCTCGCTGACCTGTGGCTCCACATCACGCGGTACGGCGATGTCGACGATCAGCATGGGCCGGTAGCGGCGCGCACGCAGCGCCTTCTCCACCGCTCCCTTGCCGAGGATGGGCAGCGGTGAACCGGTCGAGCTGATGATGATGTCGGCCTGCGGTAGCGCATCGGTGATCTGGGCAAGGCTCAGTGCGGTGCCGTGTACCTCGGTGGCCAGCGTCTGTGCCCGGGACACGGTACGGTTGGCGATCATGATCTTGCCGATGCCGTTGCTGGTCAGGTGCCTGGCAGCGAGCGTTATGGTGTCTCCGGCGCCGATCAGCAGCGCGGAACGTTTGCCGAAGTCGCCGAAGATCTGCCGAGCCAGGCTGACGGCGGCGAAGGCGACCGACACCGGGCTGCTGCCGATCGCGGTATCGGTCCGTACCTGCTTCGCAACCGAGAAGGCGCTTTCGAACAGCGGCGACAATTCGTTGCCGAGAGTGCCGAAACTCACCGCATCGCGGTAGGCCTGCTTGATTTGCCCGAGAATCTGCGGTTCACCGAGGATCATCGAATCCAGCCCGCTGCACACGCGCATCAGGTGATGCACCGCGTCCCGATCGGCGTGTCGAAACAGATAGGGTGTGACCGAAAACTGGCCCAGCGTGAGAAACTCATGCATCCAGCGAATGACCGGTTCCGCACTGGATAACGAGTTTGTCTCGCGCTCAGGCAAGGCGGTGCCGGTATCGGCATGCGGAACCCGAGCGGGGGCGGCCGAGCCGTTGCCACCCGTTCGCAGGCCGGAATACTGATTGACCCACTGTTCGCCCGGTGGTGCCCGTTCATCGCCCCGGTCGCCTTCGAGGTCGCCCTTTGAATGACCAGGGGCAGCTGGAGCGAAAGGTATCGCGGCGGTCGCCTCGGCTTGCCGGGACGAGATCGTCTCCAGGCCGCAGTAGATCTCGGTGCGGTTGCACGTGGAGACGATTGCCGCCTCGTTCACGCCTTCGAGGTTACGCAGCGTGACCAGTGCCTCCTCGAGGCGGGCTTCCCCGATCGACACGCGCTCACGAACGTCGACCGGTGCCGTATGGTGATTGAGGCCTAGTGCGAGCAGCGTCATATCTCTCAAAGTGTAGCAAAACGGGGGTCTGGCAACCCTCCTGACGTGAAAATCGCGCCGATTATCCGTCACATGCTCCCATTGGACGTGACAGAGTGCTAGGTTGACCACACTGGCCAGTCAGTAGCCTGCGGGGTCTTGTACGTAGCAGGGTCACTCGGGAAATCCGCACGGGAGCCACCGTGGTAAGTCCATGCGCAGCCGGCATGTCGATATCTGTCAGGAGAATACATTGAGATTGGAAAGTGTCACATCCGCCGCGAGTCGAGACAGTGCCCAGGGTTCACAGCCACGTCGTCTGTTCAGCGCCGCCCTGTCCGTGCTGCTGCTGGGCTGCGGTGGTCTACCGGCCACGCCGGGCACTGCGGTAGCGCATGTCACCGGCGAGGCTCACGTGCATTCGCCAAAAGCTGCGGTAACCCCTCCCGACGCGCCAAAAACCACTGACCGTGACCGGGCCGCCGATGCGCAGCTGATGTACGAACTCATGGTCGCGGAACTGGCGGGGCGGCGGGGCCAGCTCGGTGTGGCCACCGAGGGCTATCTGCGCGCCTCCGAACACACTGACGATGTACGGGTTGCCAAGCGGGCGGCACAGCTCGCCTTGTTCGCCAATCGCTGGAAGGATGCAGAGCAGGCGTCGCGTCGCTGGCTGGCGCTCAAGCCCGAAGCGGTCGCCGCCTACGAACTTCTGGGTCAGGCCCTGATGCAGCAGTCGCGCATCGACGAGGCGGCGCAGGCTTTCGACAAGCTGGTCGAGCGCAGCCCGGGCTCATCCGAGAAGGTGTTGAGCGATGTCGCGAACCTGTTGATGCAGCAACCGACAGACTCGGCCATCGGCGTGTTGCAGGCACTGCGCACGACTCATCCTCGCACCGTCGCGTTGCCACTCGGTGTCGCCCGGCTGGAAATGCAGCGCAGCAATGGGACCAAGGCCCTCAGGGCAGCCGACGAGGCATTGCAGCTCGATGCAAACAACCCGGATGCGCAGCTGCTCCGTGCGCAGGTGCTGGTGGCCGAGGGGCGGGTCGCCGAAGGGCTTGAAGGCGTGGAGAAGGCGGTGGAACGCGACGCGGGCAACGTACCGCTGAGGCTCGGCTATGCGCGGCTGCTGGTCGAGGCCGGCCGCTACGAAGTGGCCAGGCCGGAGCTGGAGCAGCTGTTCGAGTCTGCCAGCGAAGAGCCCACGGTGCTGCTCACGATCGGCCTGCTGGCGTTGGATGCGAGGCGGCTGGACGATTCCGCTCGCTATCTCGAGCGCCTGCTCCAGACGGGTGAGTTCGATGATCAGGCCCACTACTACCTGGGACAGATCGCCGACGAGAAACAGAATCTGAACGAAGCCATCGGGCACTATGAATCAGTCATGCCCGGGGATCTGTACATCAATGCGCAGGTGCGGGTCGCGGAATTGCTGGCCGTCACCGGCAAGCTCTCCTCGGGCCTGGAGCGGATCCGGGAAATGTCGGTGCAGGTCGCCGACGATCCGGCCATTCAACCACGTCTGCTGAGCGCCGAGGCAAGGATGCTGCAGGAAGGTGAACGTCCGGCCGAGGCGGTGGGCGTGCTCAGTGATGGGCTCGCCAAATTCCCCGACAACGAAGACCTGCGCTACGCACGTGCGCTGGCCGCCGAGGCGGCGGGCGACGAGGCGATGATGGAAAAGGACCTCAAAAGCCTGATCGAGTCCGATCCGGACAATGCTCATGCGCTGAATGCGCTTGGTTATCACCTCGTCAACAGTGATAAGCGGCTGGATGAGGCGGAAGGTTATCTGGAGAAGGCCGTGAATCTCATGCCCGAAGATCCGGCCATCCTCGACAGTCTCGGGTGGTTGCGTTACCGGCAAGGCAGGCTGAAACAGTCGTTGGTCCTGTTACGCAAGGCTTACGGTAAATTTCCCGATGCCGAGATCGCGGCGCACCTGGGAGAGGTGTTGTGGATGAGTGGCAATGAGGAAGCTGCCCAGCGGTTGTGGACCGAGGCACTGGTGGACGCCCCCGACGATGATCTGCTGAACAAGGTGGTCGAGCGATTCACGCAGTGATCGCAGCGGGAATCGGTGGTCTTCCCGCATGATCGGAAGGACCCCTATCGCGAAGTCCGCACGTTCATCCGGGTTGGCCGGTCAACTGTGGTTCTCGATTATCCTGATCGCGTCGATCGCGGGTTGCGTTACCCTGCCGCGCGAACCCGAAGACGACCTGGCCCCGGCAGCCAGGCAGGCGAAGCTTCATGGTGTCGAGGTATTCGACGTCAGCGGCAAGCTTGGTATCTGGAGCGAAGATCAGGCGCTGAGCAGTCGGTTTTTCTGGAATCAGAGCGGCAACGTCACCCGCGTGCGCTTGAGTGCGCCGCTCGGCCTTGGTCAATGGCAGCTGAACGAGTCACCCGAGGGTGGTGCGACACTGCAGCGTGGTTCGGAGCCTGCCTGGCACGATGCGTCGCTCGATGCGCTGGTGCAGCGTGCGCTCGCACTCGATACGCCGGTGCCGGTAAGCCAGCTCAGGTTCTGGATGAAGGGCGAAGTCGGTGACAACGAGGCGGCTCGATTCGACGAACTCGGGCGGCTCGAATCCCTGCGTCATGCCACACCTGCGGGCGGTCGCTGGCAGATGAGCGTACTGGCCTACACGGCTGTCGATGGATTGGAGCTACCCGAGCTCATCGTTGCCAAAGGCTCGGTGGAGCGTAGCGACGGCGTGATCGAGGCATACCGCCTGCGCCTGGTGCTTGACGAATGGCGCACCAGCGATTCTACTGTGGCACCGACAGAGAGGTCGTCGGTGGAGGATGGCCGAAAACCTTCGGGCTCGGAACGATTACGAATTCCGGGCCGCTAGCAGGTTTTTCGAACCCTGCGGGCGGGTCGGCTTGATCCGGTTTATTCGAGGCAGTCGCGAAGGCGCGAGTCGCCTCGACTGAGGGAGTGCGGTTGTCTGAGGCACAGCTGACCCCATAATTCGCATGGCTGAAAATGCCCATGGAGTCTACACTCCGTGTTCGGCCAACGATTTTGCAGTCCAGCCGCTTCCGCTCGTTAAGGCGATCGGGCACAGGCGAGCTGTGAAATCCGAACTAACTTCTGGAACAGGAACACGTTGACCACCAACTGGCTGGCTCCGGCCAAAATCAATCTTTTCCTGCACGTAACCGGGCGTCGCGCCGACGGCTATCACACCCTGCAGACGGTGTATCAGTTCGTCAACCTGTGCGACGTCCTTCAGTATACCGTGCGCGAAGACAGCGAAATCACACTCGACTCGGAGTTCGATGAAGTCGCGCCTGGCGACAATCTGGTCGTGCGAGCCGCACGTGCCCTGCAGACGCACGCCGGTGCACGCGGGGGTGCCGACATCAAGCTCAGCAAGGTCATTCCCACCGGCGGTGGTCTGGGTGGCGGCAGTTCCGACGCTGCCACCACACTGGTAGCCCTGAACGAATTCTGGCGGTTGGGCCTGAGCATCAAGGAGCTGGCCGAGATCGGTGTTCGGGTAAGTGCGGATGTACCGGTGTTCGTCTACGGCCAGGCCAGCTGGGCGGAAGGGATCGGTGAGCGGCTCACGCCTGTTGCACCGCTTGAGCCTTGGTATCTGATTGTGAATCCGAACGTGCAGGTCTCCACAGCCACACTTTTCAATGTTCCGGAATTGACACGCAATTTCAGTCCGATCACAATACGCGACTTCATGGACGGGCGAAGCACGAACGTGTTCGAGCCCATCGTTGTCAAAAAGTACCCACAAGTACGCAAGGCGTTGGAGTGGCTCGCCGTCAACCACAGGGGTTCCCGCCCGAAGATGAGCGGTACCGGTAGTTGCGTGTTCACCCAGTGCAGCAGTGAGGAAGAGGCGCAGGCGTTGCACGACAAGTTGCCTGCCGGCATGACCGGGTATGTCGTCAAGGGGCGCAACGCGTCGCCGCTTTACGATTTTTCCGGATAGGTACCCTTCGGGGGCAGGCACTACGCTAGCTGTCGAATCCATGGTGCCGTACGATCATTTCAGCAAGACCAACTCAGTCAGATCACTGGGCCGTCGCCAAGCGGTTAAGGCACCGGGTTTTGATCCCGGCATCGGAGGTTCGAATCCTCCCGGCCCAGCCATTTCTTCAAGCCATTCCGATCAAGATGCAAGCGGAGTGGCCGATTACCCAGTCAGTCTTCCCTGACCGTCGGTACATTGCCAATGCGTGATCGCAGAATGATGATCTTCGGGGGCAATGCCAACCCGAAGCTGACCCAGAATATCGCTGCTTATCTGCATCAGCCGGTCGGCAAGATGCAACTCTCCCGTTTCAGCGACGGGGAAACTTCCGTTGAAATCCTCGAGAACGTACGCGGTGGCGACGTCTTCATCGTGCAGCCGGTCTGTGCGCCCACCAACGACAATCTGATGGATCTTCTGGTCATGGTCGATGCCGTGCATCGCTCGTCGGCCGATCGCATCACGGCGGTCATTCCCTACTACGGCTACGCTCGCCAGGATCGCCGCGTACGCTCCGCGCGGGTGCCGATCACCGCGAAGCTGGTGGCCAACATGATCAGTGTGGCGGGGGTCGACAGAGTGCTGACGGTCGACGTTCACGCCGAACAGATCCAGGGCTTCTTCGACATACCCGTCGACAACGTCTACGCCTCGCCGCTGTTGCTGCTGGACATCTGGCGCAACAAGTACCAGAACCTTATCGTCGTCTCGCCCGATGTGGGTGGGGTGGTACGGGCCAGGGCCGTGGCCAAGCAGCTCGATGACAGTGATCTGGCGATCATCGACAAGCGCCGGCCCCAGGCGAATCAGTCTCAGGTCATGCACATCATCGGTGACGTGACCGACCGTACCTGCGTGATCATCGACGACTTGGTCGATACCGCCGGCACGCTATGCAAGGCGGCTGAAGCGCTGAAGAAGAACGGCGCCTCCCGTGTGGTTGCCTTGGCCACACACCCGGTGCTCTCCGGCCCGGCGATTGCCAATCTCAACGCCTCCGATCTTGACGAGCTGGTGGTCACCGATACCATCCCGTTGTCGGCGCAGGCGCGTGAGTGTGATCGGGTGCGACAACTGTCGGTGGCTGACATGCTCGGCGAGACCATCCGTCGCATCCACGAAGACGAATCTGTCAGCTCGGTCTACATGGACTGAGGCGGGTTCTATCGGTTGAAGCGAGCTGCACGGATCGTAGTGAGCTACCTGCAGCAGGGATGTCGGCGATCCCCAGATCGGATATAGGGAGGTCGGCACACTTTTCCGACTCTTGAGAGTCCACGGGCGCTTCTATGCTAGACTCTGGCGGCTCAGCTTGGTCGCGAGCTGAACCTTCGGTCGTCATCAATTCCGATGTACGGCCGTTTCTATATCTGGAGAAGCCCCATGAGTGACGACTTGACGGTTCAGGCCACGTCGCGCAACGTTTTCGGGAAAGGTGCGAGCCGCCGCCTACGTCGCGAGAATCTGATACCCGGCATCGTTTACGGTGCTAACGAAGAGCCCGTATCCATCTCGATGCCTGAGAACGAGGTGTGGAAGCACCTGAAGAACAATGCCTTCTATTCCTCACTGATCATGGTCAGTGTCGATGGCAAGGAACCCTCGCGCACCATTCTGCGCGACGTACAACGCCACCCGTTCAAGCAGAAGATCCTGCACATGGATTTCCAGCGCGTTGTCGCCGGTGCCGAGCTCACGATTACCGTGCCGCTGCACTTCGTCGGTGAGGAGAATTCACCGGGTGTGAAAACCGAAGCGGGTGTGCCGAGCCACAATATCAACGAAGTGGCAGCTGCGTGCCGACCGCGCGACATTCCCGAGTTCATCGAAGTCGACATGTCCGAACTCAACGTCGGCGATGCTGTTTATCTGTCCGATCTGCGCATGCCGGAAGGCGTTCGCCTCACGGATCTGGGTGAAGCCGGTGATGATTCCGACCAGATCGTCGCCGCAATCAACGCCCCGCGTGTCGAGATCGAACCGCTGGACGAAGGTGCCGATACGCCCGATGACGTCGACGATGAAGGACCTGTTGAGGAGTCCGGAAACGACGAAGAGAAGTCCGACTGACCGCCGACAGGCAGCCCGTCGAGGTCGTAGCCGGGCTGGGCAATCCTGGCCCGGACTATGCCGCCACCCGGCACAACGCCGGTTTCTGGTTCATCGACGAACTGGCCGGCAGGCTCGGTGTGACCATGCAGCACGACAAGCGGCTGCATGCGTTCATCGGCAAGACGCGGGCCTACGGTCGTACCGTGCACCTGATCCAACCGATGAACTTCATGAACAACAGCGGGCAAGGCGTGGCGGCGCTATGCCGGTTCTACAAGATTGACCCCGAGTGCCTGCTGGTGGCCCATGACGAACTGGATCTGCCGCCCGGCACCCTGCGTGTGAAGCAGGCGGGCGGTCACGGTGGGCACAATGGCCTGCGCGATATCATCGACAGGTTCGGTTCCCGGGAATTCTGGCGCCTGCGCATCGGCATCGGGCACCCGGGCCACAAGGATGCGGTGACAGGCTACGTGCTGAAGCATGCACCGAGGGATCAGCAGGCTTTGATCGACGACGCGATAGCGCTGGCGGGCCAGGCTACCGACGATCTGATCGGTGGCGATATCAACCGCGCGATTCAAAACCTGCACAGTCACAAACCCCGATCGGAATAGTTGTCATGGGATTCAAATGCGCCATCGTCGGTTTGCCGAACGTGGGCAAGTCCACTCTTTTCAATGCACTGACCAAGGCCACTATCGCGGCCGAGAACTACCCCTTCTGCACGATCGAGCCGAACGTGGGTATCGTGGCGGTGCCGGACCTCCGGTTGGGTGCGCTGGCCGCGATCGTCAAGCCACAGAAGATCCTGCCCACGGCGATGGAATTCGTGGATATTGCAGGGCTGGTGGCCGGTGCCTCGCAAGGCGAAGGGCTGGGCAACAAGTTTCTCGCCAACATTCGCGAAACCGATGCGATCGCACATGTCGTGCGCTGCTTCACGGATGACGACGTGATTCACGTGGCCGGCCGGGTCGATCCGGTCGATGACGTCGACACGATCAATACCGAACTGCTGCTGGCGGACATGGAAGCCGTCGACAAGGCCTTGTTGCGGATCGGCAAGAGCGCGAAATCGGCGAACAAGGAAGCGATCGCCGAGCAGGCCTTCCTGACGAAGTTGGCAGCCGCACTGGCCGACAGTCGGCATGTGCGCAGCCTGTCGATGACAGATCAGGAAAAGGCGTGGGTACGGCACTATCATCTGCTGACACTGAAGCCCACGCTGTATATCGCCAATGTCGACGAGGAAGGTTTCGAGAACAACCCCCTGCTGGATGCGCTGCACGAACGCGCAGCACTGGAAGGGGCTGAAGTCGTCGCGGTCTGCGCCGCCATCGAAGCCGAAATCGTGCAGCTCGAGGATGAAGAGAAGCAGGAGTTCCTGGCGGAAATGAAGCTGGACGAGCCTGGGCTGAATCGCGTGATCCGTGCTGGGTACGATCTACTCGGCCTGCAGACCTTCTTCACCGCCGGAGAGAAGGAGGTGCGGGCCTGGACAGTGAAACGCGGCGCGACCGCACCGCAGGGAGCCGGGCGCATACACACCGATTTTGAGAAGGGCTTCATTCGTGCAGAGGTGGTGCACTACGGCGACTTCATTGCCTGCCAGGGCGAATCACGTGCGCGCGAGGCGGGTAAATGGCGGCTTGAAGGCAAGGAGTACGTGCTGGAAGAGGGTGATGTGGTGCATTTCAGGTTCAATGTGTAGTCGAACAGGTGTGAAGTGAGCACTGCCGAGCCACCTGTACTGCCGTCGTCCGGTATGGCCAGCGCGCTGATGCACAGACCTTTGTTCAGTTTCGGAACGCTGATGGATCCGACAGTGCTGGAGCTGGTCAGCGGCCAGCAGCCCCATGAACTCGCGGTGGTGCCGGCCCTGGTACACGATCATGTGCAGCGAGAGGTCATCGGTGAAAGTTTTCCAGTCCTGGTTCCGGCACCGGAAGGAGTCGCGCAGGGTTGCCTGATCCATGGGCTGAACGAAGTGGCTCTCGGGCGTATCCTGTTCTTCGAAGGTGAAGAATATCGTCTGGCACCCCTGACGGTATACGTCGACGGTGCGTGCTGCGCGGCCAGCCACTTCGCGAATGCCAATACCTACCGAACCGGCGAGCAACACTGGGATTTGCAAACCTGGCAACGTGATCACCGTGCCGCATTCCTGCCACGTGCGGCGGCCTACATGCAACTGTTCGGCACGATGAGCAAGGCCGAGGCCGATGCCCTCTGGTAGGTGGATGTCAGACCGTATAGAGAGTTTCGATACCCTATCGCCTGGCAGGGCCTGATGACCAATACTCGGCAGTACGTGGGTCGCCGATGATCGAGTAGTCTATCGATCGTTTCCGAAATACCGAGGTCGCGGATGTGTGGGTGTCAGGCCTCGGCGGCGTGTTGCAAGGCAAGCGATCGTCCATTACTGATCTGGCGAAGGTCTTCGACGATCCATTGGCGTTACCACGACGCGCCACCGGTACCGATTGAGTGTCGCGCATCCCTGCGCATCTTGCTCCAGTGCATCCCTGCGAGCGGTGCTCCAGCGCATCCCTGTGCGCGTTACTTCAACGCATCCCTGTGCACCTTTCCTCAGGCGCGTCCCTACGCTCATCCCTGTGCTCATCACTGCCACACTGCGCTGTGGTTTACCCACAACAGGTGAGGTGTGCTGACAACAGGTGGAGATGATACGCGTTGAAACATGTTATTCCTCACACTTCGTACATCTGTAATGAACTTTCACCAGTGCGGTCGAGACGGCGAAATATGAAATTCTCATTAACTACCGTCCATCTTGCTGAAAGTTCAAGTTTTTTTCGGATCGGCTGGTACCGCTTCAGCTGCTGCAGCATTACAAGGATGTCCATCTCGTAAGTTTAGCCCCGGTCCGTTCAATTCATGAGTCAGGGATCGGGAACTTCTTCGCTGGTCCGGGACGGTCCAGTCGGAGTTCGACCGGTTCGCAGAGGTAGTCTGTTTCGATGAAGCTTGTCTGGTTAGGGTGGGCCCTGGCGTTGTTGCTGATCGCCGTCGTTGTCCTGCATGTCGCGCTCGCGCTTGTGTCGCGCCAGCTCGTCGTCAGTGTGGAGCGGGCCAATCCGCCCATCGGGACGTTCCTCGATGCATCGGGCGGGCGGCTGCATTACCTGGATAGCGGCCCTACGAATACTCCGGTCGTCGTGCTGCTGCACGGTGCGAACACGAGTCTGCTCGATTTTCAAACGAGCCTGTGGCCAAGACTCGAAGGCCGGTTTCGTCTCATCGCGATCGATCGTCCGGGCAGCGGTTACAGTGCGGCACGCGAGGATGCGCAAGGAGATCCCGCCCGTCAGGCAGATGCCGTGGTTCAGGTACTCGATTCGCTCGCGATATCCGAAGCGCTGTGGGTGGGTCATTCCTGGGGCGGATCGGTCGTCATGGCGGCCATGGTGCAGCACCCCGAGCGGGTAAGTGGCGGTATTGCGCTAGCCGCTGCCACCCACCCATGGAATGAACCGTTGCCATTGGCTATCCGCCTCGCAGCCGTACCGGTGATCGGGCACGTCCTTGCTGCCTGCTGGGCCATGCCATTGGGGCAACGTATGCTTGCGGAAGGGACCGCTGCTTCGTTCCGGCCCGAGAAGCCACCCGCCGATCTCGAAGCCTACCTTCGAGAGACGGGCGCTGCGCTCACCGTTCGGCCGCGAAGCCTTCGAGCAACGGCACTCGATCTGCTGGGTCTGAACAAGGCACTGTCGCAGCTCGCTTCACGCTACGCGTACATCGATCGGCCGTTGCTTCTGGTCGTTGGTTCTGCCGACCCGTTGATTCCGCCGGAACGCAATGCAGATCAGGTTGCCGAGGTGTCGTCCATGGCCCGCACCCGCCGCATCAAGGGTGCGGGGCACATCGTGCACCATACGCATGCAGCCGAAGTGGCTGCGCTGATCACTGATTTCGCGAGTGACCTTTAGGGTGAATGCATGCCATCGTGTATCACGATACCGATCGCCGGGCTGGTGGCGTGGTCTCGTGAATACGTATGGCTGGCGTCGTTGCACGCCATCGCGTCGAAGATACGGTTCGCGTCGATCGTGTTGCATGCCGCAGGTGCGCTCGCCAATCACTACTGGTTCAAGACGACCGACGCCGTTTCATCGCCGGCGCAGGTTACGAGTGGTAGGGCCATCCAGGCGGTTCGGCTGGACGATGTCATCGCTGCGTTGCTACCAACCGGAGTGCCAGGGCGACGAACACCGCACCGGCTACCCGGTTCAACAGGGTTTCGGCATACGGTGTTCTGCGTAGCCAGCCACCCAGGAAGCCGGCACTCCAGGCAATGCTGCAGAACACCGTCAGTGCACACAGGATAAACACGGTACCGTAAATCAGAACCTGCAGGGATACCGAACCTCTTCCCGGGTCGGCGAACTGTGGCAGGAAGGCCAGGAAGAAGATGGCGACCTTCGGGTTGGTGATGTTCATGATGATGCCGCGGCGATACAAGGCACTTGTCGACAGCCTCTGTGGTGCCTGACCGGGTAACCCGGAAGCACTGGCCCTGAAAGCCCCCCAGGCAAGGTACAACAGATAGGCAGCGCCGATGATCTTTATCAAGTTGAAGGCGAGCGTCGAGGTAAGCAACAACGCAGCGACGCCGAGTACCACGGCTGCAGTATGAACGAGCAGACCGGTGCACAGACCGAACGTCACCCACACACCGGCGCGTGGACCGTGAAGTGCTGACTGCATCAGGACGAACAGGTTATCCGGGCCGGGTGCCAATGCGAGCGCGACGGCGGCGGCAATGAATAGTGCGATATCGGGTGCGGAGACCATGTGGCAGGTACGATCTGAGAACCGATACCGTACCATCGGCGCACCCGCACCCGCACCCGCACCCGCCCGCACCCGCACCCGCACCCGCACCCGCACCCGCACACCGCGTAGCGTCTGCTGTTCGGTCCACGCGCGGCCCATCGAACGCACACGCACTGGCGTCCTGGCTGTCGTGTTTGATCCTGATCTGTACCCGGCGGCCACCGCATGCAAAGGCGCTGACGCGCAGTACAGGTATGCCTCGCATACGGCTCTTCGGCTCGCGCTCCGAACATCTCGTCGGGGACAATCGACTTCACACTTTTTCGGGTAATAGCACCAGTTCACAGGTGCAGCACGACGCGTTCCTTTCCGTGTTGCAATGTGCGATAGTGCAATGCAGTTTTA
>CBDCAW010000077.1:0-4737 GCA_965214025.1 Granulosicoccaceae bacterium
ACAACCGTGAACGCGGTCAGCCCACCGACTACTGGTCGTTGCCGTTGCCGCAGGAAACGCGTAACTACGTACCGAAACTGTTCTCGCTGCTGCAGATGATCAAGGCTCAGGCGACTGCTGCGCCGGTGCCGGGGCTGACATTACCCGATGTGCCGCAGAAGCCGGCCTTCGTCGAAGTCGATGCAGGAACGCGCATCAGTATCGATCGGGCCGCGAGCCTTGCAGGGTTGCCGGAGCGTGAGCTTCGGTTCCTCAATGCCGGCTGGATTCACGGTATCACGGCACCTGAAGGGCCGCACACGCTGTACCTGCCTCACGGCAATGTCGATCGTTTCGTCGCCGCGCTGGCCGCGAGCGACAAGCAGGAGCTCGTCTCGCTGCCTGAGACGCACGAGGTCATCGCCGGCGATTCGCTCGGCGTGATCGCCGAACGTTACAAAACCACGAGCGGTGCGCTGCAAGCTCTCAATCACCTGCCGGACGAGACCATCCGCGTCGGGCAGCATTTGGTGGTGGTCGCTCGAGAACCGAAAGCGTCGCCGGTCGATTACGTGGTTACCCATGGCGATTCCCTGTCAGCGATCGCGGAACGCTACGCGGTCGAGCTCGACGACATCACCAATGCCAGCGGTGTAGCGCCGGCCACCCATATCATTCATCCTGGGCAGACGCTGAAGATCGCGGTACCTTCCACCGATCGAATGGTCGAGGCCGAACCGGTGATCAACTGAACTTCAACTCGACCGTATGGTAATGACAGGCGCCGAGCCTCCGAACCTGTCGTCATCGTGTGGGATTACCCGTTCCCCTGTCCCCAACCCGGTACGCACTGCCATCGAGCGCTGTTGCCGTAGCCACCGGAAAACGTGCGTCCGATATCAGATGGCTGATTCCTCTGTTGACGCGACCCTGCAGTTTTGCGAATAATCCGACCCATGACTCATCTGATCGTTACCAACGAAAACAACGACACCGACGAATTTCGTTTCGACGCAGGCCATTCGACGATAACCCTCGGGCGGCGCACTACCAATGATGTGCGCATAGCCAGCCCGTCCGTGAGTGGCAACCACGCGAAGATCACGCTCGATGAAGACGGTGTCTGGATAGAAGATCTCAACAGTACCAACGGCACATTCATCAATGGTGAGCGGATCAGTCGTCATCGTCTGGATCATGGCGATGAGATCACCGTGGGCAAGAGCAGGGTCAGCTGGCTGGGTACGTTCGATAGTTCATCAGCACCCGATTCCGAAACAGCACGTACCAATCTCGTGGAACCTTCGGCGATTGCAGGCAATGCGCAGTCGGCCAAGGTGAGCACGAACTCTTTTAGCGGTGTATCCGCGAACGAATCGAGCAGCGAACCCGCCGGTGAACCCTCTGAACAGAGCTCAGTGCCTGCACAGCGCTTCGACAGGTGGGCCGGAGCGAAAGGCGCGGATAAGATCGAGGCCGGGCCAGGGGCCGAGGATCAGGACAGGAGCCAGAGCGAGAATCAGGGGGCGGAGTCGTACGGGGGCACGGATAACGATTCAATGCCGGCTTCGAGTGCAGATGCAGCGGATGCTTCCGATCACGATTCGGCCGTTGCGTCCCGCACTGTTTTCGGTGTCACCCAGGGCGGCGTCCGGGGCAACGTTCCCGGCGATGCGAATGACGGTGAAGCGGTTGACGAAGAGCAGTCAGCCGCTGCACCGAGCGCGACATCGCCCGATGTAGCCATCGCGGAAAAGCCGACGGTTTCCGACTCCGACGACGCCCGGGCCACCGAGTCTCCGGTCGCCGATGGGGCGCACCCGCTGGACGACGTCAAGCCCGTGGTCGCTCCCTACGACACCGGTGATGACGCGCTGTTCGATACCACGATGGGCAGGGCCGCCCTTGAAATTCGCAACGGTGCGAAATCGGGTCAGACGCTGGAAATCGACAAGCCTGTCACCACGCTCGGACGGCCCGGAATACAGATAGCCGCGATCATGCGCAAGCCCGACGGCTACTTCCTGATGCACGTCGAGAGCGATGAAAGTACAGACCGGCCTACCTTGAATGATGATGCGATCGGTGACGATCCGGTGCCGCTGCGTAGCGGCGACGAACTGCGGGTTGCCGGGGTGGATGTTCAGTTCACCTTGAACTGAGGGCTGGAACGACAGACCCCGGTCGCTGCGGGAGGCGTATATTCAAGGGTCGGAATCAAGTGGCCGGAAACAGGCCGCTCGACAGATACCGGTCACCGCGATCGCAGACGATGGTGACCACCACGGCGTCGTCGAGGTTGTCGACGAGGCGGCTCGCCGCGAGCAGCGCACCCCCTGAAGATACACCCGACAGTATTCCCTCTTCCCGCGCCAGCCGCCGTGCCATGCCCTCCGATTCCACCGCACTCACGTCGATGATCTCATCGACTCTCTCAGGCTCGTAGATCTTCGGCAGATAGGCTTGTGGCCAGCGCCGTATACCGGGAATGCTGGAGCCGTCCTCGGGCTGCACACCGACGATTCGAATCGCAGGATTCCGCTCTTTCAGGTACCGCGAAACGCCCATGATGGTACCCGTGGTTCCCATCGAGCTGACGAAATGCGTGATGCGCCCCTGGGTGGCTTCCCACAGCTCGGGGCCTGTGGTGAGGTAGTGCGCACTCGGGTTGTCAGGATTGGCGAACTGGTCGAGCACCAGACCATCACCCCGGGCTCCCATCTCCGCTGCCATGTCCCGCGCATGCTCCATGCCCTGCTCTTCACTGACTAGAATCAGCTCGGCACCGTAGGCACGCATCAAGGCACGCCGCTCTTCCGTCATGTTCTCGGGCATGATCAGGCGCAGGTGGTAGCCCATGGTGGCGGCCACCATGGCCAGCGCAATTCCGGTATTGCCACTGGTGGCCTCGATCAGCACGTCGCCGGGCTTGATGGTGCCGCGTTCCTGCGCCCGCAGGATCATGTTCGCCGCCGGCCGGTCCTTCACCGAACCTGCCGGGTTGTCCCCTTCCAGCTTGCCGAATACCCGATTGTTTCTGGTATTGGCCGTGATGCGCTGAATGGGAACCAGCCGCGTATTGCCGATCTGCTCGACCAATGGTGAAATTGTCATCGCTTCAGGGGTTGGGTTTGCTTGCTGCGGCCACTGCCTGGAAATCCGGTGAACAGGCTCGCTACCGATGCCGGTACCGTCTCCGGTCGGTGAAGGTGGGTTTGCCTCATGAACTTACAATCGGGCCAGTATTCGTGCCAGGCTTGTGGGCACCGAAGGCTCGTCACAGGGTAGCTCATGCAGACCCGACATGCCGCGCATCCAGGTCAACTGGCGCTTTGCCAGCTGGCGCGTCGCGGCCAGCCCCTTGTCGATGAACTGCTGACGGCTGGTCTGCCCGGCCAGGTGCTCCAGGGCCTGCCGATAGCCGACGCTGCGCATCGCAGGCAGCTCGGGATGCACCCCGGGCCGGTCGC
The DNA here is from genome assembly GCA_965214025.1 of Granulosicoccaceae bacterium. Lineage (GTDB taxonomy): Bacteria > Pseudomonadota > Gammaproteobacteria > Granulosicoccales > Granulosicoccaceae > Granulosicoccus. The sequence continues at coordinate 3,450 of CBDCAW010000077.1, forward strand.
GCAGCGCACGGACCTCGTCGAGGAGTCCTGCCGCCAGCATATGATCGAAGCGTATCGCGATACGCGCGTGCAGCCAGGCGCGTGAGACTGGCATGAGGGCGAACTTCAACGCCGGTTCCGGCAGGCACGGCACTCGCCGTTCCTGCAGTTCGCTCAACGGCTTGCCGGTCAGCCGGTAGACTTCCAGCGCGCGTTGCAATCGCTGCGGGTCGGTGGGTTTGATGCGGAGGGCCGCGGCCGGGTCCACGGTAGCCAGTTCCCGGTGCAAGGCGGGCCAGCCGAACTTCGCCGCCTGTGCCACGATTTCGGCACGCAACGCCGGATCGGCCGACGGCAGCGGCGCCAGGCCCAGCTCGAGTGCCTGAAAGTACAACATGCTGCCACCCGCGAGCACCGGTATGCAGGCCCGTTTCCGAATCTCGCCGATCAGGCGCACCGCATCCTTGCAGAAGTGCGCAGCCGTGTACGGATCGGTGGGCTCACGAATGTCGATCAGGTGATGAGGCGTGTCGGCGCGCTCCGCCAGACTCGGCTTGGCGGTACCGATATCCATTCCGCGATACACCTGCCCGGAATCCACGCTGATGATCTCGATATCGCGCTGTTCGGCAAGCGCGAGTGTCAGGGCCGTCTTGCCACTGGCGGTGGGACCGAGCAGGAAGACGATCGGCAGGTTGTCGTGCCCTTCGGTGGCGGGGTTCATCAGCGCCCGCGCAGGAAAAGCCTGTCCAGATCCTGCTCACCGAGCTGCGTCCAGGTAGGTCTGCCATGGTTGCACTGTCCGCTGTTCGGCGTGCTTTCGATCTGCCGCAGCAGCGCGTTCATCTCGTCGAGCTTCAGCCAGCGATGCGCACGAACCGAACCATGACAGGCCATCGAGGAGAGCACTGTATCGGTGGCGGCCTGCAGGCGTTCGCTGCCGCCATGCTCCATCAGATCGGCCAGGACATCGCGCAGCAAACCCTCGGCATCCGCGTGGCCGAGCAACGCCGGTACCGAACGGATCCGCAGCTGCTCCGGCCCGCTACGCTCCACTTCCAGCCCCAGTGACGCAAGCCAGGCTTGCTTTTCGTCGCAGCGATCCGCCTCGGCTTCGCTGACGAGCAGCGACACCGGCACCAGCAACGCCTGGCTACGTACCTCGCCGGCCGCGTGCGCTGCCTTCAGCCGCTCGTAATTGATTCGTTCATGCGCAGCATGTGCATCGACGATGATCAGACCGTGCGCATTCTCGGCAAGCACATAGACCCCTTTCAGGTGAGCCAGCGCATAGCCCAGCGGTGGAATG
>CBDCAW010000078.1:0-3496 GCA_965214025.1 Granulosicoccaceae bacterium
TTGAAGCTTTTTTGTTGCTGTGCGTCGGCCTCATCGGCGGAGGGGTGAACGCGGCGGCCGGTGGCGCCAAGCTGATCGTCTTTCCGTTGTTGCTCGCGTTGGGCGTGCCGCCGGTGATGGCCAATGCCACCGGCACCGTCACGCTATGGCCAGCACATGCCCCGGCCATCTGGGTATACCGGCACGAGCTGTCGATTGACCGCGGCGTACTGCTGCGTGTCGTGTTGCCCTGCCTGCTGGGGAGTCTGACCGGTGCCCTGAGCCTGATCGTCTCTGGCGAGAAGCTCTTCGTGGCGCTGGTCCCCTGGTTCATCGTCACCGCCGTAGTCACCATCGTGCTCGGCAAGTGGCTCACCGAACGCCTGCACCGGCTGGTGGCCGACAAGCGTCTGGCGTCGATATCCGTGGTGCTGCTGTTCGTTGCAGGCTTCTACGGCGGGTTCTTCGGTGCCGGGCTTGGCTTCATGCTGCTGGCCGTGCTGTCGCTGACCAACGATGCCGACCTGCAGCGCTCCAACGCCTTCAAGGTGTTGCTGGTCTTCCTGATCAATTCGACCGCCGTGGTGCCGCTGGTATGGTCCGGCCTGGTGGACTGGTCGCTGGTGCCGTTCATGTTGGCAGGTGGCGTCATCGGGGGCTTCGGTGGCGCGCGGCTGGCCAGGCGCATGCCGGAAACACCCTTGCGCATCACCGTTGCACTCATGGGTCTGGTGTTGTCGGCGGCATTTCTGCTACGTCACCAGTAGTCGGGGCGGTACCGTCGGCGGCATTCTCGCCGGGTAGCCCGTCGTATTCGGCCTGTCATGTTCGGCCCGTCATGTTCGGCCCGTCGTGTTCGGCCCGTCGTGTTCGGCCCGTTGTGGCCGGCCCGTTGTGGCCGGCCCGGCAACGGAATCAGTGTGTGATCAGGCCATGGGTCCGTCAACAGATAGCCAGCGCCGTTCCGCATCGCTCTCGAAGCAGCGCTCCAGCAGGCGCTGCAGGCTGGCTGCATGTGCGAAATCCGGCGACTCCGGCAGGCCGTTGCGCCACGCGTCCACGAATCGGTCGAACGTATCCGGCTCCGCAGGCATCGTCCGTTCGCTCCACCGCTGGCGGTGCATGTCAGCGCCGATACTGCTGCTGATCGTGTCGCCCTGCAAGGTCGTGGCAATCTTCACCGCACCGCGGGTACCGAACACCGACAGCTCCAGATCGTTCTGATGCCCGCTGGCGTAGCGCGACATCGTGATGCTGCCCAACGCCCCGTTGTCGAACACGGTGTTGATCATGCAGGAGTCGTTGGCATCCAGAACGTAGTGCCCGACACGGTTGTCAGGCGCCTTGTCGAAGGTCTGCAACCGACACTGCAGCTCATCGATGTGGAGGCCGCAACCGGCGAGCGTGTAGTCGAGTATATGGATGCCCACATCGCCAAGGACCCCCAGTGAGCCATGGGCGGTAGACAAGCGCCACAGCCATGCGTCTTCCTCGTTCCACACACCCCAGTAGTCGCTCACCAGCCAGCTTTGCCGGTAGGCCGCCTCGACATGCCGCAATTCGCCGAGCTCTCCGGCATCCACCAACCGACGCGCCTCGCACAACGCACCCGACGAGCGATAGGTGAGGTTCATCAGGTTCAGCACGCCGGAGCGCGCGGCCGCATCGGCCATGAGCTGCGCCTGGATCGTCGTGTCGGCCAGCGGCTTCTCGCACAGCACCGGCAGGCCGGCAGCGAGGCACGGCAACACGACCGGCGCATGGAAGACATCCGGCGTGACCACCGACACCGCATCGAACTCGCCGAATGCCAGGGCCTCGTCGATACTGGAGAACCGATGCCTGATCGCATGCCTGTCGCAGAAAGCGCTCAGCAGCTCAGGGACGATATCGACAGCCGCCACCACCTGGCAGCCGTCGATCGCGTTGAACCGCCGGGCATGCGTGTGGGCCATGCGGCCGGTTCCGACCAGCAATACGCGCAAGGCCTTCAACGCAGGCCAGCCTCACCGTCTTGATGCAAGCGCGGCCCCTTTTGCTCGATCGGCTCCAGCGCCTGGTCGGTGGGACGGTTCGGCGCATCGTCGATACCGCTCCAGCGCGTCCCGAGATGCGCCCAGCGAACCGCGTTCAGGAGCACACGCTGCACGATGGGATCATGGTAGATGGGGTAGGTCTCGTGCCCCGGTCCGAAATAGAAGATACGCCCGGCACCGCGCTGCCAGGTGCACCCCGAGCGGAACACCTCACCGCCGTCGTACCAGGAGATGAACACCGTTTCCGAAGGCTCGGGAATCGCGAAAGGCTCGCCGTACATCTCCGACTGCGCCAGCTCGAAACGACCGGCCTCGAGACCGGCCGCGATCGGGTGCGCCGGGTTCACCGCCCACACCCGCTCCTTCTCGCCTGCCTCACGCCACGTCAGGGAACACGGCGTACCCATCAGACGACGAAAGACCTTCGAGAAATGGCCTGAATGCAGCACGATCAGGCCCATGCCCTCCCACACGCGCTGCTGCACCCGCTCGACGATTTCATCAGCCACATCGCCATGCGCCGCGTGACCCCACCACAGCAGTACATCGGTGGAGGCCAGAACCTCCTGGCTCAAACCATGCTCGGGCTGTTGCAACGTCGCGCTCTTCGCACTCACCCCCTCGGCCGCATTCAGTGAATCGGCAATGGCGCCGTGAATGCCATCGGGGTAGATTTCGCGGACCACGGCATTGCTGTTCTCATGCACGTTCTCGTTCCAGACGACTGCCTGAATGGTCATGATCTGTTCCTTGTTTCCTGTCTGCCCGCTGTTCGCGCCTTCGACTTTAACCACATACTCTCGATCTTCCCGGCTGCTTACGCGTTCCGCTTCAACACCGAAAGGGCCTCGGTGATCCTGCCGGTCAACACATTGATGCCTGACGATACCGCCTGGAAGAACGCGGCGAAATCGTCGCTCTGGGAAAATTGCGTCTGCTGGAAAGGCATGACCCGCAACACCTGCCGACCATCGCCCGCGATGATATTGACATGGCCCGACATCTCGACCCCACCGCTCGCTTCACGCAACAACCGGTCGAAGATGACTTCCACCCGATACTCGGGATCGAACCCACGCGGAAAAGGCTCGGCCAGCACGGTGGCGTCGGTCGTCGCACCGAGCTGGCCGGCGATCAGTCGCGACAATGCATCCACCGGTCTCTCCGCCCAGCGCTCACGATCATCTATCCTGACCTGCGTCCCGTCGACCCGCGTGGCGATGCGTTCATCATCGGCGTAGGCCGGCAGGCTCACCTTGCCCAGACCGATCGCACCGATACCACTCAGCGCCGGCTCGGCAGCCAGGTCACGCACCGGTTCCAGCAGGTACAGCTTCGGTGGCGGGCCGCTGCTGCAGCCGGCCACCATGACGCCCAGGGTCACCATGGCCGCTACTGCAAGCCGTAGCCGCCGGCCGATACGACAGGGAAATCCGACTCGCGTGGTGACTGCAAGCGGTGGGCGGAAGCCGGTGCAACGC
>CBDCAW010000079.1:0-4835 GCA_965214025.1 Granulosicoccaceae bacterium
ATACAGCTCCAGCCCAAATCGGCGGACTTCCTCACGGCTTCCTGATCACCAGCAACCCCACATCGGTGGTGCCGCTGCGGAACCCGGCCTCGCAATAAGCCAGGTAGTAACGCCACATACGCATGAAGCGCTCATCGAACCCCTGCCCCCGCACTTCACGCGCCGACTGCTCGAACCGTTCGTACCACGCGGCCAGCGTCTGGGCGTAGCTTTGGCCAAACCATTGCGTGGTTTCCAGCGCAAGCCCTGCCCCCTTGACCAGCTCACTCAGACCGGATTTAGTCGGTAGCATGCCGCCGGGAAAGATGTACCGCTGGATGTAGTCTGGCGTACGCTTGTAAGCCTCGAAGCGCTCTTCGAGAATGGTGATGACCTGCAGCACCGCCGTACCGCCCTGCTCGAGCAGCTCGGCAAGCTTCGCGAAGTACGCCTGCCAGTATTGCGAACCGACGGCTTCAAACATCTCGATGGAAACCACATGCTGGAAACGGCCGGTGACCTCGCGGTAGTCCTGAAAGCGAAATTCTGTACGTTCCGGCACGTTCTGATGCTCGCGCGCGTACGCAAGCTGTTCATTGGACAGGGAAATACCGGTTACCCGGCACTCGGCAGTGGTCGCCAGCCGGTTGGCCATCGCACCCCAGCCACAGCCGATCTCCAACACGTTCGCCCCCGGCACCGGTTGCAGCAGATCGACCACGCGTTGCATCTTACCGTGCTGCGCATGCGCCAGTGATCGATCTGGTGTGTCGTACAGGGCGGATGAATAACTCATCGACTCATCAAGCCACAACTGATAGAAGGCGTTGCCCAAGTCGTAGTGATAGGCAATATTGCGCTGGCTACCGGTACGCGAGTTGCGGTTCTGCCAGTGCCCCAGCAGGTTCAGCACCCGCGACATCCACGTGCCACCGACCGCGTGCGTCATGTTGTTCTCGTTCCGCACGATCAGGTCGAACAGGCCAATGAGGCTGTCGGTGGTCCACTCACCCCGCAGGTAGCTTTCCGCGAAACCGATTTCCCCGCCGAGCATCAGGCGCCGCAGCGGTTTCAGACTGTTCAACGTCACACTCACGGACGGGTCTGACTCTCGCACCCTGCTCCCATGTACGCTCACATGCCCGTCAGGCCAGCTCAGCGTCAGCTGACCATCGCGGATACCGTCGAGTGCGTTATCGAACCGTTTGCCGATGATCGCGCCGAACAGGCGCCGGGTTGCGGTTCGTGCGCGAGGCGGGGAAACGAGGGCGGTGCCATTGACCGCGTCCAGTGTTTGCCCGACGGTGCCCAGCGCCTGATTAGCCGCGTCAAGTGTTTGCTTATTCAATTCTGTCATTGTTCATCACGCGACTGTTTCCGTAGCGAGCCTACACGATAGGAAAGCGCATTGGTCGGTGGTGAGGCACTTTCGGCAGGAGCCCGGGCTGGGTTGGTTGTCTGCCCACGAACGTTCGGCATGTGAGCGTTCGGTACGGCAACTCTCGATGCGGGGGCGTTCGGTACACGGGCTTCCGGTACAGAGCCTTTCGGCACGTGGCTGAACCATGGCACCCGCTTGAGCCACAGTCGCAAGGCCTCCCAATGAATGCCAAGCGTGACTTTCCACGTCATCCACGGTTGCGACGATACGCACCTGAGCAACCGTGCACCGGTCAGCGGTTCTCGGCTTGCGGTATAGCTGGCCGTGAGCCATTGCCCGGCATCGTCGAACACCTTGATCACCACCACCTGACGCTCGCCCGGAGCGTTCAGGCGAAACTCGTAGTGCATGTTCATGTGTGCGAACGGAGAGACGAAAAGCGACTTTCCGGTTCGTTGATGTATCCAACCATCTTCCGGGCCACCTTCCCCTGGATCCGGGTCAGCTACCGGTAACACATAGGCATGGCGCTCGCCGAACGTGTTGTGCACTTCGTGAACCACGGCATAGATTGCACCCTGATCGTCGAGGCAGTAGAACAGGGAAAGCGGATTGAACGCGTAACCCAGTACACGGGGATAACAGCTGAGCAGGATGCGCTCGGGCACACGCATCTCGCCGTGCTCCCTCAACAGCCGCTCGACGTAGGCGGTGAGGCTTTCGGAAGGAACCGAACGACCCGTACCGAAATCCCTGTCGTGAAAGCTGACGAGATTCCACCGGTTGCGGGAGAACAGCCACAGGCGCGAAACCAGACTGTCGATAGCCTGGAGATCGAGCAGCAGCGTGAAGACCTTGTAGCGAAGCTCATGAACCTTCGGGCGGCTGCGCCGGTGATAAACCTGGCCGGTATACAGCCCGGAGGTCAGCGTCACCCCAGAGCCCGGCTGGGCGATCGATGGTCGGCGTTGTCGACAAACGTATTCGCGGCCGTCTGTGAAAAGGCGCCCGGCAAATGCTCGGGTGACTCACCCGTCACGATTCGCCCGGAGGGTGAGGCCAGATCCCAGGGGCGTGCCTTGCCACCCAACGCTTCAGCCACCGCCAAACCGGCCTGCACGGCGTCTTCGTGAAAACCGGCCCCGAAGTAGCTGCCGCAGAACCAGCAGCGATGGCGACCCTGCAGCTCCCAGAGACGCTGCTGTGCCTGCCACGTGCCCACCGTATAGGTCGGGTGTTCGAAGACCTGCGTGCGCAGTATCGACTGAGCGTCCGGTGGTGTGGCCGGGTTCAGCGTGAGCACGTACTGCACATCGCTCTCGATATTCTGCAGCCGGTTCATCCAGTAGCTCACACCTATCTTGTCCTGAGCACCCGTGCCGCGTTCCACATAGTTCCAACTGCACCAGGCGCGCCGACGCTTCGGCAGGAACTGAGTGTCGGTATGCAGGATGGCGAGGTTCTGTTCGTAGTCGAACCTGCCGAGCAGATCGGCCTCGAGATCATCAGGGTCGTCGATGAGGTCCAGGGCCTGGTTCGCATGGGTGGCGATCACAACCTGGTCGAACTTCAGCACCTCGCTGCTTCGCCCGTGTATGAAAACGTGATCGGAATATCGCTCGATATTGCTGACCCGGAAGTCCGTACGCACGTTCTGCTCGCCGATCTCGTGACGTGCCGCAGCCACGTAGCGTGCACTGCCTCCGGTGACGGTGCGCCACTGGGGTCGGTCGCGGACATTCAGCAAGCCGTGGTTGTCGCAGAACCGGATGAACGCTGCGGCCGGGTAGTCGAGCATCTTCGCCCTGGAAGTCGACCATATGGCCGAGCCGAAGGGCAGCAGATGATCATTGATGAAGGCGTCGGAGTAATTCTCCGCCGTCAGGAACTCGCCCAAGGTCTTCGTCGAATCAGCCGGTATCTTCTTCGGAGCTTCGCGATAGAAGCGCAGCAACCCGCGCAACATCGACCAGAAACGCGGCTTGAACGGCAACGTAGGCTGGGCAAGCAACCCGAACAACGGCCCGCCCGCATACTCGAAACCACCGTTGTCCCGGCTGACAGCGAACGACATGTCGCTGTTCTCCGTAGCCACCCCCAGCATCTTGAACCACTCCACCAGGTTGGGGTAGTTGGTCTCGTTGTAGACGATGAAGCCGGTATCGACAGGCAGACCACCGTTCGCAGGCAACAGGGCCGTGTGCGCATGACCGCCAAGCCTGTCGTCCTTTTCGAGCAACGTGACGTCGTGCGATCGGGACAACAGCCACGCGGCGGACAAACCTGCAGCTCCCGCACCGACCACCGCGATTTTCAGGCGCCCGCCAGTCTGATCGCTCTGGCGATCTGCCCCTCTCGAGTCCGGAAATTTTTGCACTGGCGTCATCAGGAAGGCAATTTACTCATAGAAAATATGTTTAAACACACGCTACGCGCGCCATGCAAGCTCAGATCAAAGTTGATCTGAGCAACTGATAGTAGCGTAAGCTGTGGTCCTGCCATGAACACCGTCCTCCCCAGCATGAATCCGACGCGACAGGATGCCGCCCTGGAGCTGCGCAAGCGCATGGGCGACAATTTGGTCGCCATCGGACGCGAGCGCGATGAAAGAGCCTTCGCCGATGTTTACGACTACTACGCTGGTCGTGTCAAGTCGTTCCTGATGGGCAAGGGCATGAACGAGGATACGGCGGAAGAGCTCACTCAGGAAATCATGCTCACCGTATGGCGACGCGCCGAGAGCTACGACCCGGGCAAGGCGGCGGCGAGCACGTGGTTGTTCACGATCGCGCGCAACCGTCGAATCGATTACCTGCGCGGTAATTCGAGAATCGAGGTGGAACTCGACGACGATATGCTCGAAGGTGATGTACCGGAAGTCGACGTTCAGGAACAGTATGTGGCCAACGAGCAGGCATCGGAATTGCTCAAGACCGCGATGGACAAGCTCCCGCCGGAGCAACGTCAAGTGATGCACTTATCCTACTTTCGCGGGCAATCCCACGGCTCCATATCACAGTGGCTGGACTTGCCGATCGGCACTGTAAAATCGCGCATCCGACTGGCAATGCAGACCGTACGCACGTTCATAGAGCAGGAACTGGAGCCTTGACAGCCCGTCGAGCCAGCACCGAATTCAGGAAGCACCAATGACCGTGTCACATCACCTGTCCGATGAGACATTGCAGGACTACTCGGCCGGAACGTTGAGCAGTGCGATGGAAACCGTGGTGGCCTGTCACCTCACCATCTGTCCCTTGTGCCGAGCGAAAGCGTCCATCGCCGATGCCGTGGGTGGCTGGGCTGTCGATACCGGCTCGCATACGAGTGTGTCGATGTCTGCGGCCGAACTGCTTCGATCGGCAGCCGGCAAGCACGAGTTGAAGGCCGAGGCGCCGCCCGCTCTGGTTCGGGGTGTGCCGGCACCGCTGGGCCGCCTGTTGCCAGCGCCGCTCGATGAGCTCGATTGGAGAAT
>CBDCAW010000080.1:0-15981 GCA_965214025.1 Granulosicoccaceae bacterium
CGCGCGTTAGGCCTTTGGGCAGCCCGTGCGGTGGGTAGGGGCGAATGAATGCGCCCGTCTCCAGGGTCAGCGTACGCCGTGTGCCGTTGGGACGGTAGTCCTTGTACCGGAAGCTCACCCGCGTATCACTGGCTGCCACGATTCGCTCGTCGCTGATCGCGATCCGGTGGGTGGATCGCCCGAAGTAGTTCACCACTGCCTCATCCGCCACTGCGGTGGTAACTTTCGGCACCACCTCGCGTCGCTTCAGTCCATCATCGGGGTCTTGACCTTCAAGCTTGGCTCGGCACTGCGCAGCATGGCACCGGAGACGAGAACGGTGATCGTCGCGCGCATGTGGTGGAGGGGCGGGGGCGATGGAGGCATCGACTTGCGGAGCGCGTTCTGCGCACCTACGTCTTCTGGCGCGTGAGCGTGCATGACCACCACCCGAACCTGCCAGCATGGAGAACGATGATGTCTGATCATAAACACGACGACGGTAACGCAATGACCATGATCTACTACACGATGCCGGGAACCATTGGCCTTGCTGCGCACATCGCTCTGGAGGAATCCGGCCTGGCCTACGAACGGCGCAAGGTCGATTTTGCGAATCGGGAACAACTTTCCGACACCTACCGGATGGTGAATCCGAAGCTGCGGGTACCCGCATTGGCGGTCAACGGAGTGGTGCTGACGGAGACGCCGGCTATTCTCGTGTACCTTGCGCAGATCGCGCCTTCGTCCTCGCTCGCCATGCCGAGCGATCCGTTGGCGTTTGCACATATTCAGTCATTCAATAGTTACCTGTGCTCGACGGTACACGTTGCACATGCACACAAGATGCGTGGGTCGCGATGGACTGACGATACCGATGCGCAGGCCGCGCTTACTGCTTTCGTGCCCACATCCATGTCGCGCTGTTTCGATCTGATCGAGGCCGAAGCCTTGCATGGGCCCTGGGTTCATGGCAACGACTTCTCGATCAGTGATCCGTATCTGTTCGCGATCTGCCAGTGGCTGGAAGGCGATGACGTGGATATCTCAAGATACCCGAGGGTTCAGGCACATCATGCCGCCATGCTGAAGCGCCCTTGCGTACAGAGTGCACTTGCCGACTACTGATTCCAGCCTTGTATTTTCGATTCTTCAACAGCATGATCGAGGATGGAATGTCCTGTCATTGGGGCTACAGGTGGTCCCCTGACATGACAATAGATCTGAACCCGTCAACATGTGTTCGTCATCGTCAATCAGCTTCGATCAGGAAACGCCCCCGCTGCCAACAGGTTCCTCACTTCCAGCAGGCTGCCATGCACACGATGCCCCAATGCCAACAGTTCCGGCGTCGGCGGTAAAAGGTCGGGTATCTGCACGACATCGAGCCCGGCAGCCAGCGCCGAGCGCACGCCGTTGGGGGAATCCTCGAAGCCCAGGGATCGACTCATGTCGGCGTTCACGGAACGGCCGGCGTGCAGGTAGATATCCGGTGCCGGTTTGCTGCGACTGACCTGATCGCCGCCGGTGAGCGTGCGGAAGTAGCCTATCAGGCCGGCGTCGGTGAGCTTGTGGGTTGCGGCATCGGTGTTGGTCGAGGTGGCGACGGCACACACGATGCCTTGTTCATTCAGCCATTGCAGCAGTTCGTGCGCTCCCGCCTTCACAGGCACCGGGCCCGACGCCACGACACTGAGGTATCGATCCATCCATACCTTATGGAAAACGGCCGCATCGATATGTTGCCCGAACGCCCGGTGGAGGACGACGAAATGAGCCTGTTGATTGGCGCCTACGAGTAGATTGAAGGTGTCGCGGTGCCCCGTGGTGCTGTACTGGCCGAGATCGAACTGCTCTACGGTCGCCAGATAGGCATCCAACGACAGACGCTCGCTGTCCAGCAGCAAGCCGTCCATATCGAATAATGCAGCCTCAACCACGTCGAGTATCGCCCTTGCTCGTTGCGCTGCGGGAATATTCGTGCGACGTTTCGCCAAGAATTTCGGCTTCGGCTGTCTGGCTGTCGGAGACTTTGTCTTCTGTCGGTTCGCTGGTGGGTCCATAGCTTCGGAACTTCCTCGCCACTCGCTGCATCTCGGTGTCGGGCAGAATGGTCACGTCACCCAGCAGGCAGGCGAGATGGTATTGCTTGCACAATGTCTCGAGTTCCACCGCGGCCCACATGGCCCTGTCGAGCGTGGAACCCGCGGCGATCATGCCGTGATTGGCCAGCAGGCAGGCACTGCGTTCTTCCATGGCAATAGCGATGTTGGCTGACAGCTCGGGAGTGCCGAACGTGGCGTATTCGGCACAGCGTACATCGTTGCCTCCGAACGCCGCGATCATGTAGTGGCAGGCAGGAATGTTCCGGCGGGCGATCGATAGCACGGTGGCGTACGTGGAATGGGTGTGAATGACGGCCCCGAAAGACGGGTTGGCTCGCAGGATGGAACGATGAAAGTGCCACTCGGACGATGGCTTCAGCGGCCCGACCCATTCGCACGCCTCGTCATTCCCTGCTTCATCTTCGATGTCATCCAACGACATGCTCGCCAGGTCCTCGGGCTTCATCTGCTCGTAGGCTGTTCCGCTCGGCGTGATCAGCATGCGTCCTTCATGGCGTGCGCTGATGTTGCCCGAGGTGCCCTGGTTCAGGCCCGAGCGGTTCATGTCGAGACACAGGTCGATGATCTTCTGCCTCACGTTCCGATCTTGCATTTTGTCGTTCGAGCTCCTGGAGATGGTGAGTGCGTGTAGGTATATGAAGCGCGTAGGGTATCGGGTGGTGAACCGCGTTCAGCCTTCTCGAGCGAGCAAGGCCCGGGCCGTCTGCTGATCGGTGACCAGGCCATTGATGAAACCCTGTGCCAGTACCGCGTGCATCGCATCGACCTTGCTCTCACCGCCGGATATAAGGATGCGTCGGGGAATTCTTCTGAAACGTTCGCCGGGGATGCCGATGATGCGACGGTTCATAGCGCAATCGATTATCCCGCCATCCGCATCGATGTAGTAACCGAGGAAGTTGCCGATGGCGTTGCGCTTCTGCAAGCGCTTGAACTCACGGTCGTTGATCAGACCCACCGCGCGAATGGTCGCGCTGTCCAGCCCGCCGATGCTGACCAATGCAAGATCGGCCTTCAACGCCACTTTCTGAATGTTCCTGAACATCGGTTGTTCGATCAGTACCCGCCGGCTGTCTTCCGAGTCGCACACGATGGGCGCGGGCAGATAGAGGCACTCGGCGTCGAGCCGCGCCGCCAGTGCGGTGGTGGCTTCGAAGCGGGTCATCGTGGAGCGGCGTGTGAGCGAGCCGAGCAATGCGGCTACCGAAACGCCGCGCCGGGCGGTGGGCTTGAGCTGGGTGGCGAAGGCCTGAAGGGTAATGCCCCATCCCAACCCGATGGTGATGTCGTCGATCAGGAAAGGGCGCACGCTCAGGCAGGCAGCGGCGGCAATCTGTTGCGCCAGCGCATGTTCGTCCGTAGCGCGGCTCATGCAGACGTCCGCCATCAGCAGATCGTAGCGCTGCCTGAGTTCGTCGATCAGCACTTCGTTTTCGAGCAGGGGTGAATGGATCGTGATGCTCACCACGCCGCGCTCGCGTGCTTCAGCGAGTAGCCGAATCACACGAGCGCGGCCTATCGACAGGCTGGTCGCGATTTCCAGCTGTGTCATTCCCAGCTCGTAGTAACAGCGAGCGACTCGTACGGCCAATTGTTCCGGCCAATCATCGTCGGAGGCACCAAAGCGCTGAATCATTGAACACGCATCCTTGAGCGTGGCCGACCTGATCGCAACCGATGAGAGTAGTTACGGGAAGCCGGTAGTTGAAACACCGCGAATGCGCATGTGTTCAGGTGGGTCTGTACCTTGGTCAGCACCGTGCGCAAGCGTGCCTGGCTGAGGTTCCGGATCGCAGGCTACATGTGTCTGTTGAGAATAACAAATGTGTTGTACTGTAACAAACCTTGTGGCAGTCTCGTTTCATGAATCGTTCGACACTCGCTGCACCGAAGTTTCTGCTTTCCGATCGTGCGTGGCCCTGGCTGGCACCGTTGATCGCGATGCTGGTAGTGTTCGCCCTGTTCCCCTTTTTCTACAACATCTGGTTGAGCTTCCACGAGTTCGTGCCGCGGGAGCGCACGCTCGAATGGGTCGGCATGGCCAACTGGAGCAAGTTGTTCTCAGACTCCCGGTTGTGGAGTGCGCTGACCATCACCTTACTCTACACCGGGGTCTGTCTGGTCATTCAACTGGTGCTGGGTCTCGGTATTGCCGTATTGCTCGATTCGGACGATCCGGGGTTCGGTTTCCTGCGTGGCGTGCTCACGCTGACGCTCGTGATTCCGCCCGCCATCGCAGGCATGATGTTCCTGCTCCTGGAAGATGCACAGTTCGGTGTCCTGACCTATGTGCTGCGGGATCTGGGCCTGCTCGGCACGAAGTCGATTCTCGGCAACCCTGCCACCGCGCTCGCCGGGGTCATGATTGCAGATATCTGGCAATGGACGCCGTTCATGGTGCTGATCTTCCTGGCGGGGCTGCGTGCCATGCCCACCGAGCCGTTCGAGTCTGCCGTCATCGACGGGGCATCGGGCTGGCAGATCTTTCGTCGTCTGACGCTTCCGATGCTCTCCAAGGTCATTGCCATCGCAGTGCTGATTCGCGGCATCGACCTCTTCCGTACCTTCGACTACATGTATGTGATGACTTCCGGCGGCCCCGGCACTTCCACGTACACGTTGAGCCTGTACGCCTGGGAGCAGACCTTCAGCTTCGTCAAGTGGGGCTACGGGGCGACCATCAGCCTGTTGTCGCTGTTCGTTATTCTGATCGTGGCGAATGTGTTCGTATGGTTGACGAAGCTTCGGTGGTGAGGATGAGAATGCCATGTTGAGCCCTTCACAACGATTGCTGCGTGCACTGGCCGCCTGGTTGGTGGTCGCGCTGTTCGCGTTTCCGATCTTCTACTGGTTCACCATCGCCTTCAGAGTAGAGCGAGAGATCTTTCATCTGCCGCCGTTGCTGTTCGACTTCACCTTCAGCGGGCGCTCGTTCGAGGAGGTTTTCGGTATTTCGCTCGGCTACGCGAAGGGTGCGGCCAGCCTGTCGGGTGGCGGCAACTTCTACATGACGCCGAGGCTGGTCGATAGCATCATCGTCGCCGTGGGCTCTACGGCATTGGTCATCGTCATCGCCACCTTCGCCTCGTATGCCCTGTCGCGCATGCGCTTCGCAGGGCAGCATCATTTCGTGTTCTGGATACTGTCCACCCGGATGATGCCGCCGGTGGCCATCGCGATACCCATGTTCTTCATCTACAAGCAATTCGGGCTGCTCGACACCTACACCGGAATCATCATCGTGCACGCATTGATGAACCTGCCGTTGGCGGTGCTGCTGCTGAAGAGCTTCTTCGACGACATTCCGGTCGAGATCGATGAAGCCGCCCTGATAGACGGCGCCTCACGCTGGTTGATCTTCCGCCGCATCGTCGCACCCATGGCGCTCGGTGGTGTCGCTGCCACCGCCGTCCTGTGCTTCATCTTCAGCTGGACGGAATTCCTGTTCGTGTTGACGCTGACGCAGACGGGGCTCAAGACAGTGCCGGTGGTGTCATCCACGTTCGTCACATCCACCGGCACGGCCTGGGGCAAGATGGCCGCCCTTGGCGTAGGGGCCATGGTTCCGGCGTTCATATTCATCCTGCTGGTGCAGAAGAATCTGGTAAGAGGTCTGACGATGGGTTCGCTCAAGCAATAGGCCAGGTAACCGGTCAGGTGATAGACGATTCGAAAGGTCCTCGATGGGGGCTCACAACGGAGGTAGGAAGAGATGAGGTTCAATCACAACAACCGCAAGCGGCATCTGGCGTCGCTCACCGATCGGTATGTTCGGGGTCGCATGGATCGGCGCACGTTCCTGCGCGGTGCGGCGAAGCTCGGTCTGGGCGTTGGTGCGTTGGGTGCTACCGGCTTGTCGCCGTTCGGTGCACGAGGTGGTTTCATTCCGGCCGCGCATGCGCAAGACATCGAGATGGATGCCGACATGATGGCCTGGCTGAAAGAGGCGGCCAAGCCGTTCGCCGGTACCACGGTGCGGTTGGCCACCGAATCCACACCACCGTCGAACGCGATCAACTCCGCATTGAAGCCGATCTTCGAAGAAGCCACCGGCATCAAGGTGGAGATCGAAGTGCTGCCGCTCGAGCAGGTACTGCAGAAGCTGACGCTCGATGTGGCCTCGGGCCTCGGCACCTATGACCTCTACTACATCGATCAGAGCTGGATGGCAAGCTTCGCAGGCGACGTGATCGATCCGCGCGAGAAGTACGAGAGTAGCTCGGAACTTGCCATGCCGAACTACAACATGGACGACTTCCTGCCGGCACTGGTGGATGGCATCTCCATGTACGATGGGGTCATGGTAGGCGTACCGTACGATATTCCGATCTTCATCCAGATGTATCGCCGCGATATCTACGAAGAGCTCGATCTCGAAGTCGCCACCACGATGGAGCAGTTCCTGGCCAATGCCGATGCGATCCAGCAAGCCAAGGGCCCGGAGATCTACGGCACCACGGGGCAGATGAAATCCGGCCACTACAGTCTGGAATGCGACTGGACCTGCTGGTTATGGGGTAATGGCGGTTCCATCTTCAATAGCGATGGCAAGTTCAGCGGCAACGATGAAGCGGGGCTCGCTGCGATGGAATACTGGAACAAGCTCAAGGCCAACATGCCCGAAGGGGTCACCACCTGGACGTGGGACGGACAGGGGCAGTCGGTAGCTCAGGGAATCGTGGGCCAGGTCATGACCTGGGGCGAGAACTTCCCCGGTTGGGATAATCCCGAGACTTCCACCGTGTCGGGTCTGATGGAGGCGGCCGTGCCGCCTGCTGCCACCGGCAAGCTCCGTACCGTGGAGGAAACCGGCTATGGCGAGATACCCGGTGTCGGCCACCAGGGCGGGTCCTCACTGGCCGTGTCGAAATACTCGAAGAACGTGGATGCGGCCTGGCTGTTCGCACAATGGGCAACCTCGTTCGACACGCAGGTGTTCATCACCACGCTCGGTGGCGGCACCGGCCCCACGCGGGCCAGCGTTTACGACGACGAGCGCGTCAAGGCCAATACCGACAATCAGGCGGGTGGCACCACGCGGCACCTCGATGTGGTGCGCGATACCATCGCCAACCATATGGGTTCCGAGCCAGATCTGCCCGAATGGACCGAGATCTCCAGCGATACCATTCCGCTGGAACTGGGGCGCTACTTCGCAGGTGAGTACGATTCGCCGAAGGAAGTCATGGATGAGATAGCCAAGAAGGTGGACGGCATCATTGGCTGAAAGCGGCCATACGGTCCGTTCAGGGAGCGTCAGGGAAGACGCTCTCGTGATCGGACTCGACAGCTCCACGCAGAGTACCAAGGCGATCGCCTGGAATTGCCGGGGAGAGGCGGTTGCAGAGGGCCGTGCCGACATCGCCATGAACAATCCGCGGCTCGACTTCTACGAGCAGGATCCGCTGCACTGGTGGGAGTCATGCCGTGCCGCGTTGCGCGATTGCACCGACGGTCTCGACACGCAACGGCTGGCGGGTCTGGCAATTTCGAATCAGCGTGAGACCGTTGCGGTGCTGGATGAGCACGGCGATGCCCTGTATCCGGCCATGCTGTGGCTCGACGAGCGGGCACGCAGCGAGGTGGCCTCCTTCTCCGCAAGTTTCGGTGCGGAGAACATTCACCGCATCACTGGGCGCTACCCGGATATCACGCCGGCGCTTTACCGGTTCCTGTGGTTGCGCGAACATGAACCCGAGGTGTTCGCACAGGCTCGCCACTATGTCGATGTTCAGGCCTATCTGATCCAGCGATTGTGCGGCGGGCCGTATCGCACGAGCTGGAGCAGTGCCGATCCCATGGGCATCTTCGACGTACAGGCCAAGTGCTGGTCGGAGTCGTTGCTGGAAGCCACAGGCCTGCGCTCCGAACAGCTCGCCGAAGCCTCGGCGCCGGGCACTTTGCTGGGTCGGGTCGCGAGGGATATGGCTGAGCAGACCGGCTTGCCGCATGATCTGCCGGTGTTCGCCGGTGGCGGCGACGGTCAATGTGCGGGGCTGGGCACCAACTGCACGATTCCCGATCGCGCATACATCAACCTTGGCACCGCGGTGGTGTCCGGTATCTGGTCGCCGGAGTACCGCTACGGTTCGGCCTGGCGCACCGAGGTGGCGGCGCAGGGTGAAGGCTACGTTTACGAGAATTGCCTGCGCTCCGGCGCCTTCCTCATCAACTGGTTCGTCGAGCGTTTCGTCGCCCGAGGCCGTGCCGACGCGGATGTGTTCGATGCGCTGGAGGTCGCTGCCGAGCGCCTGCCCATCGGCTCGGACGGCCTGCTGGTGCAACCCTACTTCGCTGGCACCATGGACCCGCACTGGGACGTGAATGCGCGCGGCATCATCATGGGGCTCAGCTGCAGTCATACCGAAGCGCACATCTACCGGGCGATCCTGGAAGCGATCACGCTCGATCAGGTGATGAGAACGCAGGATACCGAAGCTGCCGCAGGGCAGGAAATCAGTCACTACGTGGCGATCGGCGGCGGTGCCAACAGTGTCTTGTGGCGGCAGATGCTGGCGGATGCAGCCGGCAAGCCTGTGCATGTGAGCAACACGGTCGAGGCATCTGCACTCGGCGCCGGCATGATCGCCGCCACAGGCGCCGGCTGGTACCCGAGCATCACCGCGGCGGCGCAAGCCATGGCCAGTGAAACCACGCCCGTCATGCCGGATGCCTCGCGCTCACCGCACTACCAGCGCCTGCTCGAGATTTACCGGCCGCTGTACGCAGCCACGGCGGAAATCACTCGTCAGCTCGGCGAGTTCGCCGCGCAGCAGAGGCAAGCCCCGGGGTGAGTGCTCGCGACGATGCGCATCACGGTGGCGTTCTCAGCAGTCTGGTCGCCGGAACCTGGGAGGAACCTGGAACCGGTCGACGCTACGGGATCCCGATCAACGACATCGTGATCGGTGAGTCGCTGGCCGGTCGCGAAGCGGATCTGGTGCGTGCGCAGCATGCCGGTCAAAGCCTGTGTGTGGTCTGCGACCCCATCACCCACGAAGCACTGGGCCGCCGTGTTCACCAGGCGCTCGACAGGGCCGGTTTCGATGTGACACTGCACGTATGGACGGCACCGAGCTCTTCGGACGAGGGCGTCGAGGCGATCCGGCAGGCAACGCGCGGCAGAGAGGCGCTGATCGGTGTCGGCTCGGGCACCATCAACGATACGGTGAAGTACGCAAGCTTTCTCGATGGCAAGCCCTATTCGGTGTTCGCGACATCGCCGATGAACGCCTACACCACAGCGACGGCCTCTATAACGCTCAAGGGGATCAAGCGCTCGATCGTCTGTTGCGGTCCGCAGGCGGTGTTCTTCGATCTCTCGGTGCTCGCTGCCTGCCCGCGACGCCTGATTTCTGCGGCATTCGCCGATGTGATCTGCCGCACCACCTGCCAGGTGGACTGGTTGATGTCGCACCTGTTCCTGGATACGCCTTACACGAATACCCCCTACACGCTGCTGGCCAACGATGAGGCCGACATGCTGGAGAATGCCGGCAGCATTCTCGGCGGCGAGCTCGAGGCCATCGGCATGCTGACTCGCACCTGTGCCGTCATGGGCCTGGGCACCAGCTTCACGGGCACCACCCACAGCGGCAGCATGGGCGAGCATCTGATCTCGCACTATATCGACATGTTCGCGGGCGAGCGGCATTCGGGCACCTCCCATGGTGAGCAGGTCGGTGTGGCAACCCTGACGATGTCACGCTTGCAGAACCTGGTCATCGGCAACGAAAGCCCGCCGGTGCTGCACGCCACGGTAATTCCATCGGAGGACCTGCGCGCGCGATTCGGTACCGTCACCGCCGACACGCTGATGGAGCAGATTCGCGCGAAGGCGTTCGATGCACCACGGGCGGACGCATTGAACCGAAGACTTGATGAGCACTGGCCGGCCTGGCGTTCGAGCTTGCAGGCGGCGATGCTGCCGTACGAACAGGTGCATGATGCCATGGCACGTGCCGGCTGCCCGCTCAGTGCATCGGATCTCGGGCTCGATGACACCTTCTACGGCGAGGCCGTCCTCAATGCGCGTTTCATACGCGACCGTTTCAGCATGCTCGACGTCATCGACGATAGTGTCGGGCTTGCTGTGTCTTCAGCCTTGATCGCGGCCTGAGTCGCGTCATGAGCAGCATCAGGGAATCAGGAGCCCCGGCATGGCAGCAGTCGACTATCAGCGTATAGGCAAGAACTACGGGTCAGTGAATGTCATGGAAGACGTGAACTTTTCCATCGACGAGAAGAAGTTCGTGGTGTTGCTGGGCCCTTCGGGTTGCGGCAAGACCACCTTGTTGCGCATGACGGCCGGGCTGGAGAAGGTCACACGTGGCAACATCGAATTCTCGGGTGAGCGCATCAATGACGTGCACCCGCGTGATCGTGACATCGCGATGGTGTTTCAGTCCTACGCGCTTTACCCGCAAATGACGGTGTACGACAATATCGCGTTCAGCCTGCAGGTGCGCAAGCAGTCGAAGGCCATGATCGACGAGCGTGTACAGGAAGCAGCCTCGGTGCTCAACCTGACCGCTTATCTCGATCGCTACCCGAAGGCGCTTTCCGGCGGTCAGCGCCAGCGTGTCGCGATGGGTCGTGCGCTGGTTCGGCATCCGAAAGTGTTCCTGTTCGATGAGCCTTTGTCGAATCTGGATGCCAAGTTGCGTGCACAGATGCGCTACGAGATACGCCGCATTCATGATCGGCTGAATACCACGACGATCTACGTCACACACGACCAGATCGAGGCGATGACGATGGCCGACGAGATCGTCGTGATGCGCAACGGCAATATCGAACAGATCGGTTCGCCGGAAACCGTGTACGACAAGCCCGTGAATCTGTTCGTGGCGGATTTCATCGGTTCTCCGTCGATCAACCTTCTCGAGGGTGAGATCGTCGTGAAGGACGGTGCCCCGTGGGTGCAGGCGGGTGAGCGGCTATTGCCGGTACCCATCGGGGCAGCACCGAATGCCGGGCAGCAGGTCACGCTCGGCGTGCGGCCCCTGGATATCGTCGTGCAGGATGCCGACAGCGGCGAACCGCTGGCGAACAGTGCCTCGGATCTGGCCGTCGCCAGCGCGTCCAGGCTCTCTGCAGAGGAGCGTGGCCGGCTGACCAGTCATGACGCCAGCGTGGAGTTTCTGGAAAGCACCGGAGCGGAGAGCCATGTGCACCTGGCGTTTGACGATCACGTCATTCGGGCGGTTTCGCCGGTTCGCCTGAAATACAAGCGTGGTGATAGGCTGGCGTTCGGGCTCGACCCCGACAGGTTGCATCTGTTCGATCGCGAATCCGGTCGCAGGATCGGGTGAAGTCTTTCCTCAACTATCGTCAAACGAAAAACTACTAGTGGCCAAGATCACCATACTCGGCGCAGGCGTGATGGGCAGTGCACTCGCCGTGCCGGCAACCAGGCACGGCAACGAGGTAACGCTGGTCGGTTCACCGCTCGATGACGATATCATCGCCGCGCTTCGAAGCGGTGCCGAGCATCCCACCCTGGGCTGTCGGTTGCCGGACGGCATCGTCGCGCTCAGCGATGAGGGGCTTGACCCTGTGCAGCTGGCTGCTGCCGACACCGTGGTCATCGGCGTCAGTTCACCCGGGATCGATTGGGCAGTCCAACGGTTGCTGCAGGCCGATGCCCGCCCTCGCATCCTCGCACTGGTCACCAAGGGGCTGGTCGCGAACGACGGCCAGCTGCAGACGTACGCCGATGTGCTGCCGCGGTTGCTCCTGCGCCAGCTCCCGCAACTGGTCGGCATCGGTGGGCCATGCATCGCGCGCGAACTCGCACTCGGCTATCCCACCCGTGTCACCTTCGCCGCCGAAGATATCGCCATCGCAAGGCAACTGCGCGATCTGATTCAGACACCGACCTACCGGATCCAGGTGAGCACCGACGTGGTTGGCGTGGAAGCCTGTGCCGCGTTGAAAAACTTCTTCTGCATCGGCGTGAGCGCGATGATATCGGCACACGCACTGGACGATGGCCATGCCAAGAATCCGGTGGCTGCTCTGTACAACCAGGCAGTGCTTGAACTGGCCTTGCTGTCGGACTGGATACGTGGCGCGAAGTCAGAGCCTCCCGGTGCCGCATTCGACTTGGCCGGCATGGGCGATCTGCACGTCACAGTCGGTGGCGGGCGCAACAGCCGGCTTGGGCGGTACCTGGGAGAGGGGCAGTCATTGAACGCCATCATGAGCGGAGCCATGAAAGGGGTGACGGTGGAAGGTGTGGATACCGGACGGCAACTCGCGCCATGCCTTCACCAGGCCCTGGTCGAAGGTGCTCTGACGGCGAGCTTGCTACCGTTGACCCTGGCCATTCTCGACTGTGTGGAGAACGATGCGCCGTTCGCGCTGGATTTCAGACAGTTGCCCGATTGATCGAAGCATGACTCGCGGGCCGGTCCGAGCATCAAGCGCTCTGTCTTGAGCAGTTTGTCGATAGTGCTCTCGAGGAACGGTTCCACCTTCGGCCACACTGAAGCCCTTGTGCAGCGCGAGTCTAAGGATTGTCCTGGCGCAAGGCATCGATCAACTCATGCTTCCTCATGCCAGAGCGTCCGCTGATGCTCCGCTTGCTTGCCAGGGAGCGGAGTTCGTTGACCGTGCGCTCCTCGTAGGGGCGGGAGTCTTGATCGATCGTGTCGTTCGCCTGAGCATTGGCGATCGCCGCTGCCTTCGCTTTCGACGCGCCGTCGTCGCGTAGCGCCTCGTAAGTGTCGGGGTTCTTGATGCTGGATTTCGCCATGCCGTGTTTCCGGTTGCCACTAAGGGACCGTGCAACAATAACCGATCACCGACAACCGCCCCTTCAGCGCTATACGATGGGTACTGACCGTAACGCAAGGGCGAATCGGCTTGTCGGTTCGGAACTCATGAGTTCCGATCGTGGTGAATTGGACGCAGGTGCTTGCTTTTTATTGAATGGTCTACGAACTAATGAATAATCACGATTATTCAATCTGTAAATATTTCTGATCCGCGAGTCGTCGGGTGCTTCAGGGCCAAGAGCCAAGGCTTGACATCCAGTGACCATAAGGCAAACATGAAGCTGCCGGTTGCCGCCCCTGAAGTTCAGAGAATTGCAAGAAATTGCCAGAGGTGGATGCTGCACAACTCGGGATAGGTGCATTACGTGCTGATGGTAATTTAGCCAAACTACAACGAGATAAAAAATGATAGTACCCCGCCCACTTGGTTTCTTCGAACATAAAACAGTCCCTGGAGTTATTTCGAGGTGCAGCGTTGCAATCCGGCGAACGTACGGGTCCAGGCTCGGTCTGCTTGCAGCGCTGGGTGTCGGGTTGGCGGCATTTTCGATACAGACGGCTACTGCCGCTCCGCTACATAAAGCAAACGCTTACGATCCTGATCTGGGGCCCAATGTAACCATTTTCGATCCGAGCATGCCGATCAGTGAGATCCAGGCAACCTTCGATGAAATACACGCCAGGCAGGTCGACAA
This sequence comes from Granulosicoccaceae bacterium, assembly GCA_965214025.1. Lineage (GTDB taxonomy): Bacteria > Pseudomonadota > Gammaproteobacteria > Granulosicoccales > Granulosicoccaceae > Granulosicoccus. The sequence goes on from CBDCAW010000080.1 coordinate 13,582, forward strand.
CGAGATGGGATCAGAGCGTTACGGTCTCTTCTTCCTGCCGGGAACCTACGGTACCGATGAGGAGCCGCTACAAGTCCAGGTTGGCTACTACACGGATGTGGCAGGCCTGGGCGCCGGGCCGGGGGATGTACAGATCAATGGTGCCATTGAAGTCTACAACCGGTGTTTCGACGATCAATTGAATCCGGAATTCGTCGGCTGCTTCGCGCTGAACAACTTCTGGCGCACGTTGTCCAACCTGACGATCAATGTCAACACGCTCGGTCAGGGCGATTGCGAGTCGGCGGCCAACATGTGGGCTGTCTCTCAAGCCGTTTCCATGCGTCGAGTGGATGTCAAGGGCGGCAATCTTACGCTCATGGACTTCTGCTCGGAACCGGCCTTTGCGAGCGGTGGCTATATCGCCGATTCCAGGATTGCGGATTTCGAGGGCCAGGAACTGATCAACGGTTCTCAGCAGCAGTGGTACGCGCGTAACAGCGAAGTTCAGGTTTGGTCGAACGCGGTGTGGAACCAGGTCTTCTCCGGCGTCGAGTTTTCCGGCGATCCAGCCCGTGTCCCGATCGATGCCGCCTACCCGGACCCTCCGTATACCGTGCTCGACAAGACGCCACTCAGCCGGGAAAAGCCCTATATCTTCGTCGACGCCCGTGGTCGATACAAGGTCCGTGTTCCGTCAGCGCACATCAACACGAGTGGCATCAGCTGGGCCAGTGGCATGACACCCGGTCGGACCCTCTCGATCAATCGCTTCTTCATCGCGAAGCCCACCGATTCGGTCCGCAAGATCAACCGGCAGCTTGCGCGTGGCAAACATCTGATCCTCACCCCCGGCATGTACAACATCGCGAAGAGCATCGTGGTGAGGCGCCCCAACACCGTGATACTTGGCCTCGGTCAGGCAACACTCACTGCGGTCGATGGCGCGACTCCGATGAAGATCGCCGATAAGCCAGGCATCATCCTGGCGGGCGTAACCATAGACGCAGGCTCCGTCGAGTCATCCGTGCTTCTTCAGGTGGGCAAGCCGCGCGGCTACCACCGCACCCGGAAATCACCTCGAAACAACCCGACAACGCTCAGTGATGTGTACTTTCGTATCGGCGGCCCGTACATCGGCAAGACTGATGTCGCCCTCGAGATCAACAGCGATGGCATCCTCATCGACCATACCTGGGTGTGGCGAGCCGATCATGGTGTGGAAGGCTTCACCGGTCCCAGTTTTGGCGACAATGAACGTTGGGCGACCAACATCGGCCGCAACGGCGTCGTGGTCAATGGCGACAACGTCACGGCAACCGCACTCTTCGTCGAGCACTTCCAGGAATACAACACCATCTGGAACGGCGAGAACGGTCGCGTGATCCTGTATCAGAACGAGCTACCTTATGATCCTCCTTCGCAGGGCGACTGGATGACACCCGACGGAAACCTGGGCTGGGCGGGTTACAAGGTCAGCGACGACGTTTCCACTCATCAGCTATGGGGTGGCGGCGTCTACGTGTTCAATCGGAATAATCCGTCGATCGTGACCGACAATGGCTTCGAGGTTCCGCAAACGCCGGGTGTCGAGCTGACACACATCATGACCAAGAACCTCAGCGGCCCCGGCACGATCAACGCGGTGGTCAATGGCTTAGGTGACCCGGTTGACGGTATCGCCGATCCCGGTGATCCGGACGGTGCCGAGGATCCGAGTTACATCGTCAGTTTCCCGGAATAATCGCGACGTTGAAGCCATCCGGCGAGGGCTGGATGGCGATGACAACGTTCCCGGTCCGTGGGTAACTTGCACGTGTCGGACTCCGGCTCGCGCCAATCGATGACAGGCCCCGGTGGTCGGCATGCCGACGGTATCGATTCCGGCGGCTGTCAACGTCGTCGAGGGATGCAATTCCGCTGAAACTTATACGGCAATCGTTGTCACAGCTCCCTCCCTCAACACACCTTACGCACACGTGAAAGCGATCTCTCTCCTTCTTCTCCGGGTATCTCTCGGACTGCTCATGCTCATCTGGGGCATCGACAAGCTGATCAATGCCGACCACGCGGTCGCCGTATCGAAGACCTTCTATCTCTCGGTGCTCGCGCAGCCGGCGTTCCAGCAGGGCCTCGGTGTGTTGCAGTGCCTGTTGGCCCTGGCCATCGTCGTCGGCTTCTGGTGCCGCTACACTTACCCGGTGCTCGCCGTGATTACCGGGATCACACTGCTGGCGGTATGGCGCTCCATTCTCGATCCTCTCGGCCTGTATCTCGGTGAGGGCACCAACCTGCTGTTCTTCCCCTCATTCACCGTGTTCGCAGGCGCACTCGTGCTGCTGGCCTTCCAGGCGGAAGATCGGTACAGCGTGGACGCATCGAGAGTCTGACGCTTCGGTTGATCCGGCCGAATAGGATCTG
>CBDCAW010000081.1:0-19686 GCA_965214025.1 Granulosicoccaceae bacterium
ATCAGGTAAAGCCCGAGAAAGGTATCGCCGGGGAACCGGTACTCGGATAGCGCATGCGCCGCCATGGCACCGAACAGCAGGATCAGGAACAACGCAACCCCGGTGATGACGAAGCTGTTGCCGAAGTACAGCGGGAAATCGCTGTGGGTCAGCACGCTCAGGTAGCCTTCTGCGGTGTACGACTCGCCGAGTGGCAGACCGAGCGGGTCGCTGAAGATGGCCTTGCGACTCTTCAGGCTGTTGATGAAGATCAATATCAACGGAAACAGTGCGAGTGCGGTGTAGGCCAACAGCACGGCGTGCACCGAGGCTCTGGAAATGCGTTCCTGAGCGATCATGAACCTGAAAGCCACCTTGCCTGATGCATGACGCTAGCTCTCGTAGCGCGTGAGCCGTCGTTGCACCCCGAACAGGTACAGCCCCACACCCACCAGAATGATGAAGAACAGGGCGGAGGCGACGGTGGCGCCCATCGGCTGGTTACCCAGCTGGGACTGGAAGCCGAAGAATGTACGGAACAGGAACGTGCCCATCACATCGGTAGCGTAATCGGGCCCGGCAAGGCCGCCCTGCAGCGAGTAGATCAAGTCGAAGCTTACCGTGAAATTGCCGATGTACGTCAGGATGCCCACCAACCCCAGCGTGGGCAGGATCAGTGGCAGTTTCACCTTCCAGAAGATCCACCAGCCGTTGAGCCCGTCGATGCGTGCAGCCTCGATGGTTTCCTCGGGCACGTTCAGCAGACCGGCATAGAACAGCATCAACGGTATGCCGATGTACTGCCAGATGGAGATCAGTGTGATCGTCACCAGTGCCGAACTCTCCAGGCCCAGCCACGGGCGGAACCAGTCACCGAGCCCGATGGAGTTCATGAAGTTCGGCGTGATGCCCCATAGCGGGGACAGGATGAGCTGCCAGATGAAGCCGACCACTACCACGGACAGCAGGGTGGGCAGGAAGAAGATCGTGCGATAGGTGGCAGCGAAACGCAGGCCCGGCACACTCAGCAAGGCAGCCAATGCCAGCGCGATCGGGTTCTGGATCAGCATGTGCAGGCCGAACAGCACCAGGTTGTTGCTCAGCGCGTTCCAGAATTGATCGGCCCAGTAGGGCTTCGTCACGAGCCGCGTGTAGTTGGCGATACCGATGAAGTCGCCACCGGCGTTGTACAGCGATAACCTCAGTGACTCGACGATCGGATAGATCGCGAAGATCGTGTAGATCAGTGTGGCAGGCGCCAGGAACACGAGGATGTACCAACGCCTCGGAGCCCGTTGAGCGGGCGGCGGCGGTTTGGGTGCCGCCGCCACTTCCGTCTCGCGGTTCAGGATCTCAGCTCGCGGGGCGTTGCTGTCGGCCATGTTATCTGGATATCAGCCCGCGATTGTCCTGCCAGCCGTCAGGGCTTATACCAGCTGTCGATGTTGGCCTGCGCCTCTTCGGCCGCTTCTTCGGGCGTCATGCTGCCGTTGACGACCTTGGCCGAGAGCGTCCACAGTTCGTTGCCCAATGCCGGTTCGCCGCGCGAGAGAATCTGGTCGACTACCCGGATGGTCGATTCGCATTGCTCGCGCAAGGCGATAAACTCGCTGGCCAGCGGGTTCTCGACCTCGATGCTGTGATCGGACAGGGAGAAGAACCCCGGTGCCGCATTGGTCAGCAGGCTGGCGAATTCGGCGCTGGTAGTCCACTCCAGAAAGGTCTTCACATCTTCCGGGTTCTTGGTGGCGGCATTCATGCCGATGCCGATGTCGGTGTGATCACTGATGTAACAGGTGCTGTCGGCATCCTTCGTCGGTGGCGCGAACACCCCCATCTCGAAGTCGGCGTTTTCCTGGAAGCCTGTGATCTCCCATGAGCCGCTCGGGTAGATGGCGGCACGACCGAGTGTGAACAGGTTCTGGCTGTCGGTGTAGGTCTGGGCTTGATAGCCGTTGCCGAGGTAAGGGGTCCATTTCTCCAACTGGCGGAAGCCCTCTACAAAGGCATCGTCAGTGAATTTCGCCTCACCGGCAATCAGCGCGTTGCGGCCTTCCTCGCCGGCCCAATAGGCTGGCCCGATGTTGGTGTATCCCATGGTGGCCGCCTCCCATTGGTCGGTGGTGCCCATTGCCATGGGAATGTAGGTGCCGTCTTCAGCGATCGTATCGAGCAGTGTGTAGAACTCCTCCTCGGTGGTCGGCGGTTCCACCCCCAGCTCCTCGAAGGCGTCCTTGTTGTAGATGAAGCCGTGAATCACCGAAGCCATCGGTACGCAGAAGGTGGACTTGCCATCGTCCGTGGACCAGGCGGCCTTGGCAACATCGGAGAACTGATCGAGGCCGGGCAGGTCTTTGAGATCTTCCAGGTTGCCCTTGTCGAACATGGCGAGCGCGTTGTCGAACGGGCGACAGGTAATGATGTCGCCGGCCGTACCGCCCGAGAGCCTGGCATTCAGCGCGGAGTTGTATTCCGTGGGGGCCGTGGGCTTGAACTGGACATCGATCTCCGGATATTTCTCTTCGAAAACCGGCAGGATCTGCTCGTCCCAGATGGCCTGATCCTCTACACGCCAGCTCTCGATCGAGACCTTGCCGGCCGATGCAGGTGCCGCGACCAGCAGGCTGCCGGCCAGCGTGGTGCCTAGCACTGAAAGCGTGACGGCACGGGAATAACCGGACGAATGATTGCCCTTCATGTATGTGCTCCTGCGTTGAAGTTGCACCGGATAGTATCCTCATTGATGACATGCATACAATAGCGAGTACCCAAGCGGTAAAAGGCACCGGTACCGGTGCGAACTCGGCGTTCCCGTGGTGCCGAAGACTTCATGGCGTCAGGGGCCGGGTTCCCGAAGAGGTTGCTACAGGCCCATCAGGGCAAGGCGCGAAAGGGCAAGGCGCAAAAGGTCAATGGCATGAGTTTTTCTAGTGAGCCAGGAAGAATCTTCGGCTACCGAACATATAGATCCGCGGCTGCATGATCTTGACCTGCGGTCGACCACCGAGATTCTGCAATTGCTGCAGGCCAGCCAGCAATGCGCGGTTGATGCGGTAGCACAGGCTGCGCCCGATCTCGAGCGAGCGGTGTCCAGTGCGGCGGCACGCCTGCGGGGCGGCAAGCAGGGCAAGCAGGGCAAGCAGGGCAAGCAGGGCAAGCAGGAATACGCGGGCTCGCTCGAAGGTGAACGTGCAGGGCGCCTTGTATTGGTAGGCGCCGGTGCCTCGGGGCGCCTTGCTGTTCAGGACGGTGCCGAGCTAATTGTGGCCCACTTACGGCTGGCCGCACGAGCGTCTGTTGCTGTGCACTGGCAGGCGGCAATGTCAGCCCCTGATTCGCGAGTGTCGAAGGCAGTGAAGACGATTGGCGGCGGATGCCCGGCGGCAGGTGGGCGCCATCACGATATATCGATCCGCGATGTGGTCGTTGCCGTGGCTGCCAGTGGCACTTCCGCCTGGACCTGTGCATGGCTCGAGGCCGCGGGGCAACGCGTGTGCACTGACCATCGGCATTGCGAAACAATCCCGGCTCGACGTTTGCTCGCTCTTGCCGACTGCCCGATAACGCTTGCCAAGTGGGGCGGAGGTACTGGCCGGCTCTACCCGCATGGCGGCAGGTACCCGCTCAGAAAATGGCGCTGAACCTGTTCAGCAACGGCGCTGATGGTGCGTTTGAACCGAACCTACGGTAACCTGATGGTCGACATGGCGGCCGTCAATCGCAAGCTCGAAGGGCGGCGTATCCGACTGCTGCTAGGGCGTTCTGCCCGGCACCGAAGAGCACACCGCCCGCCGCGGCTCTGGATGTCAGCGATGGCTGGGTGAAGCTGAGCCGCACTGGTGGTCAGAGGTTGCACGGTGAGCGAGGGTCGGCAATTGCTGGATTTGCACGATGGTTCGCTACGCTGCGCGCTTGCCTCGTTGCGGTGACAAAGATCAGGCGGTGGTGACAGGCCCTAGATCGTCCAGGCTCGCCACCAGCGATTCGACCAGCACGTCGGCAGGTTCGCATCCGACAGACAAGCGAACGAACCCTGCAGGCACGTCATCGCCCCAGCGAGCGCGCCGTTCCGCCGAGCTGTGCACACTGCCGAAGCTGGTCGCCGAGGCCAGGTAAGGGCAATGCTCGATGAACCGGTCGGCGGCGGTTTCTGACGAAAGCGTCAGATTGAGCAAACTGCCGAAACCTGCCATCTGCCGGCTGGCCAGTGCATGCGCCTGGTCGTCGGGCAAGCCTGGATAACGCAGGCTGAGCACCTGCTCGTGTGATCGTATCCGGTCGGCGACCTGCAAGGCGGTATCGCACATGCGCTCGAGACGCACATCGAGCGTCTGTAGGCCGCGCTGCAGCAGCCAGGCCTCGAACGGGCCGGGAATGGCACCGGCAGTGGTTCGCCAGCGCCGGATTCTCGCCAATAGTGCTTCATCTCTGGAAGCCACATGCCCCATCAGCACATCGCTGTGGCCGGCTGCCGCCTTGGTGTCGGAACACAGCACGATATCGACACCGTGATCCAGCGGTTGCTGCAGTAACGCGGTGCAGGTCGTGTTGTCTGCGATCACCTTCGCACGAGCTTGATGTGCACGCTCGCACAGCGCTGCGATATCGATCACATCGAGTTGCGGGTTGGACGGTGTCTCGATGAACACGAGGTCGATGCCGGTGAAGTCGGCCTCCACCATGGCCACGGTGTTCACCTCGACGATCTGCACATCAAACGGTTGCAGGAAGTCGGCCGCCAGCGCACGAGTCATGTAGTAACCATCGCTCGGGATCATCAGAGCCATATCGCTGCCGAGCAAGCTGTAGAAGATGCTGGCGATCGCGGCCATGCCGGAGGGGAACAGTACGGTGGGTGCCGCCTCGAGTTCAGCCAGCATGGCCTCCGCCTCTTGCCAAACGGGTGTATCCGCCCGACCGTAGTAGAAAGGCGCATCGGTCGCGCCCGGCAGGTGGAACACACTGCTGGCGATCAGCGGCGGTGTGATGCTCTCGCCGCGCGCGAGGTTCTCATGGCGGCGATGCAGCAGACGTGCAGCCCGTGAGTGGCGATCCTGGGAGGCGGACTTCATGGTGTGGCATCGGGTAGTGGCAGCGCATTGCCCATCTCAGAACCGGATGTTCAACAAGCTGGGATCGCCTCGCGACTGGCTCGAACCGGTTGGGTTCTCCCGGCCCTGTTGATCAGACCGACATCTCGATCAGGGGTTGGTCCAATGATATCGCTCCTCGCTTCATGCAGCTCCCCGTTCAGGGGAATTCGTCTCCAGGAGTCTGCTGCTTTCACGGTCCTGTTTGCGCAGGGAACGGCGCCACGTCAGAAAACCGTAGACCGCGATGAGAATCGCCAGAACCGTCAGGGCGATAATTAGCATGGAAAGAGTCATTTCGTAATTCCTCGATCGAGAATGGAGCCGTTCAAAGTCGAAAGACTTTTCGGAGATTTCATAGGTGGCAATGATAGACAAAACTGCTTCGACGTGACTGCCTCGAGGGTCATGAGCGTCGGTACTTGTACCGATGGCACTCGGATAAGAATTCACCGTTCGTATCTGCCGGAACAGGTACCGATCCAGATTCGCGTTCAGAAGGTCTTGGAAGTCGCGGGTCAGGCTAACGCCACGCTTCGTAGCCGAGCACGCCGAACGCATCCTGTATGATTTCCGCTGATACAACGTATTGGTCGAAATGGAGTCTAGATGAGCGATGCCCCGTGCCTTTCGGAGCAACCCCCTGTGTGGATCGGCACCAGCTGGAAGATGCACAAGACACGGGAGCAGGCGCGCGCCTTTGCCAAGGTGCTGAGCGGTGCCCCCGGTGATCCGCAAATACAGCGTTTCGTGATGCCACCGTTCACGGCCATCGCAGAGGTACGTGAGGCGCTGGCCGATACCGATACCCTGGTGGGTGCACAGAACATGCACTGGGCAGACGAAGGTGCCTGGACGGGGGAGGTGTCACCACCCATGCTGACCGACTACGGGGTAGACCTCGTCGAGCTGGGTCACTCTGAGCGGCGGGCGCATTTCGGTGAGACCGACACGACCGTCGGCCTCAAGGTCGAAGCTGCCGTACGCCACGGCCTGATACCGTTGATCTGCGTCGGCGAGAACGATGAAGACAAGCGATCGGGGCGCGCCTGCGAGGTGCTTCGCGAGCAGGTCGAGAAGGCTCTCGGTAAATTGTCGAGCGAACAGGCAGATGCACCGATGCTGCTGGCCTATGAGCCGGTCTGGGCGATCGGTGAAAACGGCACGCCGGCCACGCCTGAGTATGCAGACGAGCAGCAGGCGAGCATCCTCGAGGCTGCAGAGTCTGTCGTGGGCCGACGCCTACCGTGCCTGTACGGTGGTAGTGTGAACGCTGATAATTGCGCCGAGCTCATCACTTGCCAGAACGTCGATGGGCTGTTCATCGGCCGCTCGGCGTGGCGGATCGAGGGTTTTCTCGATATCCTGGCGCGTTGCGCTGCCGCCTTGTCCACGCCTCGTCCGGATGGCCCGCTCAAACCAGAGAACCCGAAATGAAAGTCGCAGTTGCAGGAGACAGTGCCGGTGCACCGCTGGCGAAGACGATCGCCGAACACCTCGATGCCCGTGAAGGCTTCGACGTGTCGGAAGTCAGCCGGCCGCCCGAAGGCGCCGAGAAGTTCTATGCCGACCTGGCTGACCGAGTAGCCAATGGCGTGCTCGATGGTACCTACGACCGTGCCATACTGTGCTGTGGTACCGGCATCGGAGTTTGCCTGTCGGCCAACAAGGTGCCCGGTATTCGCGCGGCGCAGACACACGACACCTATTCGGCCGAGCGAGCTGCGCTGTCCAACAACGCGCAGATCATCACCCTGGGGGCACGCGTGGTAGGGTCAGAGTTGGCAAATTCCATCGCTGATGCGTTTCTGGCCTGTGAGTTCGATGCGAACGGCAAGTCGGCTGCAAACGTCGAGGCGATCGACGCGCTGGATGCACGGTACCACTCAAAGCGCTGAGGGCTGTGTGGCATCGGCATCGAAGGCGAACGTCATCGTCGTTTCGAGTCGTTGCTCATGCCCGGCAAGCAAGCTTCATATCCTCCTGCATCCATCACGGTTCCTTCGCTTGGGGCCGTGCCAAGGCCGTGCTAAGGCCGTACTGATGCCACCTCCACATTGATGCCCTTGGCGCGCATGCGTTCGATGTGCTCCGGTGCCAGCCCGTCGTCGACGATCACGAGGTCGAAATCCGTCAGCGGGGCCAGGGCATGCAGTGCGCGTCTGGCGAACTTGCTGTGATCGAGCAGCAGGATGCGCCTGGCTGCGGAGTCGAACATGGCTCGCTTCGTGTCGACCATTTCGGCGGACTGATGGAAGACCACGTCATCGATCACGGCTGCCATCGACAGGATCGCGGTATCGGCACGCAACACGGAAATCTCATTCGAGGTGATTCGGCCCATGAAGGCGTTGCACCAGGTGTGGTGCTGACCCCCGAGGCCCAGCAGGGTGAGATCGCGTATGCCTCTCACCTCGTTCATCAACGTGAGTGAGTTGGTGATGACCGTCAGCGGCGCACAGGAATGCAACCGCGGCACCATTTGAAGAACCGTGGTCGAGTCATCGAGAAAGATGGCATGGCCGGGCTCCACGTGGTCTATGGCTGCCAGTGCCACGGCCTGCTTCTCCACCGCCTGCCGGCTGGAACGATAGACGTCGCTGGCCTCGATGAGGCTGGTGGGAGCAGCCGATGCCACGCCGCGCGTCTTGCGCAGAAGCCCGCGGCTGACCAGTTCGTCCAGGTCGCGGTGCGCCGTCATCAGGCTGATGTCGAAGCGCTCGGCCAGCTCTTCGATGCGTATCGAGCCTTCGGCCATGATGACTTCGGTGATCGCCTGCTGCCGTGCCAGTTGCCGTGCCTGGCGGCTGTCGCCAGGCAGCATGTCCGGTTTCAAGGCTTCCATGAAAGGCGCTCGGCCGCTCGGTGCAGAGCGGCCGCCGACGCGATCATTCGGCGAGGGTGAACGGCTCGGTCATCTGATCGACGTTGTCGGCTGTGATCAGCAGGCAGTCGAACAATTGCTTCTCGGTATCGACACCGGTGTCGCCGTTCTTCAGAAACGAATCGGCCTGACGTACCGCTTCGGCTGCGAACACTGCGACCGGCTGCAATACCGAGTATTGCAGGTTACCCGCCTTGATCGCGGAAACCGCATCTGGCGAGCCGTCGAAACCACCGACCTTCACATCTTCCAGCTTGCCCGCCTCTTTCAGTGCGGCGATCGCACCCAGGGCCATCTCGTCGTTACCACTGATCACGCCGACGATGTCGGGATGCGCCTGCAGCAGGTTCTGCATCTTGTTGTAACCTTGCGTACGGTCCCAGTTGCCGACCTCTTCACCGACCTTTTCCAGGTCGGGATACTGGCTCAGTACCGTTTCGAAGCCGTTGGAGCGGGTGGCCGCGTTGTTGTCGGAAGGTGCGCCCTTCAGCTCCACATACTTGCCGGTATCGCCGACCGCCTCGACCCATTGCTGCGCGCCGAGAGCCGCACCCTGGGCGTTGTTCGACACGAGCTGCGACTTGGCCAGGCCTTCCTGGTTGATTTCGGCGTTGACGAGGAATACCGGGATGTCTGCGGCGATCGCTTTCTTGACGGCGCCGATCGACCCGCTGGCATTGGCCGGATCGAGGATGATCGCGACAGACTGATTGGTGATCGCGGTGTCGATCAGGTTGCTTTCGGTATTGGTGTCGCCCTTGTGCGCGCCTACCTTGGATTCGTAGCCAAGCTCCTTGGCGGTAGCCGCGGCAACGTTGCCTTCGGTCAGCCAGTAGGGGTTGGACGGATCGTTGACGATGACCGTGATCAGGCCTTCGGCCGAAGCGGTGCCTGCCATGCCTGCCAGCAGCAGCGCGGAAAAGGCGAGTACGCGTCTGCGCCCCTGGTTGTACTTGAACATGCAATGTCTCCTTGGTGTCGGTTACCGTGCGGTCTGTTGGCCGACGGCGTTGTCTTCAGGCTTTCCGGCCTGCACATCTGCTTCCCGGTCGAGGGAATCGGAACTGTCTCGGGTTGCTTCGGGTTGCTTGGTGCGACTCTTGTACTGCACGCTGTTCAGAAGTACGGCGAGGATGATGACGGCGCCTGTGAATACGGTTTGCCAATATGAGGAAACGCCGATGATCACGAGGCCGTCGGACAGGAATCCGATAACGAAGGCGCCGAGCAGCGTGCCGCGAATGTTGCCTCGCCCGCCGGTGAGGGCGGCGCCGCCGATGACCACAGCCGCGATCGCGGTCAGTTCGTAGGTGGTACCTGCCGTGGGCCCCGCCGACGTCAACTGCGATGACAGGATGAGCCCGGCAATCGCGGCGCAGACGCCGGAGAGCACATAGACCGATACCTGCACGCTCTTGACCGGCACGCCCGACAACTCGGCAGCACGCTCGTTGCCCCCCGAGGCATACAGCCAGCGACCGAAGGCGGTGCGGCTGAGTACCAGCCCGCCGAGCAGCGCGATGCCGACCAGTATCACGACCCCGATCGGGATGCCGAACAACCGGCTGAAACCGAGCCAGTCGAAGCCGGTGTTGCCCAGTTCGGGTTTGCCGCCGAGGTTGTTGTAGGTCAGGCCGTTGGTCATCAACAGCGCGACGCCGCGTGCGACGTAGAGTACGCCGAGGGTGGCGACGAACGCGGGTACCTTGAACCAGGCGATCAGCACACCGTTGATAGCGCCGACGAAAGCACCCAACGCACAGGTCAGAATGACGACGACCCACACCGGTGGATAGAGCACGACGCCGAACATCTCCAGGTTCACGCCTTGCATCAGGAAGCCGGCGAACACACCGGCGAGGCCTAGCGTGGAACCCACCGACAGGTCTATGCCGCCATTCAGGATCACCAGCAGCATGCCGATGGCGAGGATGCCGAAAATGGCCACGTGCGACGCCATGGTGAGGAAATTGTTGATCGAGAAATAGTTCGGTGACAGGATCGAGAAGACGATGATGATCACGATCAGTGCGAAGAAGGCACGGCCTTCAAGCAACAATCGGATCAGGCTGAAGTCTTCGTCACCGAAGCCTGCGAGCACGGAGTTAGGGTGCTTCGTTCCGGTGCTGGTATCGTTCATCGGCTAAGTGCGTTTCGGTTGTTCACGGTGTCAGGCAGCTACAGACTCGCCGGATGCGGCCATGATCTGTTCCTTGGATACATCGGCACCGAATTCCGCGGAAATGCGGCCGCGATGCATGACGACGACGCGGTGCGCGATGCTCAGGCACTCTGCCACCTCGGAGGTCGAGAACACCACGGCCAGCCCGCGCGCGGCGCGTTCACCCAGCAGGCGGAACACCTCCGCCTTGGCGCCGATGTCGATGCCGCGGCTGGGTTCGTCGAGCAGGATCACACGCGGTTCGGTCGTCAGCATCTTGCCGATGACGACCTTCTGCTGATTGCCTCCGGACAACGAACCGATCGGCGCATCACCGCCCGATGTCTTGATGTGCACCTGACTGATCGACTCATTGACGAGCGCGTGCTCGCTCTTGCGGCTGAGCAGCCAGCCACGCAGGAAAGCACCGATGCTGGCCAGCGATAGGTTGCGACCCACGCTCATCGTCTGTACCAGGCCGTCGAGCTGGCGATCTTCGGGGACCAGCACCAGCCCTTCGGCGATCCGGTCCGCGATGCTCAGACGAGCGATGTCCTTGCCTTCCAGCAGCGCACGCCCGCTCGCCATCGGCACGCGCCCGGCAACGGCTTCGAGAAGCTCGGTACGGCCGGCGCCCATCAGGCCGTAGATGCAGACGATTTCACCGGATCGCACATCGAGCGACAGCTGATCGACCACCCGGTGCCCGGCTCGGTCTGCAACTGTCACGTCTTCGATGGACAGCGCAACCTCGCCGAATTCATGGTCTACCGGTGGCGAACCGAGGTCGAAGTTCTCACCGACCATGTGGCGCACGATCCACTCCAGGTCGATGTCCTCGCGATCGGCTGCCGCCGTCATCGCGCCATCACGCAGCACCACCGCATGATCCGTTATCTGCAACGCCTCTTCGAGATGGTGCGATATGTAGACGATCGAGACGCCGTGCGCCGTGAGGTCACGAATGACCCTGAACAGCACTTCCACCTCGACAGCGCTCAGCGCTGAGGTGGGTTCATCCATGATCAGGATGCGCGAATCGACCGACAGGGCACGAGCGATCTCCACGATCTGCTGCTGCCCGAGGCGCAAGTCTTCCACCGCCGTCATCGGGTCGATGTCCTCTTCGAGATCCGCCATGAGTTGGCGTGCCTGGCGCGTCTCCTCCGCATAGTCGACGCCTGTGAGCGATGTGATCTCGCGACCCATGAAGATGTTGTCGCGCACACTCAGGTTGGGTGCGAGACTCAGTTCCTGATGGATGATGGAAATGCCACGATCGCGGGCATCGGACGACGAATTGAACGTCACGCTGTGGCCGTCGAGGATGATGTCGCCCGATGTCTGCGAGACCACACCGGAAAGTACCTTCATCAACGTGGACTTGCCGGCACCGTTCTCGCCGAAAAGGGTCGTGACCTTGCCGCGGCGAATCTCGAAGTTGACTCCGCGCAGCGCCTTCACCGCACCGTAATGCTTGGCGATGTTGCGCGCAGCGAGCACCACCTCTTCATCCGCTGCCGTGCGTTCATCCGCCGTGCTCGAGGCGTGGGTCGCTTCGGAAGATGCAGTTCTCCCGGGCTTGCTCATTGCACGTCCAGCCTGACCGGAGTGACCAGCCAGCTCTTCGGGTTGATCAGCGTGAAAGCGCCGACGACACTTACCGTCTTGCCTGGCAGTGCATCCGTATCTACAGCCGCCAGCACCTGGGTCTTCATCTCATTGTTCAGGGCGGAGCCCGCGTTCTGGTATTCGATCTGGTTGGTGAACTGGCCGAACTTGATGGTACCGGTGGCATCGCGCAGCTCGGTGCCGTTGATGGCCGGGCCGCTCTGGATGCGGATCAGGAGCTCGTCGGGCATGTCGTCGACGGCGACCTCGTAGATACCTGACTTGCCTTCGCCGACCACGCCTGTGAACTTGACGGAGAAGTACCCACCGATGCCACCAGCGACCCCGTATTCCTCGATGGCCGCGGCCTTGTCCGCGTCGATCGCCTCGGCAAGCGTGGGAGCATCGACCGCGCGTTCTTCGATGGCCTTCTGCACCGTGGGAAATTCGGATTCACCATAGGCTTCGGCCGAGAACTTGTCGGTTCGCACATCTTCGTCGGAACCGATCTCGACGACTTTCGTATCCAGTGCCATGCCGACCACCAGAGCCACCGTGCCGCTAGCCAGGACGACCGACCGCAGGATCTTGCGCATGCGCCTGTTCATCCCGTAGTGATATATCCGATGTAGTGGGAGTGTCGTGATATGTTTGTGTTAACTCGAACTCGTACTATGTGATGGTATATGATGCATTGTCAATAAGTTTTGTGCCGCGGTGGAGGAAATAGTTGAAGGCTGACATTCTCATCGGTGTAGACGCGGGAACCTCGATGATGAAGGCGGTGGCGTTCAGTCTCGATGGTCGGCAGATCGCTGCGAGCAGCACGCGTAACCGCTACACCGTGCGGCCCGATGGCGCGGCTATCCAGTCACCGGTGCAAACCTGGAGCGACTGCCTGCAGACGCTGCGCGGGCTGGCAGGGCAGGTCGAAGACCTTGCGGCACGCACGGCGGCCATCGCCGTCACCGGCCAGGGCGATGGCACCTGGTTGGTCGGCCAGGGCGATGAGCCGGTCAGCGACGCCTGGTTGTGGCTCGACGCACGTGCGGCACCCACGGTGCATCGCCTGCGCGGGTCGCCTGCCGAGCGAACGCGCTTCGAGGCTACCGGTACCGGCTTGTCGGCCTGCCAGCAGGGCGCCCAGCTGGCCCACCTGGCCAGGCATGAGCCTGCACTGCTGGAACACGCGGAAGTGGCTTTGCACTGCAAGGACTGGCTGTACCTCAAGCTCACCGGTGAGCGCACCACCGACCCTTCAGAGGCGGTGTTCACCTACGGCGATTTTCGTAGCAGGCAATACGCTGATCCGGTAATCGATGCCCTTGGCCTGCATGAGCATCGCGATCTGCTGCCGCCCATCACCGATGGCATTAGCGTCACGCACCCATTGTCGGCTGAATCCGCTGCTGCCTGCGGGCTGGCCAGCGGCACACCGGTCTGCCTCGGTTATGTCGACATGATCTGTACCGCGCTCGGCGCGGGTGTCCATACCGGTGATGAGTCTGCGGCTTGCAGCATTGTTGGATCGACCGGCGTGCACATGCGTTCGGTACCCACCGATGCCGTCCAGCTGAACGAGCAGGGCACCGGCTATGTGATGGCGCTGCCTCTGCCCGGGCGCGTGGTACAGGCGCAGTCGAACATGGCCGCCTCACTGAATATCGACTGGGTGCTGGATGTCGCGGCTGACCTTCTGAACGACATGGGGCAGCCTGTCAGCCATGCAGACTTGGTAGCGCGAATCGAACCGTGGCTGGCCGGCAGCCGGCCTGGAGCGCTGGTCTACCATCCTTATATCTCGGAGGCCGGTGAACGCGGCCCCTTCGTCGACGTACAGGCCCGTGCCGCCTTCATCGGCCTCGACAGCGCGCATCGCTTTCCCGACCTGGTGCGCGCGGTCGTCGAGGGCCTGGGCATGGCCACACGCGATTGCTACTCGGTCATGGGCGAGCTGCCGGGCGAGATCAGGCTCACCGGTGGGGCGGCCCGTTCGCCGGCATTGCGCGGCGTGCTGGCGGCCAGCGTGAATGCGGCCGTTCGAGCCTCGAAGCGCGAAGAGACCGGTGCCGCAGGAGCGGCGATGATCGCAGCGGTCGCGATAGGCGTCTATCCGGATATGGATGCCTGCATCGCCGAGTGGGTGATCCCACTGTTGGGTACCACCGAGCCGCCCGATACATCGCTCGTCACGATCTACGAGAAGCTGTTTTCCGACTATCGTGATGCACGCCTGGCACTGGAGCCGGTGTGGTCATCGATGGCGAACCGGTAGTGCACTACGGGTTGACAATGCAATGGTGACCTATGACTGAGAACATGATGATCAACGACCCCGAGCCCATCGACCTGTTCGTCATCGGTGGCGGTATCAATGGCGCCGGGGTTGCCCGTGATGCAGCGGGACGTGGCCTGTCGGTCATCCTGTGCGAGAAGGATGATCTGGCCGAAGGTACGTCGTCGCGTTCCGGGAAGCTGGTTCATGGTGGTCTGCGCTATCTGGAATACTATGAATTCCGGCTGGTGCGCGAGGCGCTCATCGAACGAGAGGTGCTGCTGAACACGGCGAGTCATATCATCTGGCCGATGCGTTTCGTGCTGCCGCACAGCCCTCAGGACAGGCCCGCCTGGCTCGTGCGGCTGGGCCTGTTCCTGTATGACCACCTGGGCGGTCGCAAGAGGCTGCCGGGCACCCGTACGCTGGACCTCAGGCGTGACCCCGAGGGTGCGGCCATTCTCGACCAGTACCCGAAAGGGTTCGAGTACTCCGATTGCTGGGTCGACGATTCGCGCCTGGTCGTGATCAACGCGCTCGATGCGGCTGAGAAGGGGGCCGAGATACTGCCACGCACCGCCTGCACGAGAGCCTGTCGAGAGAATGGCCTGTGGACGATCGATATCGAAGATCAGGTAAGCGGCGAGATACGTACGGTTCGATCGCGCGCGCTTGTCAACGCCAGTGGGCCGTGGGTGAATGACATCATCGATCGCGTGACGTCTTCGACGAGCCGGCGCAAGGTGAAGCTGGTCAAGGGCAGCCACCTGATCGTCCCCAAGTTCTGGGAGGGCCCGCAAGCCTATCTGGTGCAGAATCACGACAAGCGCGTGATCTTCATCAACCCCTACGAGGGCGACAAGGCGTTGATCGGCACTACCGATATTTCTTACGATGGCAAGCCGGAAGACGTGCAGGCGGACGAGTCGGAAATCGAATACCTGATCGCCGCTGTGAATCGCTACTTCAAGGAGAAGCTCGCACGCGAAGATGTACTGCAGACGTTCTCGGGTGTACGACCCTTGTACGACGATGGTCAGGGCAACCCGTCAGCCGTCACGCGTGACTACTCCTTCGACCTGGACGTAGCCGATGGTGCGCCGCTGCTGAATGTGTTCGGCGGCAAGATCACCACCTTCAGGCGATTGTCGGAAGAGGCGTTGGGCAAGCTGGGCAAGGTGTTTCCGCACATGGGCAAGGCATGGACCGCACAGGCGGTGTTGCCGGGTGGCGATATCGAGAATGCCGATTTCGTCGCATTTGTCGGCCAGTTGCGCGAGAGCTACCCATGGATGTCGCGTTCGCTCGTGCATCACTACGGCAGGCTCTACGGCTCTCGAACGCGGAATGTGGTGGGAAAGGCCGGGTCGATGAAGGATCTTGGTCAGCATTTCGGCGGCGAGCTGTATGAGGCCGAGGTGCACTACCTCATCGATACCGAATGGGTAGTGCGTGCCGAAGACGTGCTGAACCGACGCACCAAGCACGGTGTACATCTGAGCGACGATGAGCGCGCTGCATTCACGAGCTGGTTTGATCGGGCGCAAGCCGGTGCCGAAGAGGGCAGGCTGGCGGAAAATGATCAAAAGCTCGCATCAGCAGTGAATCACTGAGCCTTGTCATCGATGCCGCTCAAGCTCTCCCTGAACACCAACCCGCTGGTGAATCGCTTCGCCGACCCAGACGATCTCATTGAAACCATCGCACGCGATCTTCGCATACGCGATCTGCAGCTGACTCACGAGTTCATCAACCCATCATGGCCGGCGGCGGTGACCCGGCGCTTGACCCGACGCATGAATGCCGCGTTGAACCGAACAGGCGTACGGGTAACCTCCGGCATGACGGGCCCCTACGGCAGGCTCAATCACTTCGGCCACCCCGATCCGGACGTGCGTCGCTATTACATCGACTGGTTCAAGACATTCGCCGATATCGCGGCTGACCTGGGTGCTCGTTCGATAGGAACACAGTTCGCGATCTTCACCTACGCTGACTACGACGACGTGGTTCGTCGGGATGAGCAGATCCGTATCGCGACAGACTGTTGGGCCGAACTGGCCGAGCATGCTCAGACGGCAGGGTTGGAGTATCTGTTCTGGGAGCCGATGTCGGTTGGGCGGGAGTTCGGCCACACTATCAGCGAATGCCTGAGCCTGCAGCAGCGATTGACCGATGCTGGCCTGGCTATACCTCTGTGGATGATGGCCGATATCGATCATGGCGATGTCAGTTCGGCAAACCCCGATGATACCGATCCTTATGCCTGGGCACGTGCCGTGCCTGCGGTATCGCCGATCATACACATCAAGCAGAGCACGATGGACAAGGGGGGCCATCGCCCGTTCACGGCCGAACACAACGCCTGCGGGCGGATACAGCCCGAGGCGTTGTTGCAGGCGCTGAGCGAAGGAGGCGCAACCGACAACGAGATTTGCCTGGAATTGTCGTTCAAGGAGCGCGAGCCGGACGATCGCAACGTGATTCCACAGATCGCCGAAAGCATCGCATTCTGGGCGCCGTACATCGATACCGGGGTAGACGATCTGACCGGGTGACTGATGGGGGCGGAATAGCTCGTGGAGCCCGGTATCGTCATGCTACGCCTGTCGAAGCAACTCGTAACAGCGGAGACCGAGATACTGACATCCAGGGCCAGAGATCAATCGGCCCATGGACTCTGCGGAGACTGAAAGCTAGCCAGACCAAACCGGTAACAGCGGCAGTACTGACCCGGCCGCAAGCTACAGGTTCAACACTTTGCCCGGTGCGGCCATTCGTGTCTTGAGCGTTTGAACGATGCTTCTGGACTCAAGCAGCGTTGTGACGAGGCTTGATCGTCTGTTCAATTTGCTTTCCGGCTTCGATTTTGCCGTTCTGAGCTTGTAGCTCTTCTGCAGGTTCATCCATAATTCTGGCGTCATGCCTAGATATCGAGACAGCCTTAAAGCAGTATCTGCAGTAATTACACGAGTACCGTTCAATATAGAGCCGACATGATTGGCGGGTACATTGAGCGCTTCGGCCAGTGAACGCGCGGGCAGTTCCAACTCCTCCATTTCATGTCGGAGTATCTGTGCACGGTGTGCCGGTCGCAAGCCCTACGATATGGTTTTGATGTTCAAGCTACTGTTTTTTCAGCATCTGTAAAACCTGTCCGATGAACAGATCGAGTACCAGATCCGGGGCCGCTATTTCTTCTGCCGCTACCTGGGTCTGACGTCCGAATGGCGCGTGCCCGATGCGCGCACGGCGCGGCTGTTTCGCGAGCGGCTGGAGGAACATGAGTTGGTCCAGCCCCTGTTCGACTCGCCGATGGAGCAGATCCGATCCGCAGGCTACTTCGCCCGTCAGTGGCAGCATCGTAGATGCCACCTTCATCAGCGTGCCTCGGCAACGCAACAGCCGCTTCTGAGAATGAAGCGATCAAGCAGCGTGAGACCCCCGAGACCTGGCAGGACAAGCCGAACTCCATGCGCCGACAGAAGGATGTAGACGCTCGGTGGCCGAAGAAGAACGCCGAGAATCACTACGGATACAAGAATCTCGTCAGCGTCGACAACCAGCACAAGCGGATACGCCGCCATGGCGTCACCAACGCCTCGCTGCACGACAGCCAGGTTGTCGATGAGTTGCTCGATCCGTGGAACACGAGCACTGATGTCTGGGCGGACTCGGCCTATCAATCCACGCAGCAGGAAGAGTCGCTGGCGAACAGTGGCTACCGCAGCCGAATCCATACCAAAGGCACACGCAACAAGCTCTTGCCACAGCGGGCCCGGCGGGCGAACACGACCCGCTCCGAGGTGCGCTGCCACGTCGAGCACGTGCTTGGCGCTCAGGAAGCGATGGGCCACATGCGGGTGCGAACCACCGGCATGACGCGGTCAAAGGTCAAGGTAGAGATAATGAATTTGACCTATAACCTGAAGCGATTTGCCATTCTGCTAGGGCAGACAGCATGAATAAAGAGCGTGAGGCAGGCCGATTGAGCAACGTCAAAGGCTCCAGACACTGTATCGAATCATCCGATGAGCGCTTGAACGGCGCACTCCGCGATCGGCCTGGTGATAGATCCGTCATTTCTCCAGTGACCGAAAATCGTCGGTCCGGATTCTACCGAATTCGCGATTGTTAGAGGTTCCCTGTAGTACAGAGAAAGAGTTGCGTAGTACTGCCGCATACCTTGAGATGAAATAAATGATACGTAATCCTGCTTGTGTGTTCCGAAGGACCGATAGCATATATATTATGGAACGCAATATTTAATTGAGAGCTCAAGAAGATAGACATGTATGCCTAGGTTGTTTAAATGCAAAAGTATATAGCAAACCAAGTGTGAGCAAATCAACCACAATGAAGTACCCAAGGTCGTTTTTCAAGCACCGTCAGAAGATCCTGGGTATTGCTGCTACTGCATATGTGATTTTGCTCATGCTCACTCATTGGCAGTTGCCCTCAGTGCATGTCTGGGTGATTGCAGCTGTATTTTCAGTTCTAATGAATTTCACTTATTTAGTCGAAGCCATATCGCTAAGATCTCATGCTAAAACTGAGGGGATTGTTGCGATCTCGTTGATCTCGGTCTCATTGCTAGGGTTGATAATTTCTCCAATATTTATTATTTTGGGAATTTTCGGCCATGGAATTTGGGATCTATTAAAGCATTTCGGCAGAGGTGTGCCATTTTTTCTCTGGTATACCTGCTCATGCTTTTTAGTTGATACGGTGTATAGTTTTACGTTGCTTCTCTACTTTTTGCAGGGAGCATAATCCGCCGGTTTCAACGCCTTGCCCCCTGCCAGATCCGAATGAGTTCGTGCGCTGGCTGTAAGATCAAGCGCTGACATTCATACATAGTTCTGTGAAATTCTCTTTTACTTGTGAAATATAGTCTTAGGACAACTAACCCAGCATAACAGTTGCTGTGTTCGTTAGTTGCACTACGAGTATAATTTTCTGAATTCGAGGAGAGGTTGTCGCTGCTGGGGCGAACATCACGCTAACCTGAGCTGGAGCCTTGCGGGGGTTTCTGTGCCGATGTCCACCTACAGGTTCAGTGCCATTCGGTTTCAACCCGTGGATTTCCCATCAGCTCGCCAACCATTGTGCCATTGCTAGCCGCGAAGACGATCCTTACGATACACTCCAAGCTGCATTGCCCATTCTCTCGATACCTCATGCAGAGTACTCGCAAGGTCTCGACAACACTAAGGCGTGAAGAAAGCCACTCCCTCACCTAGATCTTTACTAATATATTCGAGAACGTTTCCGTGGCAGAGGTTGTGCCGAATGCGAACTATTTCTACATTACTCATGCGCCATGAGAAAGAGAATCACGACCGACGACAACCGTTCGCTGAGCCACGAGGCCCTCGAATCACCACTCACACTCTGCGCCAAGGCTACGCGCCTACCTGTTCGAGTTCTGACTGGATTTGCGCCAGATTCAGCAAGTGCTGGGCCACGAGCCCATCCAGACGCGCTGATCTACACAAAGACGACAGTAGCCGCCACGCACACGGACTGCCGGCAAACTGTCGAATGCAATAGTATCGTTATGTGCGCTTGGCTTCATATAGCTCCATATCTACTAGCTTTCCATGTTTGTCTCGGACAAGTGTTGATTTTATGTGCTCCATGCCGGCATTGATCATGACCTTACCGGAAGCTGGATTTATTGCCA
>CBDCAW010000082.1:0-5947 GCA_965214025.1 Granulosicoccaceae bacterium
CAGCAGGAGTGAGCGCTCGGGTTCTACGTTCATGTGCAGCGGGGGCTGACTCGGCAGGAAGCCGACCCTCGTGGTGCATACCCTCTCCATAACCGAAGCAAGGAGGCATCGGTGAGCAGGAAGAAAAAAGTCAGGGCGACGGAAAACGCCGTCGAACCATCAGGTGCCGGCGAGGCGGCAGGTGATCCGTCGTCGATCAGCGAGGTGCTCGGCGCTGACGGGCCCATTGCCCGGCACTTGGCGGGCTTCGCACCCCGCACCGAGCAGCAGCATCTGGCGGAGGCCGTATTCGAGGCGATCGACCAGGGCGGGGTGCTGGTGGGCGAGGCGGGTACCGGCACCGGCAAGACGTTCGCCTATCTGGTACCGGCACTGTGCTCTGGCCAGCGGATCATCATCTCCACGGGCACCCGTCACCTGCAGGATCAGCTGTTCTACACAGACCTTCCCCTGGTCAAGCGGGCGCTCGGCAACGCGGCCACTGTCAGCCTGTTGAAGGGGCGCTCCAACTACCTGTGCAAGCATCGCCTCGAGCGTGCCCGCCGGCATCCCGCGTTGGCCGATGTGCGGCACCAGCAGCACCTGAGGAACCTCGCCGATTGGGCCGGGCGTACCACCACCGGTGATATCGCGGAGGTGCTGAACGTACCGGAAGATTCCATGGTCTGGTCGTTCATCGTCTCCAACGATGAATTCTGCTCGCAACATGACTATGAAGACCTGGCAGATTGCTTCGTGCACCAGGCACGCAAGCGTGCCCAGGAGTCTGACGTGGTCGTCGTGAATCACCACCTGCTGTGCGCCGACCTGGCATTGAAGGAGGAGGGTTTCGGCGATCTGCTGCCCAGTGCCAATGGCTTCATCATCGACGAGGCGCATCAGCTGCCGGATATCGCTGCCGAGTTCTTCGGCCGCAAGCTGAGCAGTCGGCAAGTCCTCGATCTGGCGCGCGACACCGTCGGCGAGCAGCTGCAGGACGCACCAGACTCCTCCGAGCTGCGTGATCTGGCGGGGCAGTTGGAAACCGCCGTACGTCACTTCCGCCTGGCCTTCGCGATCGAGCCACAGCGCGACGCGTGGGTGAACATCGTCGAAACATCCGCCATCGAGCGCGAAATCGAACGTTTCGGGCCTCTGCTGAAAGTGATGCGCGATGCCCTGGAGAAACTCGCCAAGCGCGGCAAGGGCCTGGAGAGCTGCCATCGTCGTGCCGAGCTGCAGGTGCAGGCATTCGAGCGATTCGTCGCCAACCGCGCCGACGGCGACTACGTGCACTGGTACGAAACCTACCGCACCGGTTTCAGCCTGAACATGACGCCGATGACGGTAGCCGAGCCCTTTCAGCGTGCCATGCGCTCGATGACCTCCAGTTGGGTATTCACCTCGGCCACCCTTGCCATCGGTGGCGATTTCAGCCATTTCAAGAGACGCCTGGGGCTCGAAGACGCCAACGAGCTACAGGTCGACAGCCCGTTCGATTACCGCCACAACGCCCTGCTCTATCTGCCACAAGCGCTGCCCGAGCCGTCACAGGCGGGTTACACCGTAGCCGCGATGCAGGCGGTGATGCCGGTGCTCGAGGCCAGCCGCGGGCGCGCGTTCCTGCTGTTTACCAGCTATCGGGCGCTGAACGAGGCCAGGCGCTTTCTGGAAGGCAAGCTCGACTTTCCGATGCTCCACCAGGGTCAGATGCCCAAGCGTGAGCTGCTGGAGCTGTTCCAGTCGCTCGGCAACGCGATGCTGCTCGGCACGAGCAGCTTCTGGGAAGGGGTGGATGTGCGCGGCGAGGCACTGTCGTTGGTGGTCATCGACAAGCTGCCGTTCGGTTCGCCGGGCGACCCCGTCATGAGCGCCCGTATCGATCACATGAAGGAGGCGGGTGGCAATCCGTTCTTCGAGTATCAGGTGCCACAGGCGGCGATCGCTTTGAAGCAGGGTGTGGGCCGGCTGATTCGCGATGTCACCGATTCAGGTGTGCTGGTGCTGTGCGATCCGCGTATCCACACCCGGCAGTACGGAGAAATCTTCATCAACAGCCTGCCGCCGATGCCGATCACGCGCGATGTGGGCGAGGTCGAGATCTTCTTCGAACGGCATCGAGTCGATGTGGTGGCGGAGGCCTGAGATGGATACGGCCGTGTTGCATGCGTTCGGGTGTCGAGCGGGCATCCCGAGTGTCACATCGATACGCACGTTCACGACTTCAGTCCGGCCATGAAAATTCTCGCCATCGATACCGCCACCGAAGCCTGCTCGGTCGCATTGTCCATCGACGGTGAGTTGCGGGCAGATCATCGGGTGGTGCCACGTCAGCACGCCCAGTTGCTACTGCCGATGATCGATGCGCTGATGCGGCAGGCCGATCTGCGACCGGCAACGCTCGATGGCGTGCTCTTCGGCCAGGGTCCAGGCAGTTTCACCGGCGTGCGGATCGCCGCCGCCGCCGTGCAGGGCATCACCCTGGGGGCCGGCATCGGTGTTCGAGGCGTCTCCTCACTGGCCACGATCGCCCAGGGATGCGCCCGTGAGTTCGGTGATACTCGCGTGCAGGTAGCACTCGACGCCCGCATGAACGAGATTTACTGGGGAAGCTATGCGCTCGATGCCGACGGGTTGATGCAGGTGAGCCTGGCGGATCGGGTGTTACGGCCGGAGTCGATTGCCGCCATACTGACGGAGTCGGCGGAGATGCCGCCAGACGCAAGCGCTGCTGACTTGTCAGAGCCGCCGGAGGTACGGTCCGACGCGGGCGCAGTGGCGTCGTCAGAGCCGCTGAACAATCGGCCGGGAGAGCGGCACGAGCACCTGGACGACGAATCGACGGTAGGTGTGTTGGCAGGTTCCGGTGCGGAGCGCTACCTCGATTCGCTGCGTCGACAGTTTCGGCAGGAGCACATGGTACTGCGACATCAGCGCCTGCCGGATGCGAGCGATCTGCTTCCGCTCGGCTTGGCCGAGGTCGCGGCGCACGGCTGGCTTGCGCCGGAGTCAGCCGTGCCGGTCTACCTGCGCAACCGGGTGGCACTCACAGAGGCGCAGCGCGCGGCCGGAGAGACGTTGAACTGATCTCTGGGGCCGTTTGAGGCCTCACGGCGAATGAGGGCACTGACTGACCTGCTTCGAGCCGCTGGACGTACGCCCAGGCTGGCGAACGGAACTGGGCGAGGCAGCCGATCATCAGGTCCGAAAATGACGCGCTCGATGTGGGTCCCGGTGCGAGAATGCCTCATGTTCAACGACCCCGATCATTGCTACCAGGCACTGGCCTCGCACGACGAGCGCTTCGATGGCCGTTTCTTCGTCGGTGTTCGTACCACCGGAATCTACTGTCGCCCGGTGTGCAGGGTGCGTCTGCCCAAGCGGGAGAACTGCACGTTTCATCCGTCCGCCGCCGCCGCCGAGGCGCACGGGTTTCGGCCTTGCCTGCGCTGCCGGCCCGAGCTTGCACCTGGCTGGTCGACCACCGACATCGAGGAGCGGCTGGCCCATGCGGGTGGCCGGCTGATACAGGCCGGTACGACACGCATCTCCGAGGTGGCGCTGCGGCTCGGTGTGAGCGAGAGGCACCTGCGACGCATCTTCTTCAAGGCTTATGGTGTCACCCCCGGGGCCTGGCGGCAGACACAGCGCCTGCTGCTCGCCAAGCAGTTGCTGACGGAGACACCCATGTCAGTGATGGATGTGGCACTGGCCGCGGGCTTCGGCAGTGCACGTCGGCTGAACGCGACCTTGCGGGCAAGCTACGGTCTGACGCCGACCGCTCTTCGCAAGCGGCACAGAAGCGGTGAGACCAAACCGACCGGTACCCGTGGGAGCTACCGCTCCTACGCGCTCAGTGCGACTGATTCGCCCGGGGGCATCAGAAGCCGGGCGACCACCACGATGGATATCGCCGGGAGCGATGCGACCTGCGCGGCTACCATGGCTGACAGAGCCGGGTGCATCACACTCAGGTTGAGCGTACGAACCCCGCATGCGACTGCCGCACTGTTCACAGAGCTTGCGCGCCATGCCATTCCCGGGCTCGAGTATGCGTATCCCGACCGACATGCCAGAGTGTTGGCTGTGCAAAAAGGCACCGTGAGAACGATCGGAATAATGCAAGCCAGTGCTGGTACGACGTCTGATCACCTGGCGCTGACCCTGTCGGCCTCTTTATTGCCGGTGATAGCCGAAGTACTGGCCATTGCCAGAGATCTTTACGACGTCAATACCGACCCCGCCTCTCACGAGAGGGTACTCGGGTCTTTGTCATCAGGCGATCGTGGCTTGCGGGTAGCGGGTGTGGCTGACGGCTTCGAAGGGGTCGTTCGCCTGCTGGTGGAGTCAGTGCTACCGCTCGAAAAGGCCGTCGATGCACTGGCGGCGGTGGTCCGGTATACGGGAGAATCGTCAGAAGCGCCAAACACGTCGAGCGCGATAGAAGGTGGTGAGAGTGGTGTATCCGGGTTGTATTACAACTTTCCCGATGCGTCCGAGCTGTGTGCGCTCGATACGAAAACGTTGTTGGCCTGCGGTCTTTCGGAGCCTCTCACCCAGAGCCTGCAGGCGTTTGCTGAGTTGTATCTGGACCGCCCTATCGATCTGTCAGCCAGTGCCGGTGTCGATGAAACCCTGGCGCTTCTGGCCACCGTGCCAGGCATGCATCAGACGGTACTGGACCGGATCGCCATGCACGTGCTGCGTTGGCCGGATGCGTTTCCCGCCGGCGAAGTTGAGCTGCAAGCAAGGCTCGGCGTGGATACGCGCGAACAGGCTCTGGTGCTCGCTGAGGGCTGGCGGCCGTGGCGTGCCTATGCCGTACTGCATCTCTTGCACGGCAGTTCATCGAGCCAGCCCGGGCCGTCAGGGTCAGGGTCAGGGTCTGAGTCGTCCCGGCTTGTGAATGACAAGCCGATACTCGGGGATCTCGAGCCGATGGCAGTGCACCCACGAACACCTTCTTTACCCACGGGAGTCGCTCGATGAGCATTCACTATCGCCATTTCGATACCTGCTGGGGCCCCGCGCGAGTGGCACGCTCCGGTGATGCGCTGACCGGGGTATGGTTCATCGGCCAGAAGCATGAGTTGGCGGTGGAACCCGAGTGGCGAGAGGTAGACGGTCGCGACCCGCTCTTCGATGAATTCGATCGGCAATGGGCGGATTACGAAGCGGGCCGTGAAACCGGTTTCGACCTGCCGCTGGCACCCATCGGCACCGAATTCCAACAGCAGGTCTGGCTGGCCTTGCGAACCATCGCCTACGGTACGACCACCACTTACGGTGCGGTCGCCAAAGCCATCGAACGGGACACCGCGATTCGTGCCGTGGGTGCGGCGATCGGCCGCAATCCCCTGTCGGTGGTGATTCCCTGTCATCGGGTGGTGGGCAGTTCAGGCAAGCTCACAGGTTATGCCGGTGGCCTGGAACGCAAACGCTCGCTACTGGCGCTCGAACAGGTGTTGTTATCCGAGCCTGCGAATCATTGACCTATGCAGCAAGCGTTCGCTCGGGGTGGTCAGGCGCTAGTACAAGCTGATGTCCCGCAGAGATCTCGCGGAATTCCTGTTGCTCGCGGCAATCTGGGGCGGCTCGTTCCTGTTCATGCGAGTCGCTGCTCCCGCCCTGGGCCCAGTCACCTTGATGCTGCTGCGCTGCTCAATCGCCGCGGCCTTCCTGTTGCTCGTTCTAGGCTTGCGAGGCGGCTTGAGTGGTTTGGGTGGCCTGGCCAGGAACGCAGGTAACCTTGCCATCGTCGGTGTGGTCAATTCCGCGATACCGTTTGTCTTGCTCGGTTACGCAACGCTCACTCTGAGCGCCGGTATCACGTCCATCCTGAATTCATTGGCGCCGCTTTGGAGCGCGTTGATCGCGTTCGCCTGGTTTGGCGACCGGCTCACGCGCTCACAATTATGCGGATTGGGTCTGGGAGTGTTCGGAGTCAGCACGCTGGTGGCAGGTGCCG
>CBDCAW010000083.1:0-236080 GCA_965214025.1 Granulosicoccaceae bacterium
TTCTATCTAGCTTTTCATTTCCGGTCTCTTCCTTGATCTCGCCTCCAGCGTGCTGAAAAACACGATTATCCTTTCCCTTGCCGATGTAGAATGTTTCCCCATTCCTCGGATCCAAAAGCCTGTAGACGTACAAATCAAGCTTCCTGGAAACTTCAGGTGAGAACATTCTATTCGCCTCTTCCATTCAATTTGCCTCTTCGTTTCAGTTGGAAATCTACTACGCCATCTCTGCATCAATAAATATAATGCTAGAATATTCTAATCACTTAGGTAATTAGGATAGCAAGATACCGAGTGACCGGGGCCAAAGAAATAGCTTGGCTTGCTGCCGAACTTGTAGTTCTTCAGTCAGGGTGTTGGCAGTGCATTGCTTGCCGCAGCAGAGCAACTGGTGCGAGACGAGGGTTGCCGCCGCTTCGGATGGAACTCAACCGCGCAACATGATGGGAATACAGATCTCTTCTTCGTCACCGATGTGACGACGAAACAGCGTATCGAAGTCGACCGCGGCCGCTAGCAGCCGCTCGACAGGTCCCAGCACACTGTCATCGAGTGCGGAGGCAGATCCACCCTGCCCTTGCAAGGCGTTGTCCGGCAGTGCTGCGGTTGCGGATATCATCCGCTCGAGCACGGCTGCCAGCACCCGATGATCGCCATCGAGCAGTGCCAGGTGCGGTGCGAGTGTCGGGCAGGCACGAGCGAAAACCGGAAAGAAGTGGTGATCTTCGACATGGTGATGGTGATGCGCATGCTGCACCAGATACTGCGACTTCAAACGCGCCGAAGTGAGTCGCGCATCGACTTGCAGGTCCCTCGTCCCGGCGGCCTCCATCACGGACTCGCACAGCGTCGGCAGCTCGGCAGACGAGCTCAGCAGCGAGTGATGGATCTGCAGCCAGAATTCGGGCTCGCCGTGAAAGCGTGGATCTCCGGCCCAGGCGTCGCGCGGCACGTCGATCAAGCCGCCGCGTAGCGTCGCGCTCATTGCCGCTCGCTGCTCTAGACGGTTCTCCGGGGATTCGTAGTCGAATGCGTTTTTCACTGCGTCATTTCCATGGCTGCCTGGATCAGGGCTTCTCGATCTTGAATCGACGTTACACGAACAGGCCCCAACTGGATTGCCGATCGAGCCCTGGCACTCAACTGGATTGGCAATATACTCTGGCCTCGTCTGCGCGGCGCCGATGGCCGGCACCCGACGGCGGAAATTCACCTAGTCAGCAGAGCCTACAACCTTGAACAATGCCGATGACGACCCTGGATCGCCCGGTGAACCAACCCCTGCCGTTCGACCGCGCGACCCCCGATTCTCCTCCGGCCCCTGCCGTAAGCACCCGGGCTGGGATCTTGCCCGTCTGAGCACTGAGCATCTTGGCCGCAGCCACCGTGCCGCCGCACCGAAGGCGAGTCTCGAACTCGCCATTACCCGCTCGGCGGATCTGCTGGGCCTGCCGGACGACTGGCGTCTGGGTATCGTGCCAGCCTCGGATACCGGCGCCTTCGAGCTGGCAATGTGGTCGTTGCTCGGTTCCCGCCCGGTGACCGCGCTGGTCTGGGAGCGTTTCTCCAGCGACTGGGCGATCGATCTGGCACAGCTTTCACTACCGGGGCTGGACCTGCGAGAGGCCGACTACGGGCACCTCCCATCGCTTGATGGTATCGCGCCAACACACGATCTGGTATTTGTCTACAACGGCACCACCGCGGGCGTTCGCCTGCCCGACCTGGACTGGCTGGACGACGGGCGCGAAGGCCTGGTGCTGTGCGACGCGACTTCGGCGGCCTATGCCATGCCGCTGGATTTCAGCCATCTCGATGTCGTGACCTGGTCGTGGCAAAAGGCACTCGGTGGCGAGGCTGCACACGGCATGCTTGCCCTGAGTCCACGGGCGCTCGCCAGGCTGGAAAGCCTGCCCGCACCAAGGCCGTTGCCGAAGATATTCCGGCTGACGAAGGAAGGCTTGCTCATGCAGGGTATCTTCGCGGGCGAGACGATCAACACGCCGAGCATGATGGCAGTAGCAGACTTGCATTCCGCACTCGACTGGGCCGACGACATCGGCGGCCTGCCCGGGCTGTTCAAGCGTAGCGAGGCCAGTTACGCGGCATTGGATCAATGGGTGTCGAAGAGCGACTGGGTCGATTGGCTGGCCGAAGTACCGACCACCCGGTCCTCTACGTCGATGTGCCTGAAGATCACCGCCCCGGCATTCGTTGCCCTGCCTCTTGAAAGGCAGCAGCAATGGGTGAAGACCATGGCAGGTTGGCTGGCCGAGAAACAGGTCGCGTACGATATCGCGAACTATCCGAGTGCTCCACCGGGCTTTCGCATCTGGGGCGGCGCCACTGTGGAGGCATCCGATGTCAAGGCGCTCTGCCCGTGGCTTGACTGGGCTTACCGCTGCATGGAGCAGTCGACAACGGAAGCCTCTGGTTGATCCAGCGCTGGCTGCGCTCGCATGCGGCAGGAGGCTGCCCGAGACTCGGTTATCAGGGACAGGCTTGAATCAAACTTTTCACTGTTGTATTACATCGGAACCACCGGCGAAGGGATGTCACCGGCGAGCCGCTCGCACAGCCTGCGCGGCGCATCGGTATAGCGCCCGAAGCCTGCCGGCGTCAGGTACGCCCGAGTCACCGATCCATCGCTTTCCGGCTGCTCGATCAGCACCCAGCGAGACATCGCGCTGTGCCCGAGGAACAGCAGCAACGTCAGCGACAACGCGAGCAGCAAGGTCCAGGCGGACACTCCGATCAAGGCGAGCCCGACAACCATTGTGGCCGCACCCGAGGCGGCCGCCCAGCCCGGCGGCTCGATGACCAGACGCACACTGGCAGGCCGACTGATGTCAAAACCGATACGCCTGCCCGAAAAACGCCAGATGGTGGCGTTGAGAGCCAGTGTGCCAACATCGTCCGGCATGCCGAGCACACCGGTACGGAAACCACGCCGGGAGCTGTACCAGACGCGTACCGGCGAGGGTATCCTGCCGGTGGTCGACGAAGGGGATTCGTTCATGCTCCATCTTACGCCATCGGCAGGGTACGCGATCTGTCGATACGCGGCCAAACCCGAGCGCTGACTCGCATTCGGGCGCGTGACGATCACACGAGCCGAGCGACGTCAGCCATGCAGTTTCGAAGCAATTTCCGCTACTCGGCGGCCTTGCGCCCGTGCAAGCGTCTTCTCGGCATCGCTCGGCATACGCTTGCCGTCCGGCCCGGCGATGGTCGCGGCGCCATAGGGAGAGCCGCCACGCAGCTCGGAGATGTCCATGAGTTCGGCGGATGAATACGGCAGACCCACGACCGTGAAACCGTGGTGCAGCAAGGTGGAGTGAAACGAGGTAATCGTGGTTTCCTGGCCGCCACCCGTACCGGTGGACGTGAAGACCGAGCCCACCTTGCCGATCAGCTTGCCCTGCGCCCACAAACCACCGGTCTGATCGAGGAAATTTCTCATTTGCGAGCACATGTTGCCGAACCGGGTGGGCGTACCGAAAATGATCGCGTCGTAGTCCGCCAGCTCGTTCGGGTCTTCGATGACCGGCGCATCCTGATCGACCTTCGCACCCGAAGACTCGAGTGCCTCTTTCGGCATCAGCTCGGGTACGCGCTTGATCGTGACCTCACTACCGGCCTCGCGAGCACCGGCAGCCACCTCGTTCGCCATGGTTTCGACATGGCCGTAGGTGGAGTAATAAAGCACTAGTACACGTGACATGTTTCGGTTCTCTGGTGGGGCGAGCTGGCTGGCCTTCTGGCCATCGGATGGGGTTCCTGCAAACCAGGATCAGTGGCGGTGGTGCATGCCGGTTCTGGCGTTGCAAAGTGTAGACCATGCTCCTGCACAACGTGCACGTGGCCAACTTCGGTGTAGAGCAAGAAGGCCCCTGCAGGCATTCCGGGCGGGTCTGTCAGGATGAAATCGGCCTCATGACGGTGCGTATGGCCGGGTAGGCTGCCCTCCGGGCGACGAGGATTTGCCCATAACCCTCGTCTATCTGCCTGTTCGTCCCTATCATTCGAAAGTGGGCACTCAGCCACCGCGCAACACGCGCTTCTACTTGCAGTCCGCCAAGACGGAATCTTCCGATGATCTTCAACACATACCCCACGAACACGAGCAGCTCTCTGCTCGAGCCGGAGGTCGCCTGATGGGCCTGCTCGTCGACGGCCAGTGGCAGGACCGCTGGTACGACACCGACAAGAGTGGCGGTCGCTTCGAGCGCAGCGAATCCAGCTTTCGCTCATGGGTCACCGCCGACGGCTCGGCCGGGCCTTCGGGAGCGGACGGTTTTCGTGCTGAAGCTGGCCGGTATCATCTGTACGCCGGCTACGCCTGCCCCTGGGCTCATCGTGTGCTGATCTACCGTGCGCTGAAAGGTCTGGAGTCCGCGATCGATGTGTCGTTCGTGCACTGGTTCATGGGTGAGGAAGGCTGGACGTTCGACACCGACGACGACGGTATCGTCGGCGATCGCCTGTCCGGGCGTTCACGACTGCACGAGGTGTACACCTCTGCCGACCCTGCCTTCACCGGTCGGGTGACGATTCCCGCCTTGTGGGATACCGAGCGCGGCACGATCGTCTCGAATGAGTCCAGCGAGCTGATTCGCATGCTCGATACCGCGTTCGACGACGTCGGTGCGCGACCGGGCACCTTCCTTCCGGAACCCGAGCGTGAAGCCATCGCGGCGTTGAACTCACGCATTTACGACACGGTGAACAACGGCGTGTACAAGGCCGGTTTCGCCACCACACAGCAAGCCTACGAAGAAGCCGTCCTGCCTCTGTTCGACACCCTCGACATGCTCGATGACAGGCTTGCAAAACAGCGCTTCCTGAATGGCGACGCGCCTTTGGAAGCCGATTGGCGGCTCTTCCCTACGCTTGTGCGCTTCGACCTCGTGTACCACGGCCACTTCAAGTGCAACCTGCGGCGGCTCTCGGACTACCCGAATCTTGCAGGCTATACACGTGACCTGTACCAGTGGCCCGGCATTCGGGGCACGGTGAATCTCGATCACGCCAAGCGTCATTACTATGCGAGTCACGAAACGGTGAACCCGACGCGCATCGTTCCGGTCGGCCCCGAAATGAACCTGGACGCACCTCACGGGAGGGGTTGACGAGCAAGTGAGGCACTGCCCCGACACTCGCAGCAGCCAGGTCGTGGGCTAGTCGTGGGCTACTGGAGAATGCGCTCCACCCTCAACCCGACGCCGCCTGTGCATCACCTTCGGGATTCAACTGCACGATGCGCAGGTTCAACAAGGAGGCGATGCTGACCCAGACCAGGTATGGCGCCAGCAGCCATGCACTCAGCGGATGGAAGCTGGCGAAGTGCCACACCATGGCGACTATCGAGAGCCAGAAGACGACAACTTCCACCAGCGCCCACCTCGGCTTGCGCAACGCGAAGAAGAACAGACTCCAACCGACATTCAAGATGAAGTTGAAGCCGGTTATCCACAGCAGCACCTGGCGCTCGGCCGGGGTTCCGTGGTTCCAGGCTTGCCCCAACGAAATGATCAGCAGCAGGAAGACGGTGCTCCAGACAACGGGAAATGCCCAGTCGGGAGGGTTCCAGGACGGCTTGTTCAGCTCGCGATACCACGGCCCCACATCCGTCAGCAAGCTACCGGCCACCGCGATCACCGTGACACCGACAGCGGCGAGAGCATAGGGAATCCACATAGTCGCAAGCCTCGGCAAATGGCACTTAACGTTTGGTTGTCGACTGCAGCGTGCTGATGCACATGGATCAGACCGACCGATGCAGGCAGGCGGGCCACGCGGCGGAGTCGATCCCCATCATACTCAATGTAAGCGCGCCGACGCGAGTTACTTCACCGTGCAGTGTTCAGGGCCAGCTGCAGGTTTCAGCTGGCACATCATGGAACGTCGCAGATAGAACAGAAGTGCGCCGAACATCAGCCCGTAGGCGGCGGCTATCAGACCTGCCGTGGTCAGCGCTTGAGGTAGACCCGCAGGCTTGGTGATATCAGTCGTCCTGATCAGGCCATGAACCACCCAGGGTTGGCGGCCGGCCTCAGTGACACACCAGCCGGCAATGGTGGCGACCAGGCCGCTGGGTGCGGCCCAGCAGCAAAGGTGCAGGAATCGGCGACTGTGATAGAGGCGCTGCTTGTACAGCAGGTACAGACCAGATGCCGCAATCGCCAGCATCAGCACCCCCAACAGAATCATTATCCGAAAACTGAAGAAAACGATGGGCACGTTCGGTCGTAGTTCCGCAGGTACGCTGGTCAATCCTTGCACCACCCCATCGGGGTCGTGTGTGATGATCAGGCTGGCAAGCTTCGGTATTGCCACCGCATGGTGATTAAGTTCCAGGTCCGGATCCGGCAAGGCGAAAGGCAACAATGGCGCTCCGGCCGTCGTGTGCCACAAGCCTTCCATCGCGGCCAGTTTTATCGGTTGATGATCACGCGTGTTCAGCCCGTGCAAGTCACCCGACAACATTTGCAATGGCAGCAATACTGCACACGCCAGCAGCGCCGTGCGAACGCCATGACGGGCAAATGTATGCGAGCTCCGGCGCAACAGCAACCAGGCATTGACACCTAATACGATAAAGGCGCTGCTGACCCAGGCGGCACCGACCAT
The DNA here is from genome assembly GCA_965214025.1 of Granulosicoccaceae bacterium. Lineage (GTDB taxonomy): Bacteria > Pseudomonadota > Gammaproteobacteria > Granulosicoccales > Granulosicoccaceae > Granulosicoccus. The sequence goes on from CBDCAW010000083.1 coordinate 6,634, forward strand.
GTGCGCGAGACGATAGGGAAATGACGGATTGAATACGGCGGCACGCCAGTCGTCGAGACGCAACTCGCCGCCGATCAAAGAATAGCCTGCGGGTGTATGCATCCAGGAATTACGCGCCAGAATGCAGAACACCGAAACGTAGACGCCCAAGGTCACCGCCAGTGTGGCAATCAGATGCAGGCGATCACCGACACGCCGACAGCCCCATACCATGATGCCGAAGAAGCCTGCCTCGAGCCATACCGCGTTCGTGAATTCCAGGCTTCGGATGGGCACCAGAACATCGACAGTCTGCCGGTAGAAACCACCGAATACCGTATCCAGTTGCCAGGAGAGCACCACACCTGTCACGACGCCAATGACGAACACCGCTGCAAACGGTTTTATCCAGAACGCATACTGCTCATGGTATATCGGATGCTTCGTTCTCATCCAGAGTACCTTGAGCACCGAAAGATAGCTGGCAAGCCCGATTATCAAGCATGGAAACATGATGTGAAAAGCGGCCGTTGCACCAAACTGTATTCGCGCCAGAACTTCAGGATCTAGATTCATTACATTTCTCCGTCAGCATCGAGTCGCGAAAGGCTAGAGCAGGCTCAGGGTCAGGTGCACGCCATTCACCAGACCTCCGAACGACAGCACTGAAACCGAGTAGCCGCCGGCAAACCAGGCAAGCTTGACCAGGCTCTTCGGCAAGCGGGTAATCCTCAAGGTACGAGTCGGTCTGGCGGCCAATTCGGTATTCGTGGTCCCTGTGAATTGCCTGGAATAAAATGGTATGGATTGATCAAATCCCGCAGAGGCGGATCGATACTGCGAGGTGAATTCTGAGTGCGCGTATGTCATGGTGTTTTCCGGTGTTTGAATCGTTGATTACACTGCGCAAGCAACGTGATTGCATGAAACACTCGGCAGGAATTGCGTGCAACGCGCTATTCGGTTAGGCCGTTCGATAGAGAAGGAACCATGCCCCTCGATCAGTTCTTTCAGTGCAGCACACCACGAATTACGGGTAAGAATAACCATTGTCAGCAATCGTTCACGCTTTACGTTTGCATTGGCTGTGACAACAGGCACCACGAATGCTCGGCGACGGTCCATTCGGTAAAAGCACACTGGTTCCGGTGACCAATTGCCAAGCTGCGCAACGCGCCTCGCGCACCCGACGCTGTAAGATGGTCGCAACGGTCCAGCAACGAATGAATGATGGTCAACCTCATGGAAACCTTTCGGCAATGAACAGCACGATCCCTCGCGCAGCAGCCCTCTCGCTGGCGCTCGCGTTTGCTGGCAGCGCTCACGAGGCACTCGCAGAGCCGCTCGCCATCCACCAGCCGATGCGTACCGGCAAGGTCGTGATGGTGCCGGTGGATCTGGCCAGCAACCTGATCGGTGCGCCGGTATACACAGACAATCAGGAACTGGCCGGTCTGGTCGAAGATCTCGTCCTCGAAGGTGATCGGACGATCGTTGCCCTCAAGGTGGGTGTCGGGAATTTTCTCGGCGTCGACGAAACGACGGTAGCCGTGGCGTTGAAGGACCTGACCATTACCGCAGACGACGGTCGTGTGGAGATCGAGACCGATCTGACTCGCGACGATCTCGACCTGGCAGCCCGGGCCTAGGGCCTGGAACTTTTGCGGCCGGTGGTACCCTGAGCTTGTGCCAGAGTGTGTGCCCTGCACACCGGCGGGGCTCACCTGGAAGGACCAACTGACATGCAAGAGCGCAGAATCCTGATCATCGAGGATGAAGCCGACATCGCTCGGCTGATAACCCTGCATCTGGCGGATGACGATACTCAGGTTCATCATGAGGCAGACGGCGCGGCCGGGCTCACCCGCGCATTATGCGAACCGTGGGATCTTTTGCTACTCGATCTCTCACTACCGCACTGCGACGGGTTGTGCATCTGCGAATCGGTCCGTCGGCAAAAAGCGACGCTACCGATCGTGATCATCACAGCACGCAGTGCCGAGGAGGAGCGTATCCGCGGCCTCGACCTGGGCGCCGACGACTACCTCACCAAACCGTTCAGCATCGCTGAGCTCGTCGCCCGGGTACGCGCCACTTTCCGCCGTGCCGATGCCCAGGCGTCGACGAAGTCTCATGACTTGCCCGGCGGAACCGTCATCGCGGGCGACATCGAGCTGCGTCCTACCTCCCATGAAGCCAGCATTGCCGGCCAGCCGGTAGCGCTGACCGCCAAGGAGTTCGATCTGCTGCTGATTTTCTGTCGCTCGCCGGATCGCGTATTTCCACGTACGGATCTGCTACGTGAGGTCTGGGGTCATACCCATGATGGCTATGTGCATACAGTCAACACGCACATCAACCGCCTGCGCGCCAAGATCGAACCGGACCCTTCCACGCCGCGCTACATCACGACGATCTGGGGAGTGGGCTACAAGCTGGCGGTGGCATAATGTTTCGCGATTCCCGCAGGCAAGATTCCAACCGGCAGTGCCATGAATGCTCCACGATCCTTATATGTCAGACTCACGTTGGTGTTTCTGGCGATCCTGCTGGCCCTGGGTGTATCTGTGCTCTGGCTTGCCCAGATCGGCGCGTCGCAGCGCTCGCTCGAGGTGACGCAACGGCTCAACGAACCCGTGGCACGCTACATGGTCGAGAACACGACCTTCATCGATGCCGATGGTCTGCGCGGCGAGGCTCTCGCCACGCTGGCCCCGCACGTCATGACGATCAACCCGAGCGTACAGGTCTACCTGCTGGACGCCGACGGCGCCGTGGTATCACAAGACACCACCCTGAACACCATCGCCCGGCAACACGTCAACCTCGAACCGATACGGCGTTTCCTCGACGACAACGTGGAATACCCGGTGCTGGGCGACGACCCGCAAGGTGACACTGCCCGACCGTTCTCAGCCTGGCCTGTGACCCGCGACGGTTCGACCTTCGGCTACATCTATGCCGTGCTCGGTAACCCACGCCACGATACGCTGCTGGAGGCTCTCGACAAGAGTCGCTCGACCAGGGAGCTGGCGCTTCTGTTGTGCGGCGCCGTGCTGTTCGCAGCGCTGGCAGGCGTGGCGGTGTTCTTCACCATGACACGCAGGCTGCGCGAGCTCACTCGCCGCGTCGTAAGTGATCGCAATGCCGCATCGACGGATGAACCGCCAGCCGGTATTGCGGCTTGCTCCGCATCGGGGCATCTGGCCGGCGGTTGCGATGAAATCGACGAGCTGGCGCACGCCTACGAGTCGATGACAGACCAGCTGCGTAGCCAGTACGAGCGCCTGGCGGCCAGTGACGCGGAACGACGGGACCTGATCGCGTCCGTATCGCACGACCTGCGCACACCCTTGACCACACTGGCAGGCTATCTGGAAACACTCGAACTCGGCGAGCAGTCGCTCCGCTCGGACGAACGACGCCGTTATCTCGAGATAGCGCACCGCCATGCGCAGGTGCTGCGAGCGCGTATCGACGAACTGTTCGAACTGTCGCGACTCTCGACCGACGGCACCACCGTTCGTCCTGAACGCTTCTCGCTCCGGGAACTCGCCCATGACTGCCTGCAGGACTTCGTCCCCCTTGCGAAGGAGCGCGATATCCAGCTTGACGTCAAGGCCCCCGGCCTGGGCCATGACGATGCGCTGGCCATCGACGCCGACATCGCACTCATCCAGCGATTGCTGGAGAACCTCGTCGACAACGCACTGCGTCACGTCGACCCCGGTGGCAGGATCGGCGTCGTCCTGACCCGCAACGGCCCGCATGCCTTGCGCGTGGCGGTGCACGACGATGGCCATGGAATGACGCCTTACGTGGCGAAGCACGCATTCGATTCCTGGTTCTCGTCGAATACCGAATCACGCGAGAGAGGCGGTCTGGGGCTCGCTATCGTCGAGCGCATCGTAGCGCTGCACGACGGCACCATTCGGTTGGCAAGCCGCGAAGGTCTCGGCACTTGCTTCATGATCGAATTACCGAGCGCTGCCCCGGCACCGGTGCCGGAGCGCAACCCCGGCACCTCGAAACAGGTGACTCAGCGAATGCGTTCGACCGTCACGCTGACCACCGGATTCCGCCAGTCGTACTCGTCTGCTGCCAGATCGCCGATACCGTGAATACCACTGCTGACATGCACGAACCCTTCACCCTCGGGGCTACCACCATCCTCACCACAGGTGGGACCTGGAATGTTCATGCACATCTCGTCGTTGGCTTCGCTACCGGCGTCATAACCGACAGCCATGTACTGGCGCGAACCGTAACGTGGCAGCCGTACTGAGTTCAGTGCGGCGAAGCTGTCGTTGGTCGGCAACATCATGCTGGCAAAGCTCATCACCTGCTTGCCGGTGGCCGTGATCTCGAATTCGACACTTTCACCAGGGAACATCAGCCCGCCTTCCGCAGGGCCGGGTATGGTCGTCGCCAGCGACACGCCCGGAAGCGACTCGAGCGTACCCTGCAACGGACCGGTATCGCCGGTTTCAGCCAGCGTGGCCAGCTCGTCGGAAGACGGCTCACCGAGCGAGAACAGCGATGCCGATTGATCATGCACGGCTGCGAGAATCGGTGTGAGCTGGTTTCCCGGAGTGATGTTGACGATCGTTACCCGGTAGTCGCGCTCATAAGAACCAGCTTGCACGACAGTAGTGGCCGCGAGAGCGGCTGCACCGGTCACGGCGGAAATCGCGAGAAGAGATGTACGGGACATGGCATGAGGCTCTTGTTGAAGGAGGGCACATGCTATCGATCGAGTTCTAAACCGAGCGTACCGATTTCCTAACGGTTTTCTAACGTTCGCGCACTTCAATTGTGATAAGCACAGGCACGAGCAATGGATCGTCCTTGCCTGAGCTCGCTCGCCACGCGGTGCCCGGGCACACTCAGGTGCGAACCAAGGGCTTGACAAGCATGCGAGACTCTTTCTATCCGATCTCTCAGCGAGCCCTGCCATGAACGAATCATACGAAACGTCAACCGCGTCGAGCGCGAACGACACGGTTGAGACGGCGTCGTCCGAACCTCGTGGCTCGCTCGGCGCCAGCGATCCCTACGCCCGCGAGCAACAGATCTTCCCGGTTCTTCCGGACGAACAGATCGAACGCATGGTCGACTATGGCAGCGTCGAATCTTTCGAGACCGGTGAGCTGCTGTTCGAACGCGGGCAACGTGGCGTCGATTTCTTCCTCATTCTGGACGGAGAGATAGAGATCTTCGACCTGGATGACCAGGGTAAACCCACGGTGATCACCACACACGCACGCCACCAGTTCACCGGTGAGCTCGATCTGTTCAACAACCGCAAGATCCTGGTGGGTGGTCGCACGGGCACGGCCAGCCGTCTGCTGCGCCTGACGCGGGCGCAGTTCAACCGCATGTACAGTACCGAACAGGACATCGGCGAGACCATCATGCGCGCCTTCATCCTACGCCGCAGCGCGTTTCTCCAGCACGATGAGGCCGGTGTCACGGTCATCGGTGAAACCAACGATCGTGACCTGATCAGGGTGCGCCGATTCCTGTCTCGCAACGGCTACCCCTCGCGCCACCTGCCGTCGAGCAGTGACGATACGAAACGTTTCGCCACCGAACACGACATCGCACTCGATCGCCTGCCCGTGATCTGGACGCCCCTGGGCGAGCCGATGGTGCAGCCATCGATCGCTCAGCTTGCCGATGAGCTGGGGCTCACCGAAGACATTCCCGACGACCATGTCTTCGACCTCGCGGTGATCGGCGGCGGCCCGGCCGGACTGTCGGCTTGTGTATACGCGGCCTCGGAAAACCTCGACACCATCGTGATCGAGGCCGAAGCCCCTGGTGGCCAGGCGGGTACCAGCTCGAAGATCGAGAACTACCTCGGCTTTCCCACCGGCATATCGGGTCAGGCGTTGGCGGGCCGTGCGTGGATTCAGGGGCAGAAGTTCGGGGCCCACTTCGCGATCGCACGTGCAGCCGAACGCATCCGGCGTACCGACGATACCTTCGAGATAGGAACCGAAGGTGGGCGAACGGTGCACGCGCGTGCCGTGATCATCGCCTGCGGCGCCACCTATCGACGGCTGAACCTCGACAACTACGAGTGCTATGAGGGCCAGGGTATTCACTATGCCGCCACGGCGCTGGAGGCTCAGTTCTGCACCGGCACCGACGTGATCGTGGTCGGCGGCGGCAACTCGGCCGGTCAGGCGGCGGTGTTCCTGTCACGTCATGCAAAGCATGTGCATGTGCTGGTTCGCAGCGATGGCCTGGCTGCCAGCATGTCGGACTATCTCGTCCGGCGTATCGATCAATCCAGTCGTATCACCCTGCATCCCCACACGCAGATCACTGCACTGGCCGGGGACCGCCTGCTGCGCCGGGTGACCTGGGAGAACTCGCGCAGCAATGAAGCGCAAACGCGTGACATATCCAATGTGTTCGTGATGATCGGTGCCGTTCCCAACACGAAGTGGATGGGCGATTGTGTGAAGCTGGACGAGAAAGGCTTCGTGCTCAGCGGTGCCAATGCGGGCGACAGTGTCGATCACACGCTCGCCCCGTTCCAGACATCGGTACCGGGCATCTATGTGGTGGGCGATGCACGTTCGGGCTCTGTCAAGCGAGTCGCATCCGGGGTAGGCGAAGGATCCGTGTGCGTCAGCATGGTGCACGGGTATCTGGCGTCGTTGGCAAATGTTGCCGATGAAGCCAGGTGATGCGCGCACCATCATCGGCCTGCTGAAACTCGAGCCGCATCCGGGTCGTGGGCTTTCGAGTTCGCAGGCTGCGAACTGGCCGAGCCCGGCTGGTCACCGTAGGTTGCACATTTCGGCGACATCTTGCGAAACCACTTCATTTCGCAGATGATCCGCCTACACCCGTTCCCTGCCTGCCGCCGTGTCCAACGTCGTTCTCTCCAGCACACCTCGCGTGCGCAGTACACCGTTCACCACGCGTGTGGAGGCAGCCGGTGTTGCCAGCTATACCGTCTACAACCACATGTTGCTCGCGACGGTTTTTCGTGGCGTCATGAACGACTACTGGCATTTGTGCCAGCACGTGCAGGTCTGGGATGTTTCCTGCGAACGCCAGGTGCAGATACAAGGCCCTGATGCCAGCAGACTGGTGCAATGGATGACCCCTCGCGACCTCTCCCGGGCGCAGCAAGACCAGTGCTTCTATGTCCCCCTGTGCGATGCGGACGGCACCCTGGTCAACGACCCGATCGCCGTACGGGTAGACGAGAACACCTGGTGGCTGAGCATTTCCGACACCGACGTGAAGCTGTGGGCCATGGGGCTGGCCACCGGTCGCGGGCTGAACGTGAAGGTGACCGAACCTGCGGTCTGGCCCCTGGCGGTGCAGGGCCCGAAGGCGGAGGAGCTCATGGCTCGTGTCTTCGGCGAGGCGGTGCACGCTATCCGCTTCTTCCGGTTTCGCAGGCTCGACTACCAGGGCCACCCCTTCATCGTGGCGCGTTCCGGCTGGTCGAAACAGGGCGGTTTCGAGGTATATGTCGACGATGCCGCGCTCGGTCAGGCACTGTGGGACGAACTGTTCGAGAAAGGGGTTGATCTCGACGTAGGCCCCGGTTGCCCCAATCAGGTAGAGCGGATGGAAAGTGGCCTGCTATCGTTCGGTAACGACATGGACCATCGGCACACGCCGCTGCAATGCGGGCTCGACAAGTTCTGCCACCTCGACAGCGGGCTGGACAGCCTGAGCGTCGATGCACTTCGTCGTCAACGTGATGATGGTGTACCGTCGCGGCTGATGGGCATCGTCGTCCCCGGTATGACCCACCTGCCTGTCGCGCCGGCGCTGCGGGTCGATGGTGTGGAAACCGGCGACATCCGTTCCGGCAGCTTCTCCGGCAAATACGATGCCTGGTTGTGCTTCGCCTACCTCGATGCGACGTACATCGACTCGCTCTGGCAATGCGCCGTCAGCCTGCATTTCGTGTCCGATGGAGAGGAATGGCCGGCGATGATGCTCGAGCTGCCTTTCGACTTTTCTCTGGTCGATCTGGATATCCGCAGGGACGAACCTCACTACGACCAGCGCCGGGCTTCGGCGGATCTCGGGGAGCGTGTCGCATGAGCAAGGCCTCTTTCTTCGACCCGGCGACCATCGCCCTGCACAGCGGTTACCGACCTGAATCAGATCACGGTAGCCGCGCGGTGCCGATCTACCAGACCACCAGTTACGCCTTCCAGGACGTGGCGCATGGTGCCGCCCTGTTCAACGTGGAGACCGGCGGCCATATCTACAGCCGCATGACCAATCCAACGGTAGCCGTGCTGGAGCAGCGCATGGCGGCCCTGGAAGGGGGTGTGGCCTGCGTGTGTACCGCCTCGGGCATGAGCTCTCTGTTCACTACCTTCGCCACCCTGTGTTCACCGGGCGACCATATCGTATCAGCGGCGCAGATCTACGGCTCCACGGCCACGTTGCTGCGCGCCACGCTGCATCGCTTCGGCATCATGACGAGCTTTGTCGATGTCAACGATCACGATGCCTTCGCCGCGGCCATCCAGGACAACACGAAACTCCTGTTTTGCGAGTCCATCGGCAATCCGGGCCTGGACATCGCGGATATTCCCGCGCTCGCTGCGCTGGGCAACCAGCGTAACGTGCCGCTGGTCGTCGATGCCACCTTTGCAACTCCGACCCTGTGCAACCCGATCGCTCACGGCGCCCATGTCGTGGTGCAATCGCTGACCAAGTGGATCGGCGGTAGCGGAGCCGCGGTCGGCGGTGCGATCATCGATGGCGGCAACTTCGACTGGGGTGCCATCGAAGGTCGTTTCCCCACGCTCACCGAACCGTATGCACCGTTCCACGGCATCAATTTCTGGGAAGAGTACGGGCCCTCGGCATTGTCGATGCGCATACGCTCGGAATCGATGCGCGACTTCGGTGCCACCCTCAGCCCGCAGAACGCATTCCTGCTGATGCAAGGCCTGGAAAGCCTGGCCCTGCGAATGCCGAAGCACGTGGAGAACGCCCGGTCCCTGTCGCAGTGGCTACAGGCACACGACAGTGTCGGGTGGGTCAATCACCCTGACCTGCCCGAGCATCCGAACGCCGCCCTGGCGAAACAGCTGTTCCCGCAAGGTGCAGGCTCCATCCTGAGCTTCGGGGTGAAAGGCGGGGCCGACGCCGGCGCCGCCTTCATGGATGCGCTGACGCTTGCGTCGAATCTGGCGAACGTGGGTGATTCGCGCACGCTTGTATTACATCCCGGCTCCACCACTCACTCCCGGCTCGATGCCGATGCGATGGCGGCCGCCGGTATCAGCCCGGATCTGATTCGCGTATCAGTCGGGATCGAATCGATACGGGACATCAAGGCGGATTTCTCGCTGGGGCTCAAGGCCGCAGCCAAGGTTGCCGCCCGTGCTCCCGAGGTTGAACACCTCAGCGAAGCAAGACTGACCTGACATGTACCTGGATCTGAAAGGTCGGCGTACGTTCGTCGCCACCGGCGGCAAGCCTTTCGATGCCGCATTGCCCGCCGTGGTGTTCTTGCACGGCAGTGGTCTCGACCATCGCTGCTGGGCCTTGCAGACACGCTGGTTCGCGTTTCACGGTTTTTCCGTCATCGCACCGGATTTCCCCGGGCATAGCCTCTCGGGCGGAGAACCCTTGACCAGCATCGAGGCCATGGCCGATTGGATAGGGCAGCTTCTCGATACCCTGCAGGTGTCGCGCTGCAGCCTCGTCGGTCATTCTCAGGGAGCGCTGGTAGCGCTGGAGGTGGCTAAAGCCCGACCCGAGCAGATCGATTCGATCAGCCTGATCGCCACGGCCGCCGCCATACCTGTCAACCCGACGTTACTGGCAACCGCCCGGACGGATCGATCAGCCGCTGTGGACGCCATGTTGCAATGGGGCTTCGGAGCACGCTACCAGTTCGGGCTTTCACGCGTACCGGGGCAGGCACCGATTGCCATCGGCCACCGCATCATGTGCAACAACCCACTGGCAACCGACCTGCAGGCCTGCAGCGACTATTCGAACGGCGTTGCCGCTGCCGATTCGTTGTCGTGCCCCGCCCAGCTGATACTGGCAGAGCACGACAGGATGACACCGATGGGTCTCGGCCTCGAACTCGGTGAACGGCTCGAAGGGCTGGTATCAAGCCTGGTGCTGAAGGGGGTTGGCCACATGCTGCCGATGGAGGCACCGGACCGGTGCCTTTCTGCGTTACAGCCATTCATAACCTCAAAGGCACGGACCGCTACGTGACATGTAGTTCACGCATCGGCCCATGGGAGGTGCCTTACATCGCGGCCTTGTTGATGCCCGACGTGGCGAGTTTCGTCATCGACTGATCACCGCTGTAGGTCGCATCCAGACATTCCTGCAGGACCTTCGCATCCTCCTTCAGGTCGAGACGATGGGCAAATGCCACCACACAACCGTAGCCCGCGATTGCGTAGTGCGCCATGCGCTGGTACTGCGTGATGATCATCGCATCGCGGGCATCATCGTCACCGAAGTTCTCATCGATGCTGTGCGAACGCGCCTCCTTCACCAGCCCTTCCATGCCACGGCAGAACTCGTCGTCCGGGCGCACGCCGTGCTTCGACGTCAGCTCGGTGAGCACCTTCATGCCATCCGTGATACCTGCGATACCACGCTCCAGGGCTTCCTTGAGCTCCGGGTTCGATGCATGCTCGGCAAGGTCACGGATCACCTTGATCGATTGACCGTTCGCACTGTAGAGATCCTGCAGCTGATCGACGTACACGTCTTTCAAAGAATCGATACTCATTGCTCACTCCTGACTGGTTGGATGATAGCGGATCGTGTCACTGGCCAAACATGTTGGGTATACAGCCCCACGATTCAATGGCCCGAACACGCGTCGGTCAAATCGACAATCGACGGACGGTTCAGAGCTTCGTCGACAGCGTGGCAAGACGACCTCACTGAACGACCTTGCCGGACGCTCTGACAGGACTGCCCTGTCGCAGTACCTCGGCAAGTGAACCTGTACGCGGTGAGGCCGGCAGGTAGATGCCCTATACTGCGAGCACGACCAGCTTCCACGATCTTCCCACATGTTCGAACAGGTTGCCGTGATCGGCGCGGGTACCATGGGTGCCGGAATCGCAGGCCAGGTGGCCAACAGCGGCATCGATGTCTGGTTGCTCGATCTACCAGCAGAAGGAGACGATGTCGATGCGCGCGCGCGCAATGGCCTCGAACGGTTGCGATCGGCCGGTGCGCCCGGGCTCATGAGCGACGAAGCCGCGCACCATGTGCACATCGGCAACACACGCGATGACCTGCATCGCATCGGCGACTGCGGCTGGGTGGCCGAGGCGGTCGTCGAGCGGCTCGACGTCAAGCACGCTCTGTATCGCGATCTGGAGCCCCTGCTTCGCGATGAAGCGATCCTTACCTCCAATACCTCGACCATCCCGATCCGCCTGCTGACGGACGGCATGTCCGACAACCTCAGGCGGCGGTTCGCGATCACGCATTTCTTCAATCCCGTGCGCTACATGCGACTGCTGGAACTGGTACGCGGCGACACTACCGACGAGGTGGTACTGCAACAGCTGGGCGACTTCTGCGAGAAGCAGCTGGGCAAGGGCGTGGTCCATTGCGCCGACACCCCGGGTTTTCTGGCCAATCGTGTGGGTTGCTTCGCCATCCAGTGTGCGCTGCACGAGGCTTTCGATCGCGGGCTCTCCCCCGTCGAAGCCGATGCGTTGTTCGGCCGTCCCATGGGCATTCCGAAAACCGGCGTGTTCGGCCTGTACGACCTGATCGGCATCGATCTGATGTCCGATGTGGCCGCAAGCCTTGTCAGCATACTGCCCGCGCACGATGCGTTTCAGGCGTACGGTGCGCCGATCCCGTTCATGCAGCAGATGATCGCCAACGGCCAGACCGGCAACAAGCAGCGCCAGGGCTTCTATCGCAAGGGTGTGGACGGCGTACGGGAGGTGATCGATCTTGCCAGCGGACGGTACCAGCCCGGTGAAAGAACCGCCATACCCATCGCGGACAGGGCCGAGAGGCAGGGCATCAACTGCCTCATCGACGATGCCGGCGCTCATGGCCGCTACGCCTGGAGTGTGCTGTCGCAGACCCTGGTGTACGCCGCTTCGCTGATCCCCGAGGTGGGCGACGATCCGCTGGCGATCGACGACGCCATGAAGCTGGGTTACAACTGGCAGCGCGGACCCTTCGAGCTGATCGATGAGATCGGTGCGGACACCTTCATCGCACGCCTGCGTGCCGAACAGCGGACGGTGCCTGCGTTCCTGGAGCGCGCCGCCGACGGCAGTTTCTATCAGGTAGCGGGCTCGCGGCTCCAGCGTCGTGAATGGCAACCCGAGTCGAGCCGCTGGCGTAGCGTACAGCGCCCTGCAGGCGTGATCAGGTTCTCGGAGGCCCGCAAGACGCTCGTCCCACGCCTCAGCAACGAATCGGCCAGCTGGTTCGCCTTCGAAGGGGCCGCACTCGTCGAGTTCCACACCAAGGCCAACGCACTCGACGGCGCCTCGATGGCAGTGCTTTCCGATGCACTCGACAACGTCGGGTCGGCGGGCCTGCACGGCTTGGTCGTGCACAACGACGCCCAGCACTTTTCCTGCGGCGTGAACCTGAGTGTCGTGCGTGAGTATGCACGCGCCGCAGACTGGGCCGGTCTCGACGACTTCCTGACCCTTTTCCAGCAGACGGTTTTGAAGATGTCGCAGGCCGATTTCCCAGTGGTCGTCGCGCCTGTCGGCCTGTCGATCGGTGGCGGCTTCGAAGTGGTTCTGCACGCCCATCACGTTATCGCGCATGCCAATTCGGTCATGGGGCTCGTGGAATCCCTCGTAGGCTTGATCCCGGCCGGCGGCGGTTGCAAGGAAACGCTGTACCGCTGGGTCGAGCATCTGCAGCTCGGTACCGATGACATCGAGGCTGCGGCCTGGAAAGCCTTCAGGAGCATTGGTTACGGCCGCACCGCTTCGTCGCCGGAACAGGCACGAAAACTTGCCATGCTGCGCGACGGCGATACCTGGATGATGAACCGGGACCGGCAGCTGAATGCCGCGCTTGCCCACGTCCGCAAGGCAGAGCCTCCCACGCATGCCACGCGAGGCGCTCTGAGCATGCCGGGCCGGGAAGTCGCCGACGCCATGGGTGAATGGCTCGACGAGGGGCATGCCGCAGGCAAGTTCACACCGCACGATACCGTGGTGGGCCGTGCCGTGGCGGGCATCGTTGCCGGCGACTGCGATGCCGGCACCCGCTGGTCCGAGCAAGATCTGTTCGATGCCGAGCGCCGCGCCTTCCTGATGCTTGCGAAGTCTGCGCCCACGCAGGCACGCATCGACAGCATGCTCGATCTGGGGCAGACATTGAGAAATTGAAAGCCGCCTCGACGTCGCACCTGACCCATGTCGGGGGCTTGAAGACCCTGGCGCAACCGCACCCGTTTCCCGCCTGGAGACGAGGACCCGTTCGCCGATCGCTTGTTTCGACGCGAGGATTACCGTATGCCGTCAAATAATTTGCCAGCGCTCTACGAGTCTCTCGCGCCGAGCCTCGGCAACCCTGCGCACCAGGTACCGCTGACGCCGCTGGGATTCCTGTCGCGCACCGCCGATGTCTACCCCGACCACCCCAGCCTGATCTATGAAGACCAGACGTACACCTGGGCGCAGACCGAGCAGCGGTGCCAGCAGCTGGCTCATGCGCTGCAGGAGTGCGGGCTGGCGCCCCATGGCACGGTGTCGGTGTTGGCCTTCAACACGCCCGAGACCTTCGAGGCGCACTTCTTCGTGCCGTTGGCAGGCGGGGTGCTCAACACGATCAATACGCGGCTCGACGAGCCCACCGTTCGCTACATCCTGAATTTTGCCGAGACCGATGCGATCGTGGTGGATCGTGAACTGTTGCCGCTGGCAGCCGCGGGGCTGCGTGATCGCGAGAGGGCAACGGGGCGGACGATACCCGTGCTGCTGATCGATGATCCGCACGCCGCCGTGCAGCCTGCACTTCCCGACGATCTACGAATCCATCGCATCGATGACCTGCTGGCCAGGCCACCGGTTGCCCGCGTGGACTATCTGCCGACGCGGGTAGTCGACGAAATGCACCCGCTGGCGATCAACTTCACCTCCGGTACCTCGGGTCGGCCGAAGGGCGTGGTGTACCACCACCGCGGCTCCTACCTGATGACACTCGGCACGATCGCCGGCTGGGCCATACCCCGCCACCCTCGCTACCTCTACACCGTGCCCCTGTTTCACTGCAACGGCTGGGGCCACGCCTGGACGATGACCGCCATGGCAGCCACCGTGGTCTGTGTGCGCGCCATCGTACCGGCCAGGATATTCGCCTTGATGCAACGCCACGGGATCACCCATTTCGGTGGGGCGCCGATCGTGCTGAACCTGTTGGCCAACGCCGATGACTGCCCGGAGCGTATCAGCGATGACCAGGTCGTGCACTGCATGACCGCCGGTGCGCCGCCGCCTGCCGCGGTACTGGCACGCATGCAGGGCATGGGCTTCGAGGTGATGCACGTCTACGGGCTGACCGAAACCTATGGCCATATACTGCAAGGTGTGCCCCAACTCGCCTGGACGGCCGAAGATCAACCCACGGTTGCGGAGTTGAAGTCGCGCCAGGGCGTGCGCTTCCCGATGACCGATGCCGTGGACGTGGTCGACCCGGCAACGCTCGAGCCGGTAGTGCACGACGGTGTGGCCATGGGCGAGATCGTGGTGCGCGCCAACACGGTGATGAGCGGTTACCTGAAAGACCCGGACGCCACCTCCGCGGCTTTCCGGGACGGCTGGTTCTGGAGTGGTGACCTGGCGGTCGTTCACCCCGATGGCTACATCCAGGTGAAGGACCGTGCCAAGGACATCATCATCAGTGGTGGCGAGAACATCTCCTCGGTCGAGATCGAGAACGCACTCTACAAGCACCCGGCAGTCGGAGATGCCGCCGTAGTCGCGATGCCCGATACTCGCTGGGGAGAAACCCCCTGCGCCTTCGTCGAGTTGAAGACGAATGCCACCGCCACTGCTGCCGAACTGACCGAACACTGCCTGAAGCACCTCGCCCGCTTCAAGAAGCCCTCCAGGGTGATCTTCGGGCCGCTGCCGAAGACGGCCACCGGCAAGATTCAGAAATACGAATTGCGGTTACGCACCCGGGCACCGGAGTTTGGCTGAGGCGCAGCGGTTTCAGCCCGACCGGCCGCCCTGCCCGTTTCAACCCACCTGTGCCGATGCCTGATCAGTGATCAGTGCCGTTCGGTACCAGACACGCTACTAGGCGGCGCCCGGCGGGGAGATCTCGCCAGGCACGCCCGCGCCGGTATCAGGTGCCTTGGGCCGAAAGGCCCTGTTCGGCTTCGGCAAGCATGGCGAACTCCTCTTCCGCACTGCCGGCCACCAGATGATGGCGACTGTAGGCGAAGAAGTAGATCGCGCCGATCGCGAACAGTACCAGGGTGTAGTTGAAGGCGCGGGGGTCGTAGGCGTACACACCGGTCAGCGCCACCAACGAGAGTACCAGTGCCACACCTGAAGTGACCATTCCACCCGGAGTACGGTAGGGGCGTTCCAGATCGGGACGCTTGAGCCGTAACAGGATATGGCTGGCTGCCATCAGTGCGTAGGAAATCGTGGCCCCGACCACTGCCATGCTCAGTATCAACCCGCCTTCACCGAGCAGCGACACCAGAAAACCGAAGACGCCGGGAACGATCAGTGCCCGCGCCGGGATCTTCCGCTTGTTGGTCACCGACAGGGCCCTGGGTAGGTAACCCGCTCGTGAGAAGGCGAATACCAGACGGCTGTAGCCGTAGATGATCGAGAAGAACGAGGCGATCAGGCCGACCAGGCCGAGCACGTTGACGACAGTGGCCAGGGTTCCGAAACCCTGCGAATTCAGCGCATCGACCAGCGGCACCTCGCTGTCGCCGATCACCTGAGCGCCGGCGGAGCCTGCCAGGAACACGACCACCAGGCCCGCGGTGACCAGCAGGATGAGCATGGCACCGATGATACCTCGCGGCACATCGCGTGCCGGGTCCTTGGCCTCCTCGGCAGCCAGCGGCACTCCTTCGACGGCGAGGAACAGCCACATGGCAAACGGTAGCGCTGCCCAGACGCCATACCACCCGAACGGCATCACGCTCGATGCACCGAGCGCATCGGTGGCGGCGATGTCGTACAGGTTGGCTGCATCGAAACTGCCCATCAGGGCCACGGCCGTGGCGACGATGGCCAGCACGGCCAGCAGGCTGATCCCCATCATGATCTTCAGTGCCTCACCCACCCCGGTTAGATGAATACCGATGAACACCGCATAGAAGGCGGCGTACACCAGCACCCCGTCCAGGCCGACCAGCTCCTGAACCGCCGCACCGATGAAGGTGACGATGGCCGCGGGGGCCAGCGCGTATTCGATGAGTATGGCAAGCCCGGTGAAGAATCCGCCGGTAGCCCCCATGGCCTGCCGTGCGAAGCTGTAACCGCCGCCGGCGGCCGGTATCGCGGCGGACATTTCCGCCAGCGACAGCACCAGTGCGAAGTACATGATCGCCATCAGTACCGCTGCGATGGCGAAACCGCCCCAGCCTGCCTGTGCGATCCCGAAGTTCCAGCCGGCGAAATCGCCGGAAATGACGTAGGAGACGCCGAGCCCGGCCAGCAGCACCCAGCCGGCCGTACCCCGCTGAAGCTGCCGATTGGATAGGTAGTCCTTGTCCGGGCCGTTATCGCTCATGGGCGTGTTCTCCGTTTTCAGCAGGTGTAGGGGTTATCGGCCAGTGCATGCGGGGTCACGCCCGACAGCAATGCCCGGCTTGCAGTACTTGCATGATACTGCCGTTCCGCTCTCAACACGAGAGCGGATGCGACGGCCGGTACTCGCCTTCGCATTCGATCTCTTCGCTCACCCGTTATCGAGCCGGCACCGTGCACTTGTCAGGTCTCTCCGCTCACCTGTGCGTACGCCAGCACCGTGCGCTTGTCAGATCTCTTCGCTCACCTGTGCGTACGCCAGCACCGCGAACAGGCCGGTACCTCCCAGGATGTTGCCGGCACCGGCCAGCAGCAGACGTATCAACGATTCGCCGACCTGCGCGTCGCCATTCAGGACCGAGACGAACAACTCGGTGGAACCGACGATCACGTGCGAGGTCTCGGTGACACCGATTGCAAAGGTCATGATCACGATTGTCCAGATCTCGAACCCTTTCGAGCCGGGCAGCATCCAGACCATGGCCGCGACCATGAAACCTGCCGGAATGGCGCTGAAGAACACGTGCGAGTACTCGCGCTCCGCGAAGTCTTTCGAGATATCGATCACCGCGGTCATCAGCTCCGGAGAGCCGACCGGAAAAAGCAGAGGCATTACCGCGGCCAGGAAGGTGCCCACCATATTGGCGAGCAGTACGACGATCCACAATCGCGCCACACACCGGAAGGTTCCGGCTTCGCGATTCTGCAATGCCGGCAGGATCGGAGTGATGGTGTTCTCCGTGAACAGCTGCAGCCGACTGAGCACCACGACCAGAAAGCCGAAGCAATACCCGAATTTCTCCAGGGTTCCGGCGCCCGGCGAATCTCCCAACGCAGCGCGCAGTGCCGCCATCACGTACAGGGACAGGCTGATACCGAGCCCGGCGGCCACGCCTGACCACCACAGGGAGGTGACCGGCCGGTTCATTTCCTCCTTGCCTTCCGCCGCGATGATCTCGTAGACGGTGGGTGCGTTCAGGCTCTTCTTGCTGTCCGCCTCCTTGCGATGCTCATCGCGCTTGCGTTCCTTCTCCTCCAACGCCGCCTGATCCCGGTTGTCACGGTGCCTGGGCGTCGGCGAACGTTCTGCGGTGTTGGGGTTGGCGTGGTTCGACATCAGGCAGTTCCTGGATTCTCGTAGATGACGCTGAATTTCTCGTCGGAGAACAGCACGGCGAGGCCACGGAGGTGGCCGAAGAGGCGAGTGTTCGTAATAGCCGGCAGGCCGGACGACGTTGCACCCATGGACCAACTCCGTTCGCCGGTGAGTTCGGAAGCCCAGCGGCAGGATCCGATCAACTCGTTCCCACCGCACCGCCTACGGGTGGGCCTTTCACCTTTTATGACAGAGATGTCGGCAACTGGCAAGCCAATGTAGTTTTGCCACAGGCGCGACCCTCAGGCCTTCTGCCGCCGCTGGCACTGGGGTGTCTGATCCGGGCTGACCAGACCTGCGTGCGCCCGTTTCGCCCGCTCATCGTCGATGACCGCCTGTGGAAACTGACTCATGAAACAGCAACACACGTTCTCGTCGATCATCGTTCGAGGACCCAGCGGATGGGCAATATGCACATAGGGTGCGTGATGGTGCGTGTGTTCCTGTTCGTGCAAATGACCATGTGAATGACCATGTGAGTGCCCGTGCCCGTGCCCGTGCCCGTGCGCGTGTGAGTGCGCGTGTGCGTGCGCCTGCCCGGGTGCGTGCTCGGCCTGGTGTGAACCACCAGAACCCGGCTCCCCTGCCGCATCATTCGCAGGCTCCGGCTGGAACTCGGCATGATGATGGTGCACATCGACCTCCCCGCGTGCCAGGCGCTCGCGAAAGTCAGCCATCAGGCCAACCGATTGGTCACTGCCCTCGCTCTCTATCGTTTCCTCGATCCGCGTGATGAAGGTGTCGATCACATAGGGGTTGTCGCGCAGGTAATTCGCCGTCAGGAATTCGATATCGGGATGGTCCGCTGCCACTCGGTCGATGTACCCCTGAATGCGCCCGATCAGACGGCCGGAGAACAGGAAATACGGCGCCACCACGATCCGCTTGAAGCCAAGCTTCACCGCCATTTCAAGCCCGGCACCCACCGATGGAAAGGTGACTCCCGAGTACACGGTTTCCGACCAGCCGAAACCCAGGTTCTCCGTCACCATGCGGCACAGCTTGGCTGCCTCCGCATTCGCCTCGGGAACCGAGGTACCACGACCTACCGTTACCAGCATGGTGTCGTAGAGCGCACCCGCCTCGGGCTTCGAATCGTACCCGAGCGCCTGCAGGATGCGCAGCTCGAAGGCTGCGATCATGTGCTCGTGAAGCCCGAGCTCGCGACCGTAGTGAATGGTCAGCCCCGAGTGGCTGTCCATGTAGGTGGTGAGCACCGAAGGGATGTCATTCTTCGCGTGAGTCGCACGGAAGAGCATGCCCGGCACGGCATGAATGGTCTTCACGCCCCTGGCCACGAGCGCATCGAGCGCCATGTGGATGTTGGGCGACGAATATTCCAGAAAACCGTATTCGATGGGGATGTCGGGAAACCGTTCCCGCAGCCCGGCGGCCAGCAGGCCGAATTCCTCGGCGGCGATCTTCGCACGGCTGCCGTGACCACAGATCAGGATGCCGGCATCGGCCGGCAAGTCTTCGAGCAACGACGTTTCTATCATAAAATGCTGGTCTATCATGGAATGAACGAACCCCGAAGCGATGCGAACGGGAGCGAACGATATGGCGTTGGTGAGGATCGCACATTGTTGTAGACTTTGGCGCCGCTCGCCGCCTTGAAATCTTCCCGCCCGGAACTCGAATCCCGCAAAACGATGAGCCCTGTGTTTCCCTTTACGGCGGTCGTCGGCCAGCAGCCGGTGAAGACCGCCCTGCTGCTGGCGCTGATCGATCCGCTGATCGGTGGCGTACTCATCAGCGGTGCCCGCGGCAGCGCCAAGTCCACCCTGGTGCGCAGTGTGCAGAGCCTGCTGCCGGAGAGCGCACTGGTCAACCTGCCACTGGGTGCGACCGACGAGATGGTCACCGGCTCGATCGATTTGCAGCGGGCTCTGCAGTCGGGTGATATCGCGTTTCGCCCCGGAATACTCGCGCGCGCGCATGCGGGGTTGCTGTATGTCGATGAGGTGAATCTGCTACCGGACCATCTGGTGGATCTGTTGCTGGATGTATCCGCTTCCGGCATCAATCACCTGGAGCGCGATGGCATCAGCCATCAGCACGAGGCGCGTTTCACGTTGATCGGCAGCATGAACCCGGATGAGGGCGAATTACGTCCCCAGCTGCAGGATCGCTTCGGCCTGCTGGCACCGGTGCAGACCACGTTCTCCCTGGCCGAAAGACGTCGTATCGTGACGGAACGCCTGGCGTACGACGAGGCGCCGAACGACCTGGCCGAATGCCATGCCTCGGCGCTCGAATCGCTGAAGACCAGCGTTCGCAGAGCGAAGCAGAATCTTGCGTCGGTCATCGTACCTGACGCCGTTCGCGACGAAATCGCCCGGCGATGCAGCGCGGCCGGCGTGGAAGGGTTGCGCGCCGATATCACATTGCACCGCGCCTGCCGCGCCCAGGCAGCGCTGGCCGGGCAGTCGCAGGTCACCGAGGCCGATCTCGATGCGGTGGAAGAGCTGGTACTCGCGCACCGTCGGCGTGACGTATCGCAGCCAGGGTCCGGTCCGGGCGGGCGGGCCGATCAGAATGAGGGTGATCAAAGGCGTTCCGGCAAGCAATCTCAGGGGTTCGACAGTACGCATGGGCAGTCGCAGGAATCGGACGGCAGGGGCGAGCGATCACACCGCCCGGAGGAAACGGGCAGGCAATCCCCGCGATCGGGCGGCGCAGACTCTACCCGGGGCGAAACGGCTTCAGGTTCTGGACGAAGCGGCGAAAGTGCGGCTCGGGAACCCAACAATAGCCTGACCGGCACGACCGAAGACCAGCGCCGGGAATCCGGCAACCCAGAGAGCCTCGGCCGTGATGGATCATCGATACGGGGTGCCTGGGGCGCCATGCCGGCTGTCACCGTCGAAGCATCGGCGCCGGTCAGCATCCATCCGGGCAACGTGCCGCCGAGCGTGTCCGCCAGCCGTTCGCGGCAAACTCCGACAGCTGCCGCTGCAGGTATGATGCGAACGCGTGATCGTTCGAGCGCACTGCCGGGCGGGAAGATTCCATCGGGCGGCGCAAGGTTCACAGCCGCACCTGGCATGCCGATCGACTGGTTCCGAACCCTCGCCGACAACGAAAACCTGGCGCAGCACCGCCGGGGAGGCAAAGGGCTTTCGACGCTGCATCGCCGGGAGCGGCAGCAGCGTCGCCTGCCGCTGGACATCGTGTTGCTGGACACCTCGGGTTCCACCCTGGCCGGGAGCGGCCTGGCGACCGCCAAGGGTGTGATCCGCCACCTCTCTCGTCAGGCCTACCTCGGCCGCCGGCATCTGGCGCTCATCATTTTCGGTAACGAACAGGTTCGTACGCTCCTGCCACCCAGGCGAGCACCCAAGCATGTTGAGCCCTGGCTCGCACAGGTGGGCGGTGGCGGTGGTACACCACTGGGCGCGGCGCTACGGGCGGTGAACCATCTTCTGCATCACATGCGGCACCGCTTGGTCGACAGCCATCTCTATCTGGTCACCGATGGCAGGGTTCGCGATGTGGCGAGCTTGCCCGCCTGCCAGGCCGCGCTGATGACCGTGGTGGATATCGAATCGTCCGGCGTGAGGCTCGGCCGCGCCGGGGTGCTGGCCGAGTCGATGGGAGCGGGATACAGTCGAACCGGCGCACCGTCGACGAGCGCGTCGACCCGTCATGAATGACGACCATCTCATCGTCTGCCGTGCCTTGCTCAACGGACGCCTCGTTCGACCATGAATGACACTCTGCCCGTTCTCTGCCCCGCCCTGTTCATGGCGGCCCCGGCCTCGGGCCAGGGCAAAACCACTCTCACTGCAGGCCTGGCCCGGTACCATCGGAACCGGGGGCTCGATGTGCGCGTGTTCAAGACCGGCCCGGACTATCTCGACCCGATGATCCTGGAGCAGGCCGCCGGTCAGGCGGTCGCCTCGCTGGATCTGTGGATGACCGGCGAGGAGCACTGCAAGGCCAGGCTGTACGATGCCGCCCGATCGGCTGACCTGATCCTGATCGAAGGCGTCATGGGCCTGTTCGACGGTAACCCCAGCGGCGCTGATCTGGCGCAGTTCTTCGGCATTCCCGTGGCCATCGTGATCGATGCGCGCTCGATGGCGCAGACGTTCGGTGCGGTGGCACTGGGCCTTGCCAGATACCGGCCCGGGCTTTCCATTGCAGGCGTGATCGCCAATGCCCTGGGCAGCCAGCGCCATCAGGATCTCATCGAAGCTGCCATGCCGGCCGAAGTGCCACTGCTCGGCTGCGTGCGCCGGGTTCCGGAAATGGCCTTGCCGGAACGACATCTCGGCCTGGTTCATCCGCGCGAGGTGCGCGACATCGATCAGCGTATCGATCGTATCGCCGAGGTGATCGAGGCGGCGGGCCTTGGTACGCTACCGGCGCCTGTGAGCTTTCACGACGGCCGCGTGGAACCGGCGCCCCGGCTACTCGAGAACCTGACGATCGGCATCGCCCGCGACGATGCCTTCACGTTCGTGTACGCCGACAACCTGAAGCTGCTGGCGGACATGGGCGCGACCTGCATTACCTTTTCGCCCCTCGACGATACGCGCCTGCCGACGTGCGATGCGCTCTGGCTGCCCGGCGGCTACCCCGAACTGCATCATCACCGACTGGCTGCCAACACTGCGATGCGCGAAGCACTGCAGGGCTTTCATGCCGGCGGCGGAAGGATCCTGGCCGAATGCGGTGGCATGCTCTACCTGATGGAGTCGTTGACCGACGTGGCCGGCAGCCGCGCCGACATGGTCGGACTGCTACCCGGGCACGGCTACCTGCGTGAGCGCGGTGGGTGCCAGGGTATGCAGTATGCACCCATGCCCGAGGGTGAGCTGCGAGCCCATGCCCACCATCGAACGCGCACCGAGAACGTACCCGATCCGATCGCCCACGGCAGACGCCCTAGCCACCCTGCTCCGGGCGAACCGATCTATCGCCACGAGGGCATAACAGCGAGTTATCTGCATCTGTACTTTCCGTCGAACGCGGTAGCGGCGGCGGCATTGTTCCGGCGGTGACCCGCTACGGCCCGAAACACTCGGCTGCAACCTCCGGCGCCTGCGCGAAATACAGGTGCCCATAGCTCAGCGTCATTCCACCGATCCGAAACACCGCCTCGCCTTGCCCGCCCTGACGCTTCCGCCAGTAGCCGATGGGTTCAGCCGAACAACTCAGGCGGGAGTGATGAAAACTGTGGCCATGAATCTGCCGTGCATTCAACGCCAGGACCTGATGTCCGATGCTCTGAAAGCGCCGATGCATCGTGAACTCGGCATCGAACGCGTTGCACATCGCCGCACGCCGGCCGGCCACATCGGTAATCGATCGGCCGAGATACATCATGCCACCGCATTCCGCAAGCCCGGGCCTGCCGGCACGCACATGAGCCAGCACCGAGGCCTGCGTGGTGGTGGCAGCCGCCAGGTCCTCCAGCGCCAGTTCCGGATAGCCTCCCGGTAACCAGAGCGCGTCGCACTCCGGCACAACCTCATCAGCCAGTGGTGAGAAGTAGACGATGCGAGCACCGAGCGCCTGCAGCGCATCGATGTTAGCGGCATAGATGAAGCTGAACACACGATCTCGCGCGACGGCGATGACCTTGCCTTCGAGAAGGCACCCCGGGGTCTCGACATCGACAGGGCGTCGCACCGTGAATGACGGCATCGACAGATCCAGCCCGGCCTCCTCCAGATAGCCTGCCGCCACGTTCAGTTGTGCCGACAACTCAGGCAGCTCGTGCCCCTGAACCAGGCCCAGATGCCGTACCGGCAGCGCAAGGCTCGGGTGCTCGCCAAGGCTGCCGCGATAGTGAACGCCCGCAGGCATCGAGGCGGCGACTCGCGCGTGGTGGCACTCACCACCTGCCCGATTGCCGATCACGGAAGACACATCGCACCGGCCGGCGAAGTGCTGCATGCCCTGCACGATGGCACCGGCAGTCTCGGCATAGCGTTCCACATTCAGCAGAAGCGTCACCGGCAGGTCGAGTTCGCCGGCCAGCCAGGCGTTACTCGGCGACTGATCGTGCAGGCCCAGAAGACTTTCCACCAGCAGGACATCACAGGTGGTAGCGAGCTCGTAGAGTAGGCGCCGGCAGTGCGTTTCGCCCATCATCCACCAGTCCAGGTTGTATACGGGCCTGCCGGACGCGACCTGCAGGATCATCGGGTCCAGGAAGTCAGGCCCCAGCTTGACCACCTGAACCGTACGGCCTGCATTGATGTGGTATCGCGCCAGCGCGGCACAGAGTATCGTCTTGCCACTGGCAGAACCGGCGGCGGCAATCATCGTGCCGTGTCGAGTCAGCATATCGCGTTCACTGCCTGAAACCCGACCACCGTGTTTCCCTTCATGTTCGACAGGCGATGTTGGCAACGGATTCTCTTTGGGCGGCTCCTACCCTCGGCAGGCTTCGAAGTGTACTGGCTGGCAGGCCTGAACGCTGCCGTTCCACCCGCAGCGGCCCGGCTATCCGGTACGCTGACCGTGGGCCGGAGGCTCCATACGGATGTGACAGTTTCGAAATCCCGCGGCAACGCGACTGATCCGCCCCAGCCCGCAAGCCGCAAGAATGACCACAGGCGATACAAAGAGCAGCTTAATGAACAAATCAGTAGAAACCGAAGGCCTCTGCCCGTTCCGAGGTAGCCGTATCGGCGGTGGCATGGGCGATGGGCCGTCACTGGACGACTGGTGGCCCGAACGCTTGAAGGTGGAACTGCTGCACCAGCAGTCGGAACGTGCCAACCCGCTGGGGGCAGACTTCGACTACGCGAAGGCTTTCAGCGAGATCGACCTTGCCGAGTTGAAGTCCGACATCTTCAAGATGCTGGAAACCTCCCAAGACTGGTGGCCGGCAGACTACGGACACTACGGGCCACAGATGATCCGCATGGCCTGGCACTCGGCCGGCACCTATCGAATCGCCGATGGCCGTGGCGGCACCGGCACGGCGATGCAACGATTCCTGCCGGTGGCGAGCTGGATCGACAACGGCAACATCGACAAGTCACGGCGGCTGATGTGGCCGGTCAAGCAGAAATACGGCAGCAGCCTGAGCTGGGCAGATCTGATGGCACTGACCGGCAACTGTGCGCTTGAAGCCATGGGCTTCAAGACCGTCGGCTTCGGGGGTGGACGCGTCGATGCCTGGGAACCGGATGTCGGGACCTACTGGGGGCCGGAAACCGAGATGCTCGGCCGTGAGCGTTGGAACGGCGCTGCCACCGCCGATGATTCCGGCGACTTGGAAAACCCGATGGGCGCCTCGGAGATGTCGCTCATCTACGTCAACCCCGAAGGCCCGAACCGCGACTACAACGCAGCCGCCTCGGCGCACGAGATTCGTGAAACCTTTGCCCGCATGGGCATGAACGACGAGGAAACGGTCGCGTTGATCGCCGGCGGCCATGCCTTCGGCAAGAGCCACGGAGCCGTGCCGGAAGAGCACGTCGGGGTCGCACCGGACGGTGCGCCGATCGAGAACCAGGGCTTTGGCTGGATGAACTCCGCCGGTACCGGCAATGCCGAGTACACCTTCACGAACGGCATCGAGGGTGCATGGACGGCCAACCCGATTCGCTGGGACAACGACTACCTGCACAACCTGTTCGAATTCGAATGGGAGCAGACGACCAGTCCGTCGGGCGCCACGCAATGGAAGCCGAAGTCGGATGCACCGGAGGCCATGACGCCGGATGCGCATATCGCGGGCAAGTCGAATCCGTTGATGATGATGACGTCCGACATCGCGCTGAAGGTAGACCCGGCCTATGCCGAGATCTGTCGCAGGTTCATCGATGATTTCGACTACTTTTCGCTCGCTTTCGCCAAGGCCTGGTACAAGTTGATGCATCGCGACATGGGCCCCAAGACGCGGTACGTCGGTGCCGAGGTGCCCGCCGGTGACGAGCTCTGGCAGGATCCGATCCCGGCTTGCGATCACGAGCTGATCGGCGAGGCAGAGATCGCGGACCTGAAGGCGAAGATTCTGGCTACCGGGCAGTCCGTGTCGGCGTTGACCAACGCGGCCTGGGCATCGGCCTCCACCTTTCGTCAGGGCGACAAGCGCGGCGGTGCCAACGGTGCGCATGTGCGTCTGGCACCGCAGAAGGATTGGGAGGTGAACCAGCCAGTACAGCTTGCCGGTGTACTGGCGGCGCTGGAGGGTATTCAGTCAGACTTCGGCAAGCCTGTATCACTCGCTGACCTGATCGTGCTCGGCGGCTGTGCGGCTATCGAGAAGGCGGCGAAGGATGCCGGTATCGGCGTCACCGTTCCGTTCACCCCGGGCCGCATGGACGCTAAAGTGGAGCAGACCGATGCCGAGAGCTTCGAGTGGTTGCACCCGGTCGCAGACGGCTTCCGCAACTTTCAGAAGCGCACCTTCGATGTCTCCACCGAGGTGATGCTGATCGACCGGGCGAACCTGCTGAGCCTTTCCGCTCCGGAGATGACCGCATTGATCGGTGGCATGCGGGTCATCGGCACCAACTGGGACGGCTCGAAGCACGGTGTGTTCACAGATCGGCCCGGTATGCTGACCAACGACTTCTTCGTCAACCTGTATGACATGAACATCAAATGGAGCTCGGCGGACGAAGTGCAGATGACCTACGAGGGGCGTGACCGGCAGTCGGGCGAGGTGAAGTACACCGCCACCCGCGCCGATCTGATCTTCGGTTCCAACTCGCAGCTACGCGGTGTGGGCGAGGTGTACGCCGCTGCCGACGGGCACGAACGGTTGGTGCACGACTTCGTCGCCGCCTGGAACAAGGTGATGATGCTGGATCGCTTCGATCTGACCTGAACAGCGGGTAGTGTTCGCCCTGCGCTAGCGGCCTCGAGCCGCTAGACTCGGCGGCATGCGCAGCGAGACACCCGAGACCAGGACGAAGTTACGAAGTGGTTTCACCACCGGTGCCTGCGCCACGGCCACGTCCCTTGCTGCGGCGAAACGGTTGCTGACAGGCGAGACCACGTCGATCGTCAGCGTCGAGCTACCGCGGGGCCAGCTCGTCGAGTTCTCCCTCACCGGCTGCGAGCTGCTGAGTGAATCGTCGGACAGGCCCTGCGCTCGTGCCAGTACCATCAAGGATGCCGGCGATGATCCGGATGCCACTCACGGTGCCACCGTGTTCGCCGAAGTCGAACTCGTCATTACGCCGGGGGTTCGGTTTCACGCAGCGGCCGGAGTCGGTACATTCACTCGTGAAGGGCTGTCGCTGCCCGTCGGTGAAGCGGCCATCAACCCCGTGCCCCGGCAGATGATCACACACCACCTGGTGACGCTGGCTGAAGAGACCGGGTATGCAGGCGGCTTCGAGGTGTCCATCGGTGTGGAAGACGGCGAACGCATCGCGCTGAACACCATGAACGGCAAGCTGGGCATCGTGGGTGGCCTGTCCATTCTCGGTACCACCGGTATCGTTCGTCCGTTCTCCTGTGCCGCCTATATCGCGTCGATCCATCAGGCGATCGATGTGGCTCACGCCAACGGCCTGGTGCACATTGCCGCCTGCACCGGTTCCACCAGCGAACGCTATGTTCAGGAACGGCTGGCGCTACCCGGCATGGCCGTCATCGAGATGGGCGACTTTGCCGGCGCGGTGCTGAAACATCTACGCAGGGTACCCATGCAGCGTCTGTCTCTCTGTGGTGGCTTCGGCAAGCTGACCAAGATGGCCGCCGGGCACACCACCCTGCACAGCCAGCACGTCAGCATCGATTTCGTGTTCCTGTCCAGACTGGCCGAAGAGCTCGGAGCGTCGGCAGTGCTGTCGAACGCCATCCGCGAATGCACCACCACGCTCCAGGCGCTGAAGCTGTGCAGTGACGAGGAGCTGGACCTGGCCGGGCGCGTGTGCACACTGGCGCGGGAGACTGCGCTGCTTGCCTGTCAGCACACGGTGGCGATCGATGTGTATGCGATCGACAAGGCCGGCAGGTGTGTGGGTGAGAGCATGCCGAAGAAGCCGCACGCCGAGTAAGCCATCGCTACGCTTCTGGCTCGTTCAGTACCTCGTCAATTCTCGAGCAGCGGCCGGTATCCATCGAGATTCCGGTGCTCGCGCAGCTCCGGGCGCTCGGCCACGATCTTCTTGCAGAAAGCCAGGAACTCGAAATCAGCCTCATACCACGCATTCAGATTTCGCATCGCCAGCGCCGTAAGCTTCTTGTCGATGCCGGGCGGATTGCGATGCGCACGAATGTCACTGGTGGGCAACTGCACCGTTTCCGGTAGCGCCAGTTTCGATCTCAGGTGCGTGAAGTCATCGCTCAGGCTCTCCTGAAAACCGATGAAGAAGATGTCTGATGATCTTCGCAGCAAGTATTCTTCACTGATCAGCCAGTCCCGATACGACGAGCGAACATGTTGAATGGAGGTCATCGCGCGACGGGCCGCGTCCCGTTCGGCCTTGTCTTGCGACGAGATGGCCTCCGCCAGAGCATTGGGGGTTTCGAATCGTTCGAAAGCCGATCTTTCCTCGTCGCTCCAGGCCACGAAGGTCTTGGGTTGCCCTTGCCGGCGCCGGCTATAGTAGCCACTGACGAATCGGTCTATCGGTTCGCGCAGGAAGAAGATCACCTGCTGGCCTTTCGGTATATCGGCAAGCCGCTTGCCGTGACGGTGCAGATATATCGCATGACGCGGCGTGACGAGGTGGCCCTGCAAGGCGAACTTGACAGCCGAGCCTCCCGTCTTGCCGATATGGAGAAAGTGCAGGACCTGCCTTCCCCGTAACAGATGCAGCTGCTGCGTCAATGGCTCCTTGAATCGAGCGGTGGCCCGCTGGGCAATTCTCGAAAGGTCTCGCATACTGTGGGTCCATCCCTTGCTGGCACTTTCTCGAGGGCGCCTGTGTCTCACGCCAGCGATAGCATAGTCGCGCCATCGATCGAGTACGCATTGCAACTTGCACATTATTGCAGGTTGCAGCTCCGCTGCAGACCGGCTGCCCGGCTCAGCGGGCGGCTGGACGTCTCGTCGGGTGGCCAGGCATTGTCTACAAATGGGAAGACCACGAGAATCGATCCCCTCACCATGAAACTTCTGCTGCTGGGTGGAACCGGCGAGGCACGGGCCCTGGCCGCCGAGCTGCACGACCGTGGCCATACGGTGACCTACAGCGTCGCAGGGCTGACCGCACGGCCTGACAACCTGCCCTGCGACATCATCAGCGGTGGTTTCAGCGGTGCGGGGCGAAGCGGCATCGACGGGCTGGCCGATGCCATTCGCCATCGTGGCATCGATCTGTTGCTGGACGTGACGCACCCGTATGCCACCCGAATCTCCGCGCATGCCATCAGTGCTGCCGAACGGTGCGCCGTGCCGTGCTGGCAGCTGCATCGACCGGGCTGGTCCGAGCAGATCAAAGGCCCGCATTCGAGCTTTGCAGAACTATACGACTTGCTTCCACGCCTGACCCACGCTTGCCGCCCGTTCTTCACGATAGGGCACAGCGTCCTGCAGCACTCGGGCGCACGGCCCGAACACCAGCATTGGGTCATCCGCACCGCCATCGACGCTCCCGGCCCGAACGGGGCCACTGTCATCGTCGCGCGCGGCCCGTTCACGCAGGCCGGCGAACGCGAGACGATGCAACGCCTGCGAATCGACGCGCTGATCACCAAGGACAGCGGCGGATCGAGTGTGGTCGCCAAGCTCGCCGCGGCCCACGAGCTGGGCATTCCGGTGTACATTCAACGCCGCCCGCAGATGCCACGAACCGAGCGCAGGTTCGTCAGGGCCACGCAGCTGCTCGCTGCGCTGGCATCTTTCAATCATGACGTTTCCCAGAGTGCACGGCACCGCTGATCCGCCCCCATGGACGACTATCTCAAGGATCCACAGGTCATAGAGGCGGAGTCGTTCCGCATCATCCGGGCATTGACCGACCTCGAGCGTTTCACCGGTGATGCCCGGCAGGTGGCGATGCGTCTGGTGCATACGTGCGGCGATCCATCGATCATCGACGGGCTACGCATCAGCGAGTGTGCCCTGTCCAGGGGGCTCGATGCGGTGCAGCAGCAACGGCCCGTCCTGTGCGATGTGGAAATGGTGCGCCACGGACTCACGCGGCGCTTCCTGTCGGTCGAGCCGCTGTGCTTCCTGAACAGCCCCGACGTACAGGAGTTGGCCAGATCCCGCGGTGAATCGCGCACCATGTGTGCGGTGGATCACTGGCGGCAGCACCTCGAGGGCAGCGTGGTGATCATCGGCAATGCGCCGACGGCCTTGTTCCGGCTGCTCGAACGAGTCGAGGCCGGCTGGCCGAAGCCCGGGCTGGTCATCGGCATTCCCGTGGGCTTCGTCGGCGCAGCCGAAGCCAAGCAAGCGTTGTGGGACAGCCATGAGCACCTCGGTATCGAAGCTGTGACCCTGCTCGGTCGCGCCGGTGGCAGTGCGCTGGCGGCATCCGTGTTCAACACCCTGCTACGGTTGCAGCACGATGTGCGCTATCCGTGAACGAACGAATACACGTGATCAGCCTCGGAGTCGGTGATGCGGCATCCCTGTCGACCCCGGCATGGCAAGCTCTCCTCCGGGCAGACGTGATCATCGGCGACCACCGATTCAGGCCGACGATCACGCACACGATCACCGCGCAGATGAGTCGTTCTGAACGTATCGGGCAGACCCATCGTCCCGAGCTTACCCACGTTGCGGGCCAGGCCGATCCGTCACGTCGTGCCGGCCGGCCCCGGTGGCGTCCCTACCCGAAACCCTTCAGCGATCTGCCGTCGGTGATCGAGGCGCTCGCCGGTCAGCGCATCGTGATTCTGGCCTCAGGCGATGCGCTCTTCTACGGGGTGGGCAGCCTGCTGCGTCGACAGGTCGATCCGGGCAGGCTGACCTTCCATCCGAATGTATCCAGCCTGCAGTCGGCCATGCACGCGCTCGGCCTACCCTGGCAGGATCTGCGGGTCGTCAGCCTGCACGGTCGCCCGTTGTCTAACCTGCGCGCGCATCTGGCACACGGCGAGCTACTGGGCGTGTTTACCGACGAGCACTCGCATCCGGCAGCCATCGCACGGGAGCTGCTCGACGCCGGGTTCGCACAGGCGACGATCCAGGTGTGTGAGAACCTAGGAGCGCCGGAACAGAAGATCAGCGGGCTCAGCGCAATGGAGCTTGCCGGCGGCGACCGGCGGTTTCATCCGCTCAATGTCTGCATCGTTGATCTGCCGCTTGCGAAGGCCACGCAACCCACGACGGGTAACCTGTTCGACAAGGCCACCCGGGCGCCGGGTATCGACCCCGGCGAGCCCGCACGCACCCCGAGTCTGTTCCCCGGCATCGCTGATGAACATTTCAGCACGGGCAGCGAGCCTGGGTACGGCATGATCAGCAAGCGCGAGGTCAGGCTTGCCATCGTGTCGTTGATGGAGCCTTGCCGTGGCGAGGTGGCCTGGGACATCGGGGCCGGTTGCGGCAGTGTCAGCGTGGAATGGGCTCGGGCCAACCCGGGTGGGCACATTCACGCCATCGAAATCGATGCGTCACGGCTGGGTCATCTCGACGTGAACCGCGAACGGTTCGGTGTCACGACGAACTGCCTGCCGTTGCAGGGCGAGGCGCCGGGCTGCTGCGCGGCGCTACCGGTGCCGCAGTGCATCTTCATCGGCGGCAACATGGGCCAGCTACCCGACATGCTCGACTTCGCCTGGGCCCGCCTGGGCCCGGGCGGCAAGCTGGTGGCATCGGCGGTCACGGCCGACAGCCAGCGACAGCTCGAGCACTTCCTGCACCGGCGCCATGGCGAGGGTCATCGAAGCGACTGGTGCGAGATCGCCATCCGCAAGTCACTGCCCGGCAGCACCACCGTTCGCGAACTGCGGCCGGTAAACTTGCTGCGATGCATCCGGACAACGATTCCTTGAGCCGCCTGGCAACCCTGCACGGCGTCGGCATGGGCCCCGGCGACCCTGAATTGCTGACCCTGAAGGCGCATCGGCTGATCACCACCTGCCCGGTGGTCGCCTACCTGGTCAACGCCGAGGGCCACTCGCTGGCACGGCAGATCGGTGCCAGCTATCTGGATGGCGCCAACACTGTCGATCGCATCGAACTGCCGGTGCCGATGATCATGTCGCGTGATCGTCAGGCCGCCAACCGAGCCTACGACAGGGCCGCCGCACAAATGGCGGAGCATCTGTCAGCCGGGTGCGACGTGGTGTTCCTGTGCGAGGGCGACCCCTTCCTGTTCGGCTCGTTCGCCTATCTGCATGAACGGCTTGCACCGGATCACCCGGTACAGGTCGTACCCGGTATCAGTGCGATGAACGCTGCTGCCGCGAACCTGGGTATTCCGCTGGCGATGCTGAGCGAGAGTATCGCCGTGATCTCGGGGCGGCATGACGATCGGCGGATCCTGAACGCGTTGGAGCAGTTCGACAACGTGGTCATCATGAAACCCGGCACCGAGCGGCCGCGATTGCTGAGGCTCATCGAACAAGCCGGGCGCACCGACGATGGCCGTTACATCGAGTATGCCAGCCAGCCGGCTCAGCGAGTGGTGAACGACCTGCGTGCTCTGGAGCCTGGGCCTGGGCCGTATTTCTCGCTGCTGTTGCTGCATCGGAATCGCACATGAGCTTCACGCTCTACAGCCTGACGGATGCCGGGGACCGGCTCGCCGGTACTATCGTCCGGCATTTTCCGAACGCTCGGCATCGGCACCGTCCGGATCGGTTCATCGAGGACGTGCGCCAGACATTCACGGCAGGCGAGCCGTGTGTGTTCATCTGCGCCACCGGCATCGTGATCCGTGCTCTCGCTCCGGTGCTGGTTGACAAGCGCACCGACCCACCGGTCGTCGTGATCGACGAGGCGGGGCGCTTCGTCATACCGCTGCTCTCGAACCACGAAGGCGGTGCCGCCGTACTGGCTGCCCGTATCGCCGCCGCGCTGGGTGCGACCCTGGTCAGCACCTCGGCGGTCGACTACTCGGCACCAGTCTATTGCCTGGGCGTGGGCTCCGATCGGGGCTGCCCGGCCGAGACGCTGCGCGACCTGTACACCAGCGCCATGCACACCTTGAGCGCCGCGAGCACCTTGCCCGCGCCACCTCGCTTCACGGCCATGGCCAGTATCGATCTCAAGCAGCATGAGCCGTGCATGCTGCAGCTTGCCGAGCACCTGCAAGTCCCGTTTCGCTGCTACCCTGCGAGCGCTCTGCGCGAGGTCGAGCATCAGCTGAGCAGCCGCTCCGAGATCGTGTTTCGCGAGGTGGGCTGTTATGGCGTCGCCGAGGCCGCTGCGCTGGTCGCGGCTGCGGCGAGCACGGGATGCGCAGCAGAGCTCGTGCTGACCAAGCAAAAGAACGCCCGTGCCACGCTCGCCGTGGCGCGTAGCTATGCTCCGCCACCCGCAGCCCCGCTGACGGCTTCGCCACCTGCCTGATCCCGATTCGAACCGCGTACCCCATGAGAATGCACATCACCATGAGCCACCCGCTCGCCGCATGAAGCACCTGTACCTCGTCAGCACCGGCCCCGGGGATCCACGTCTGATCACACCGATGGCCAGCGAGGCCATCGCGGCCAGTACCGATCTGGTCGCCTATGGCCTGTACATCGACCTGCTCGGTCCGCTGGCCGAGGGCAGGCAACGCCACGAGCGCATGCTCGGCGAGGAGACTGATCGTGCACAGCTGGCACTGACGCTCGCCGCCGAGGGCAAGCCGACGGCGTTACTGTCCAGTGGCGACATCGGCATCTACGCGATGGCCACACTCGTCTTCGAGCTGCTCGATCAACAGGCCAGGGGCGAACACGAACACCCGGAATGGATGGATGTGGAGATCGAGATCGTACCCGGCGTGAGTGCCATGCAGGCCGCGGCCAGCCAGAGCGGTGCGTTGCTCGGCCATGATTTCTGTACCATCTCGCTGTCGGACCTGTTGACCCCGTGGGAGACGATCGAGCGGCGCGTCGTCTGTGCCGGTGAAGGCGATTTCGTGGTCTCGTTCTACAACCCGGTATCGCGCAAGCGCGATTGGCAGCTCGACAGGGCGCGCGATCTGCTGCTCGAGCATCGCCCCGCCGGTACTCCGGTGGTGCTGGGGCGCAACCTCACCCGCGATGACCAGAGCGTTCAGCTGATCACCCTCGGCGAGCTCGATGCACGCGATGTCGACATGTTCACCCTCGTCTGTGTGGGCAACAGTGAGTCCCGCGTCGTACGACAACACGACAGATCCTGGGCCTACACACCCCGGGGCTATGCCAGGAAACTCTCATGACCGTACACTTCATCGGCGCCGGCCCCGGCGACCCCGAACTCATCACCGTCAAGGGGCAACGATTGATCGAGCGCTGCCCGGTCATCCTGTATGCAGGCTCCCTCGTGCCTCTGGAGATAATGCAAGGTGCACCGGAAACCGCCACGATAGAAGACACCGCGCCGTTGAATCTTGACGAAATCACGGCACGCATGCAGCAAGCCGATGAGCAAGGCCTTGATGTCGCGCGCGTGCATTCGGGCGATCCTTCCATCTATGGTGCGATCGGTGAACAGATGCGCCGCCTCGACCAACTGGGTATCGACTACGACATCGTGCCAGGCGTCACGGCGGCCAGTGCCTCGGCCGCCATGCTCAAGCGCGAATTCACGCTCTCAGGCGTCAGCCAGAGCGTGATCTACACCCGCTTCAGCGCCAAGACGCCGATGCCCGAACGCGAGAACCTCGCGGCACTGGCAAGTCACGGTGCCACGCTTGCCATACATCTGGGTGTCAGCCACATCCACAAGATCGTCGACACACTGGTGCCGCACTACGGCAGCGATTGCCCGGTGGCTGTCTGTTACCGCACCGGCTGGCCCGATCAGGATCACGTCACCGGCACGCTGGCCGATATCGTGCCGCGCGTGCGAGCCAAGGGTTTCACGCGAACTTCGCTGATACTCGTCGGGCGCGTGCTCGACCCGCAAGACTTCGACGAGTCTTATCTCTACGATGAGAGCAAGGCTCACATCTATCGTCCCAAATTCCGACCCGACAGCCCGAGGCAAGTCAAGCGATGAACCTGGAAAAGATCCCCGCCACCGTAGTCACCGGTTTTCTCGGCAGCGGCAAGACCACACTGATGTCGAACCTGCTGCGCCAGGCGGCCGGCAAGCGCATCGCCGTGATCGTCAACGAGTTCGGCGAGATGGACATCGATGCCGAACTGCTGCGCAGTTGCCCGCTGGACTGCGAGCCGGGCGCCGGCAATGGTGGTGCGCCTGACAATCCGGCCCAAGGTGCGGCTGCTCAAGGTGCGGCACAGGGTGCGGCCCAAAACGGTATCTACGAGCTGGCGAACGGCTGCATCTGTTGCACGGTCGAAGAGGAGTTCCTGCCCGTGATGCAACAGCTCGTGGCGCGCCGCGACTCGATCGATCATATCCTGATCGAGACCTCCGGCCTGGCATTGCCGAAGCCGCTGGTCCAGGCATTCAACTGGCCCGAGGTCAAGCAGCATTGCACGGTGGACGCCGTGATCACGGTGGTGGATGGCCCGGCGGTGGCCAGCGGGCGCTTCGCCCACGACCCGTCGATGGTGGAGGCTCAACGCTTGGCCGACGACAATCTCGAGCACGATCCGTCACTGCAGGAACTGCTCGATGATCAGCTGGGTTCTGCCGACATGGTGATCATCAGCAAGGCCGACCTGCTCGATGACGAACAGCGCGGCCGCGTTTGCGAGCTGATCCAGGCACGTGTCAAGCCCGAGATCAAGACCCTGGAGGTCCGCGATGGCGTGGTCGCCAGCGAACTGGTGATGGGCTTGGGCCTCGCCTCGGAAGATCGCATCGAGGCGATCCATACGCACCACGATCATCATCACGACCATGGGCATGAGCATCACCACGCACATGATGACTTTGATTCCGTGAGCATCACCCTTGGTGAAGTCGATGCTGCAGATCTCCAGGCACGGGTCCACGCTCTGATGGGCGAACACACCATCTACCGCGTCAAAGGCTTCCTCGCCCTGCCCGGCAAGCCGATGCGCCAGGTGTTCCAGGGCGTGGGCGACCGGGTGGATCAGTACTTCGACAGGCTCTGGCAAGCCGATGAGGCGCGTCAGAGCCGGTTGGTGTTCATCGGCAAGGATCTGGATGCGTCCGTGATCGAGAGCGCCTTGATCGCAAATGCACAAGAGCCCGCATCTAGCACTGAGACACCGGCGCTGAACCCGGCCTGACACTGAAGCCATCCTGACGCTGCCACCGGCCGATCGCCTGTGCATCTGCTTTCTGCCAAGCCTGGCGGGTTCGTCGATGAAGAAGGCATCATCGATCTCGACCAGAGCCCGGCAGACCTGGTCATCCTGTCTGCACAGGATACGTCGCTGGCATTGCTCGCCGATACGGCCGAAGTTTTACCGGCCGACTACCCGAGCGTTCGCCTGGCCAACCTGTCGAACCTGATCAAGCCCGCCGCCTACGATCTCTACGAACACCGGGTGCTTCAGCATGCGAAGCTGATCGTGGTCGCCTTGCTCGGTGGCAAGGCCTACTGGAGCTACGGTATCGAACGCCTGGCCGCTCTGGCCAGAGCGAATG
This sequence comes from Granulosicoccaceae bacterium, assembly GCA_965214025.1. GTDB lineage: Bacteria > Pseudomonadota > Gammaproteobacteria > Granulosicoccales > Granulosicoccaceae > Granulosicoccus. The sequence goes on from CBDCAW010000083.1 coordinate 43,079, forward strand.
GCATCGCCCTTCTTTTGGTACCGGGTGATGATCAGCCGGATGCCGAACTCACAGGCTTGTCTTATTGGCCGCCTGCGTCGAGCGGCGAAAGGGTCCTTGATCAGGAAGGTGTTCGTCATGAAGATCCCTGCTATAGCGTCTGCGACCGCGCCTGGCGGTACCTGCGCCATGGCGGCGTTCGCAATGCCACGAATCTGTATCGGTTTCTAGATGTTACTTTTCTCTCGGCAGCCGCCGTACCGCCGGTCAGTCTATCTCCGACCAGTACGTCCCCGGTTGCTCTATCGCCTGCCATTGATTCTTCGACCGCCCTCTCATCGCCCACCCACCCGACAGATGAAGTTGAGGAGCCCCGACCCTACCCGCCATGTGTGATTCATGCGGCAGGTGAAGGGTCTATCAGCCTTGAAGGCTGGCTGGCCCGACGCGATACCGGGAAGCCTACCGTGCTTGTATTGTTCTACCGCTCGCACCTGCTCTCCGGTAACACGCAGGCTTTCGACGCGCTCGAGCACCTGCTGGCATCCCGGTTCAACGTGTTGACTCTGGCGGTCGGTTCTCTCAAGGATGCCGCCTGCCTGGACGTCGTGAACCACACGCTGGAAAGGGCCGATTGCCAGGTAATCATCAACACGACCAGCTTCTCACAGCACCTGCAGGGCAATGCCGCCCTGTCGTCCGCGCCGCAGCTCGAGCAGGATTCCGGTTTCACCAGACCCGTACCCGTGATCCAGGCCATTCTCGCTGCCAACGATCGGCAGGACTGGCAGGATAATCCGCAAGGCCTGCGGGCTCGCGACGTGGCAATGAACGTGGTGCTGCCCGAGTTCGACGGTCGCATCATCAGCCGTGCGATCAGCTTCAAGGAACTGGTGGCACGTGCAGAACGCACCCAGATCGATGTGGTGCGCTACCGTCTGCACGAGGAGCGTGCCGGGTTCGTGGTCGAACTCGCCTATCGCTGGTCCATGCTGGCATTGAAGCCGAACGCGACGAAGCGCCTGGCCGTCGTGCTGTCGAACTACCCGACGCGTGATGGCCGAATCGGCAACGGCGTCGGGCTCGACACACCGGCTTCCGTGATCAGAATCCTGCGCGCACTGCGCGCAGACGGGCACGACCTGGGATCGACGCTACCCGCTGACGGTGATGCACTGATACGGGAACTGCTGCAGGGCGTCACCAACGATCTGGATCGCATCGCCCTGCGGCCGGCGAACCAGAGCCTGTCGTTGGACGATTACGAGCGGCACTTCGCCGAGCTTCACCCGATGGCCAGACGGGCCGTGACGGAACGCTGGGGATCGCCTGCGAAGGATCCGAAACAACGCCACGGCCGGCTGATCGTGTCCGGTCTGAGGCTGGGCCATGTCTTCGTCGGTATCCAGCCCGCTCGTGGCTTCGACGTCGATGTGGTGGCCAACTATCATGATCCGGATCTGGTGCCCCCACACGGCTACCTCGCCTTCCATTTCTGGCTGCGTCATCATTGGCTGAGCGATGCCGTCGTGCATGTCGGCAAGCATGGCAATCTCGAATGGCTGCCGGGCAAGAGTATCGGCCTGTCGAACCGGTGCTGGCCCGACATCGCGCTGGGGCCGCTGCCGAACCTGTATCCGTTCATCGTCAACGATCCCGGGGAAGGTGCACAGGCCAAGCGTCGGGCCCAGGCCGTCATCATCGACCACCTGATGCCGCCATTGGCCCGTGCCGACAGCTACGGCCCGATGCTCGAACTCGAGCGGTTGGTCGATGAGTACTACCAGGCCATGGGCCTGGATGCGCGTCGCGAGAATCGCCTGCGCGAGCAGATCCTGACCCTGCTGGAAGACAGTCACCTGCGCGACGAACTCGCGGTGGAACCGGCTGCCGACGAGGCAACGTTGCTCGGCGGCGTCGATACCTATCTGTGCGATCTCAAGGAGGCACAGATCCGCCATGGGCTGCATTGTCTCGGGGAAATGCCGCCGGCTGCCAAGTTGGGTGAGACGCTGAGCGCACTGGTCAGACTGCCGCGAGGAGCATCCGCACAGGATCGAGGGTTGCTGCACTGCCTGGCCGCTGACCTGGGGCTTGACGACTACGACCCATCGGCTACCGACGCCGCCAGCCCCTGGCAAGGTACCAGGCCTGCATTACTGGCCAACGTGAGCGATGATCCGTGGCGCCACGAGGGTGACACGCGTGAGCGGCTGGAGCTGCTGGGCCTGCAATTGCTCACGGCGCTTGTGGAGTCCACCGCTTCCGTCCCTGATCGAGTCGGCAACCGAGTGAAAGGCCCAGTAGAAGACCGGGCAGACGATCTGAAGGCCGGCGACCTTCTCGATGACGTCACCCTCGATGACGTCACTGTCGAACTGCCCACGACCCAGGCTCTCTTGAATCACGTAAGGCAGCAGTTGATCCCCGCCCTGCAGGCATCAGGCCGCAACGAGATCGATCATCTGGTGGGAGCGTTGAACGGCCACTTCGTGCCAGCCGGGCCCAGTGGCGCGCCCAGCCGCGGCAGGCTCGACGTGCTACCGACCGGACGCAACTTCTATTCACTCGACACGCGCACCATCCCGACCCGTACCGCGTGGGAACTGGGCCGGCAATCCGCCGAACTGATCGTGTCCCGTTACCTGCAGGAACACGGCGACTATCCGAGCGAAGTCGGCATTTCCGTGTGGGGGACGGCCACCATGCGCACCGGCGGTGACGATATCGCCCAGGCGCTGGCCCTGATGGGCGTCCGGCCGGTCTGGTCGGGTGATTCGAATCGTGTCGTCGATGTGGAGGTCGTGCCCGGATTCCAGCTGACGCGCCCACGGGTCGACGTCACGCTGCGGATCTCCGGCTTCTTTCGCGACGCGTTCGCCAACGTTGCCCGCCTGTTCGACAGCGCGGTGCAGGCACTGTCGGACTACGAAGACCCCGGCGGGCTCAATACGATCCGCACCCATATGCTGCGCGAGCACGAGGTGCTGGTCGAACAGGGCCTGAGCGACGAACAGGCGCGTAGCCAGTCGCGGCTGCGCATCTTCGGCTCCAAACCAGGCGCTTACGGTGCCGGCCTGCAAGGTCTGATCGACGCGGGCATCTGGAAAGACAAGGCTGACCTCGCGCAGGCCTACGTGAACTGGGGCGGCTACAGCTACGGCGCGGAAGCCTTCGGGCAGCCTGCCTTCACCGCATTGGAGCACCGCCTGAGCGGTATCGAGCTGGTGGTGCAGAATCAGGACAACCGCGAGCACGATCTGCTCGACTCCGACGACTACTATCAGTTCCAGGGCGGCATGGCGAACGCGATAGACGTTCTCAGCGGCAGCAAACCTGCGATCTACCACGGTGATCACGCCGACCCGTCACGCCCCAAGATCCGCACGCTCAAGGAAGAGCTGAACCGCGTGATCCGCAGCCGGGTGCTGAACCCCAAATGGATCGGTGCCATGCGCGAGCACGGCTACAAGGGTGCCTTCGAGATGGCCGCCTCGGTGGACTACCTGTTCGCCTACGATGCCACCACCGGGCTGATCGATGACTACCAGTACGCGGCGGTCGCCGATGCACTGGTGCTAGACCCCGACAATCGCGCCTTCGTGGAGCGTAGCAACCCCGATGCGCTGAAGGAGATGAGCGAGAAGCTGATCGAAGCTCAGCAACGTGGGCTTTGGCAGGAACCGGGCGACTACCGCGAAGCGCTGAGTGATGTGCTGCTGGATGTGGAGGACGCGATGGAGGCCAGTGGCGCGTTGTAGTGTGCACCGGGGAACTTCGCAAGTGATACGAACGGCGGACGGCCTCCTGACACGACTCTGCCAAATGGAAGGCCCACGGAGGTCACGGCTTCGGCGGAAAAGGTAACATATGCCTTCCTGGTCCGAGGGAATGACCCAGTGCTCGTAACTCTCACAACGTCTGCGGAAAGCCTGCCCGATGCGTGTCGCTGAATCCGGCACTTTCCTTGTGCTTGTAACGCTCGGCCTACTCGGCTGCGGATGCTCGATAGGCAACCTCTTCGACCCTGGAGGCATCGAGTCGCTATCCGCCACGGAGGTGGGTCGAACATCGGGTACGCCGCTGCTCGATGCACCTCCACCGGAGCTCGTTACGCGTCTGTCGCTCGATACTGACTTCTACAGGCAGCACCTGGACGCCGATGGCATTCCCATCCTCGCCTCGGCGCAAGTGTCACCCTTCGCACTCGCTGAAGCGAGATGGATCATCGAGAACATGCTCGCCAACCGCGAGGACCTTGTTGCCGCGCTCGCGAGCACACCAGTGCGCGTCACCATCATGGGGGTCGGCGAGTTCACGACCGACATACCCGAGCACTCAGATCTTCAGCCCGCCGCTTACTGGAATCGGCTCGCACGTGGCCACGGCGCCACGAACGAGAAACCGGCCGTCAGTGCAGGTGAGGAGAATCTGCTGAAGCTCGACGGCGACCCATACGCGACAGAGAGTATTCTGATCCATGAGTTCGGGCACGCCATCCACGAGCAGGGGATGAAGCTGCTGGATCCGGGTTTCGATACAAGGCTTTCCGTCATTTTCAAGCAAGCCATTGCAGAAGGTCTTTGGCAAGGCACGTATGCCGCGACCGACCATGCCGAGTATTTCGCCAAGGGGGTGCAGTCATGGTTCGACACCAACCGTGAGAACGACTCCGAACACAATCACGTGAACACTCGCGAAGAACTCATCGACTACGATCCGCGACTCGCTACGCTACTTGGCGAACTCTTTGCCGACAACGCCTGGCGATACCGACCGCCCGGTGTGCGCAAGAGAGTCGTGACCCATCTTGAGGGATTCGATCGAGCTTCCGCGCCTAGTTTCACCTGGCCCCCTGAGCTCGCGAGCATCGATGTCTCGAAACGCCCCAGCTTGATCAGTGTCCCGTTCGAAAATCGGGTATACGAAGAATAGTCAACCACCAGCTGTGACCACAATTCGATCTCTTCCTGTCAATCCTGCTGTCAATCCTGTCATGACATGGTTTGCAATCGACTACTTGCCTACCCGAACAACTCCAGATCCTCGTACGGCGACAGCCGGACCGCTTCGAGTCGCGATTCGAGATTGCCCACGTGCAATTCACATCGGTGCCCGTCGGGGTCCAGGAAATAGATCGAATCGCCTTCGCTGACATTCTCCTTCCACAAGGGAATGGCCGCTTCGGCAAGCTTCACTTTCCATGCGGCCATGTCTGCCTGATCGATGGTGAATGCGACATGCGTATAGTCGCGTGCAGGTCTCGCAGTATCACGGGAAAGGCACAACCAAAGATCCCCACACGACAGATAAGCACCGCCTGCCCAGCGTGCACGAGGCCTGAAGCCCAGCAGGCCCGCGTAGAAATCGAAGGAGCGCGCAAGGTCCGAGACGGCTAGTGTCAGATGGTTGAGTCCGGTGATCATCGGCGGCAGGTGCTTGCACAGGTAGACTCGATCATACCCTCCTCTTGGCAACGCTCCGTTTCCACAAGGGTGAGATTCATGAACCTGCCACGCGATTCGGGGTCGTATAACGGGTACGCAAGGCAGGCAACGGTGCAATGAGGTCAATGCGGTTCAAATTATCGACTTGCACGCTGTTGGTCCTGGCCGGTGCCCTGGTCGCGGCACCTGCCCATGCCCTGCGATGCGGTTCGAGGCTGGTCTCCAACGGCGATACATTGGCTGAGGTAAAGCATCTGTGCGGTGAGCCGACTCAGGTCGACACACGCGAAGAGCCGGTGACGTTCGGTGCCGTCGATCGGCAGACCGGCCTGTACGTCGAGAGGACGGTCGAGCGGTCGGTTACCGTAGTCACCTACAATTTCGGTCCGCGCCGGCTGATGCAGGAGCTACGTTTTCGCGACGGCAAGCTGATCGATATCAGGAATCTCGGCTTCGGCTACTGAGGGTCTGAATTCCATTCATCTCATCGCTGTTCGTTTGACACACCACGCGAAGGTGGTGATCATCTGCAGGTGGCGGCCAAACGGCTGCTGACCTCTCCCGATGATCCTCACAGGCAAACACTCACCATGCCCAAAGTTCCTCCCGGTGTCGGCCCGAAGTATCCTCAGGTGGTCGTGCTCGTCGGCGCAACCGGCGATCTGGCGAAGCGCAAGCTGATTCCCGGGCTGTTTCACCTCTCCAGCGCGGGCTTCATTCCAGACTGCCGGATCATCGGCGTGTCACTGGACGATATGGACACGGCGGCTTTCCGGACTTCGTGCCGCGAATCGCTCGACGAGTTCTTCAATCGGGAGATCAGGGACGAAGACTGGGCACATTTCGCCGCTCACCTGGAATACGTACCCTTGTCTGCCGGTGCCGATGCGCTGCGTGAGGCGGTAGCGAGTGCAGAAGCAAGCATCGAGGGCGAGAGCCGTCGTCTGCACTATCTGAGCGTGCCACCCAAGGCGGCGCTGTCGGTCATCGAACTGCTGGGTGCCGCGGATCTCGTGACCAACGCGCGTGTCGTCATGGAAAAGCCGTTCGGCGTCGACCTAGAATCCGCGGTATCGCTGAACAGCCGTGTGCACGAGGTGTTCAGAGAGGATCAGGTGTTTCGCATCGATCACTTCCTCGGCAAGGAACCGGCGCAGAACATTCTGGCATTCCGCTTTGCCAACGGCCTGTTCGAACCGATCTGGAACCGGAACTTCATCGAACACGTGCAGATCGATGTGCCAGAGACGCTCGGGCTCGGTACACGGGCCGGTTTCTACGAGACCACCGGAGCGTTTCGCGACATGGTGGTCACCCATCTGTTCCAGATCCTCGCCTTCATGGCCATGGAAGCACCGGTGGCACTGGAACCGAAGTCGATCAGTGAAGAGAAGAACAAGGTGTTCCGTAGCATGATGCCGATCGAGCCGCATCATGCGGTGCGCGGCCAGTACCTGGGCTATCGTGACGAACCCGGCGTTGACCGGGAATCGGAGACGGAGACGTTCATCGCCCTGAAATGCGCGATCGACAACTGGCGCTGGGCGGGTGTGCCGTTCTACCTGCGTACCGGCAAGCGCCTGGCCGAGGGCCAGCGCATCATTTCCATCGCCTTCCGTGAGCCGCCCAAAAGCATGTTTCCGAAAGATTCCGGGGTTGGCCTGCACGGGCCCGATCACCTGACCTTCGATCTGTCCGATGCCTCGAAGACCTCACTGTCCTTCTACGGCAAGCGCCCCGGCCCCGGCATGAAGCTCGACAAGATGAGCCTGCAGTTCGCGATGGACGAAACCCAGCATATCGGTGAAGTGCTCGAAGCCTACGAGCGACTTATCCTGGATGCGATGCGCGGCGATCACACGCTGTTCACCACCGCTATCGGTATCGAACGCTTATGGGAGGTGTCCACCCCCCTGCTCGAGCTGCCACCGCCGGTGATCCCCTACGCGCCAGGGTCATGGGGGCCGAACGCGATTCACCAGCTGATCGCGCCGCGAGCCTGGCGACTACCGTTCGAACGAAGCTGGCGGCAGTCAGTGGTCAGACCGCCCGGTAATTGATGGCAGGGTACGTCTCTCACACGCTACCGCGTATGATGTCGTAGAACAGCAGATAGTCTGGCCCCACGGCTTTGCGAATCGTGGCCAATGCCAGTATTGCGGGCGGTGCGCTGTTCAGCTGCCGCCCGCCGTGGCTCGACATCTGAATTGCATCGACACCTGCTTCGACCAGGCGCTGCGCATCTTCACTGGCGTGAAGGGTGCTCATGCCCGTATCGCGACTATTTCTAGGCGTTACGTTCTGCCACGGTGCGCATGAAGCGATCGCGGATCACGACCGGGTCCATGGTGATCACCGGCACCTTGACATTGCCGGATTCGCACTTGCACACGATGATCGTCATGCGCTTCGATGCCATTGCCTGCTCGACGGCTTCCCTGCACTGCTCTGCCTGGCATTCCACCACCTGCTCGCAACCACAGGCCGTGGCCACGGCAGCCAGTGACGTTTTCCTGCCCGCATAGGTGGGTTGATCACCGGTGGAGCCGTAGCTGCCGTTGTCGATGATCAGCAGGATGAAGTTGTCGGCGACGTTGTTGGCGATGGTCGGCAAGGTGCCCAGGTTCGTCAGCACCGAGCCGTCGCCATCGATCGCGATGACCGGCTGCTTCTGTGCCAGCGCCAGACCGAGCCCGATGGAGGAACTCAGGCCCATGGTACCGAGCATGTAGAAGTTACTGGGCTGATCGTCGATCGAATGCAGCTCCTGGCTCGGCAGGCCGATGTTGCAGATCACGAGATGATCGGTGAGGACAGGCTTGAGCTGTTGCAGAATCTCGGAGCGAATCATGATCAGTATCCCTGCCAGAAAGAGGCATCGGTGAGAATCGCCACCGGCTTGTTGCACATGAAGGTGTACTTGAGAATCCTGTCGAATTCCTCCACGTCCGCCTCCTTGTGGAAGTGATAGGTGGGAATCTTCATTTCGGCCAGCAAGGCCTTGGTATGCACGGCCATTTCCACCTGGCAGGCCACCGGCTCACCCAGCTCGCCCCGGTAGCTGATGATCATCGGCAGCGGCAGACGGTAGTACTGCGTCAGTGTGGCGAGGGTGTTGATCGTCACACCGATGGCGGTATTCTGCATCACGATGGCACTGCGCTTGCCACCCATGAAGGCGCCGGCACACAGGCCCATGCCTTCATCCTCCCTGTTCGACGGTACATGATGAATATCCGGGTGCGCATCGATGCGCTCGATCACGCCGGCAAGCTGCTTGCACGGCACGGTGGTCAGGAACTCGACCCGGTTCTTCACCAGGTCTTCGACGATACGTTCATCAACGGTCACTGGCGGATACTCCGATTGGGGTCATTATTGCAATTTCGAGTCAAGCTCCTCAACCAGCCGGCTCTGGCTGCGGCTCCGATGCCTGCAGCTCGAAGGTCTCGTCGGGGAAGTACTTGGCCAGCCTGATATCGGCAGTACGCGCGTGGCCTTCCATGCCCTCGAGCCTGGAGATACGGGCGGTGGCCTCGGCTACCGGCTTCGCCCCTTCGCGGGTGGCCCGCTGCCAGGTGACGATCTTCATGTACTTGTGCACCGACAGGCCGCCGGTGTAGTTCGCGGCACCGGAGGTCGGCAGCACATGGTTGGTGCCGGATGCCTTGTCGCCATAGGCAACCGTCGTCTCCTCGCCGAGGAACAAAGAACCATAGCATTGCAGGCGTTCCAGCCACCAGTCGAGACCCTCCGCCTGCACCGTGAGATGCTCCGGCGCGTAGGAATCCGAGGTAGATGCCATCTCCTCGCGATCGCCACAGACGATGACCTCGGCGAAATCACGCCAGGCCGCCTCGGCGTTCTGCCGGTTGAGATCAGGCAGGGAGGCGATCAGATCGGGCACCCGTGCCAGGACATCTTCCGCCAGGGCGCGATCGTCGGTGACCAGCCACACCGGCGAGTTGTACCCGTGCTCGGCCTGCCCGACCAGATCCGCCGCGACGATACCGGCATCGGCGCTTGCGTCTGCCAGGATCAGGCTGTCCGTGGGGCCTGCGAACATGTCGATACCGATTCGCCCGAACAGAAGTCGCTTGGCCTCTGCCACGAACTGGTTACCGGGGCCGACCAGGATGTCGACCTTCGGCAGACCGAACAGGCCGAAGGCCATCGATGCCACGCCTTGCACACCCCCCATGGCCAGGATGCGGTCGGCACCCGCCACCTGTGCCGCGTATACGATGGCGGGCGCGATGCCCACCCCGGGCCGCGGTGGCGAACAGGCCACGATGTTGCCGACACCTGCGACCTTGGCCGTGGTGACCGTCATGATCGCCGATGCGACGTGGCTGTAGCGGCCACCCGGTATGTAGCACCCGGCCGCCCGGCACGGAATGCTCTTCTGCCCGGCGATGAGCCCGGGCACCACCTCGATCTCCACATCGTGCATCGTGCCCTTCTGGGCCTCGGCGAAACGCCGCACGTTGTCGTGCGCGAAGCGGATATCCGCCTTCAATCGTTCGGGTACCCTCGCGTTGGCGGCCTCTATCGCCGCGGCATCGAGCAGGGTATCGCCGTCGTACCGGTCGAAGCGCGCCGCGTAATCAAGTGCGACGGCATCACCGCCCGCCTCGATCTCATCGAGCATGGCCTGCACGTGCCTGCGCACATCGTCATTGTCGCGGCGGGAACCGTGAGTTGCCTTCTTGAGGTAGTCGATCGCCATCGTCCGGATTCCTGCAAGGTGGTTATCGACGTTGCCGGCCATCGGGCCGCCGATGCCATGCACCGCCTGATGCGCTGGTTTAGAAACGCCGAACGATGGCCGACGCGATGTTCGTCTCTCCATCGACATCGCTTGCGGAAAGCGACATGCTGAAACCGGCACCGAGATCCGCGGTCGCGTCGAGACGTGCCACTCGCGCTGCCTCACCCTCGCTCGTGGCAAGCCAGCGACTCTCGAGGCGCAAGGCAAGTCGGGCACTGGATCGGTAGAGCACACCAAGCGACGGCCCGATCAGGGAACGGGTCGATCCGAGCTCGACGTCGACATAGGCGTAGGGTACCAACCTGCTCGAGCCCAGGGTAGTCGTGTCGGCCAGGCCAATTCCTCCCTTCGCAACGAACGACGAGCAGTTGACGCAGTCGCTCCGCTCTCCGTTCAGGCGAAGCGCCATCCGCCATGTGCGGCGTGGGCGATCGGCGATCACCACCGGCGGTACCGCCAGCTTTTCGGCCGCGATCAGGTCGAGCGAGCGGAAGTGTACGCCCTCGTCCGTACCAATGCCCAGTAACAGATCGCCGAGGCGAAAGTCTGCATCGCGAAGGTTTGCTCGATTCGCGTCGAGAAGGTCACGAGCGAAGGGGGCAAGGCGCAAGGTCGCGATCCCGACAGCATCGCCGGTTCCGTCATCGGCCATTCCGACATCTCTCGCAGCACCGATCGCGACGGTCAGCGAACGCGGTCCGCGGGCCGGCGGCGGAGCGGGTGGAAGAGAGGCGCGGGGTGGGCCCGGTTCGCGGGAAAGGCGTTCGATCAACAGCGCGCGCCTTCGCCGCTGCCAGGACGTGCGCTCATCGCCGTCACTACCGATCGTGCCGAGCTCGGCCCAGTTCAATAGAACGTCGAGTTCCGCACGCGAGGCGTCTGCGAGTCCGTCGTCCGGTGGACGCTGCAGATCGTCCGGTGGACGCTCGAGGCTCGGTTCGACAGATTCCGGAACGTCGGTGACCGGACCGCTCCGGATCAGCGCGTTGGCATGCCGCGCCTCGGTGGCGTCAAGTTCGGCGAAGCCATGCAGGAACTGCCGTTCCAGTGACGGGACGAAACTCACCTTCGTGACGAGCGGCAGCCCATCCGCTCCCTTGAGCTGATCGATCCGTCCGAACACCGCGCTGGGAAGCTGCCACGGACGCCTCTCGCGGATCGGTTGCTCCAGCACGAGCTCGAGCAGTGCCGAGAGGTACCAGGCACAGTTATGGCGAAGGAAATAGTAGGTGAAGCGCGCCTGCCGGAGCTCCCACAGGTGCAGTAGCAGGAATCTCCGCTGATCAGCGTCGAGATTCAACTGATAGGCCCACATGTCGCGCTGCTCGGTCGCCGAGTAGACCGCGTCGTGCACATGGAAGGACTGATCCGTGAAGCCGGCCTGGTAGCCGCCGAACAGTCCTTTCAGAACGTAGACGAGCGGGCCGTCCTGCGGAGGCACGACAGCACCGAAGTTGATACCGAGATCCAGCAGGCCACGCACGCTGCCCGGGCCGACTGACTCGACTCGCAGCAACAGGTGTCCGAACGCACTTGCAGGGTTGGAAAAGTGTCCGCTGACGTGAATCAACGACAGTGCATCGATCGCGTCGATGTCGAGCCAGGAATTCAAGGCTGGACACTCGACGCGGGGCAGCGCACCGATGGTGTCCGGCAGACGGTGGGAAAGCCAGTGCAGGCGTGCCGGAAAGCGACACTGCGGATCATCAGCCGGCACCTTTGCAACTCTTGACGACTCGTCAGGGGTCGCACGCCCGAAGGCCTCTAGCGTCGCCACCAGTTCGTCGTGCGGTGACAACAGCGGCGAGGACGAAGTCAGATAGAAAGCGGGCGTCACGATAGCCGGCGTCACCCGGCTGCGATTGCCCGCACGCTCGACGTGCAGCAGACGCCGCCAGGTCGGGTGGCCGGACAGACGGTCGAGCACCGCCTCATCGATCGACTCGACCGTCGATGTCGCAACCGTACCTGGAGACAGTTCCGCGGCCCGTGTGGGTAGAACCGACATTACCAGCAGCCCTGTCAGCGAGCACTTCGCCGCGAACGCCAGGCAACCGGTAAGCGCGGGCTTGCAATTCAACACAGTCGTGCCGCGCCGAGGGCAGAACCTCTCAAGCAAAACCCGGGCTCATGGCGAATGAAGGGGTGTCGAGACGAACGACGTCAGACAGAGCAGGAATCGCCATAATCGCTCTCGATCCGGTGCATCAGGCTACCGTGCAGGTAGTCCACCTGATCGAACCGAGATGCCTCGACATCGAGCGTGGATGCTGCCAGATCGGCGCGTAGACCCTGGCCGAGAGCCGCATGGACATCGGCATCGCAACCGCTCGCCGCGAGCACCGCATCCAGGTGTTCACCCTCGCCTCGCGCGAGATCGCGTTCGATTGCCGGATAGGTATGCATCATGAGTTCAGCTGTTGCAGCACTGCCACCGGCGCAGCTACTATCGCTGGTCACATCGGATGACAAGGCGGTCGTGCCCAAGTCCCAGGTGAGGTTGCTGGTTATGGCAAGCGTGCGCCCGTCAGAGCTTCCGCTCGAACCGCTGTTGAACAGCGTTGCCCCGATGCCACACTCCGCATAGACCTCAGCAAAGGGTCTTGCTTGTATTGACTGACTGGTAACGAGCAAGACCGCAAGCGCTCCGATCGTCGCGCCGGGCTTGGCAAGTTGAAATCGCAAAGACATGAATGATTCTTGTTTAGACAGTGAGCGCGAAAGTATGACAGGACCGACTGCTCCCTGCATATGTAGATCCGGTGACAGGGACCGATTCCTGCTCGTATCAGGTGTCGATTATTTAATGATGTACTGACCATGGCAGGGGCTTGCACTGAACTATCGGCTGCAGCTGTCTTGCGATGTGCTCCGCTCAGGCAGATGATGATCCCTGAATCCCGCATTGATACTACATAAAGGTCCAGAGCCACGACCCATGATCAACCTTACCAACAAGACGGCACTGATCACCGGTGCCAGCCGCGGCATCGGCGAAGCGGCCGCCAGGCAACTGGCCGGGTGCGGTGCGCACGTCGTGCTCTGCGCCAGAAGTGCCGACGATATCGAGCGTGTGGCCCGCGAGATCGGTGAGCATGCACTGGCCGTGACCTGCGACGTCAGCAACGCCATTGAAGTCGAGCAAGCCGTGAAGCGGGCCACCGAACGCTTCGGCAGCCTCGACATCCTCGTCAACAACGCCGGCATCATCGAGCCGGTGGCGCGGATCGAAGACTCTGACCCGGTAGCCTGGAGCCTGGCGGTGGATATCAACGTGAAGGGTGTGTACTACTGCATGCACGCCGCGTTTCCGCACCTCAAGGAATCAGGCGGCGTGATCCTCAACCTCTCATCCGGAGCCGCCACCGGTGCCATGGAAGGCTGGAGTCACTACTGCGCCACCAAGGCGGCCGTGCTGTCGTTGACTCGCTGCGCTCATGAGGAATGGGCCGGGCTTGGCGTACGCGTCGTCGGCCTGTCGCCCGGCACGGTAGCCACCGGCATGCAGGAACAGATCCGCGACTCGGGCATCAACCCGGTGAGCCGCAAACCTTGGTCGGATCACATAGCACCTGAAGACGTGGCACAAGCCATCGTTTGGCTGACGCAGGCAGAAGCGCGCGAGCACGATGGTGGCGATTTTTCGCTGAAGACTGCGGCAGGTCGGGCACAGGTTGGACTGGCGTAGACAGGCGGATAGCCTTTGACAGATTGCTTCAGCCACCAGCAGCCAACAGATGACGCCTGGCGCTGAACCGTCCGTCAGTTTCCGCGATCTGCTGAGCTCCGGTCATGGCCTGCAGCTGACGCTCCTGTGCTTCGGTGTCTGGCTGCATGCGGCCGATGGGCTGATGGTCTCCACCATCATTCCGGACATGCTGGCCGATATCGGCGGGGCCAACCTCACGGCCTGGAACTTCGCCCTCTACGAGGTCGGATCGATCGTCGCCGGTGCCTCATCGGTGCTGCTGCAACGACGGGTCGGGTTACGACTCGCCATGACGATGGCCGCTGTGACGTACGGTCTCGGCTGCGTGCTCAGCGCCGTCAGCCCCACCATGCAGTTGCTGCTGCTGGGGCGGCTCGCGCAGGGGCTCGGTGGCGGCAGCCTGGTCGCCCTGTCGTTCCTGGGTGTGCTGCGATTGTTTCCACGCCGTTTCGCAGCGCGTGCCATTGCCGCGATCTCGATGGTATGGGGAACCTCCGCGTTCTTTGGCCCACTGGTGGGCGGCCTGTTCTCAGGCTGGGGCCTGTGGCGCGGTGCCTTCGTGTTCTTCGCCGTGCAGGCTGCGCTGCTGGCGCTGGGGTTGTACCGGGTGTTGCAGAAGGACGGGCGCGCCGCAGGCGATGGGTACGGCGCGGGGAAGGACGCGCACGGTGCCAATGAGCACGGTGCGGATGGCGATGACACCACGAACACGGCGATGCGCTTTCCGGTGTGGCGGCTGCTGTCCCTGTCGGCGGGCGTCACGTCGATCGCCGCCGCCGGCATCAGTATCGGGCCGGTGAGCTCGCCCCTGCTGGTGCTGATCGGCGTGAGCTGCCTGGTGTGGTTCTTCCGGCGCGATGCAAGCCAGGCCGGGTTCGCGCTGCTGCCACCCGGTGTGTTCGATGTGCGACGACGTCACGGTGCAGCCCTGCTCATGGTGTTCTGCTTCACGGCCGGCAGCATCCCCCTGTACATCTACGGGCCGGTACTCATCATCACCCTGCATGGTACATCGGCACTGATGGCGGGCTATCTGGTGGCAGCGTCTTCCATCGGCTGGTCGGTCGCCGCGATCTCGGCCTCCGGGCTCGGCGAACGCCGTGACCCAGCGCTCATCGCCGTCGGCATGACGTTGATCGTGTGCAGCCCGCCGGGTTTCATGATCAGCGTACCGCACGGCCCGCTATGGCTCATTGCCCTGTTCGCGACCATGCAGGGCGCCGGCTTCGGCATGGCCTGGGCGGCGATACTGCGCTTCGCCACACGCTCCGCAACGTCGTCGGATGCAGAACGCATCGCGTCGGCCATGCCGACCATACAGCGGTTGGGGTATGCCGTGGGGGCCGCCAGCATGGGCATGGCAGCCAACGCGTTGGGTTTCACCAGCCCGCTGCCGACAGACATCGCACGATTGATGGGCTGGGCGATGTTCGTGGCCTGCCTGCCGTTCGTCGCCATGGGGAGCTATTCGTGTTGGTGCCTGTTGCGCAGGGGGAAATGTTTCTGAGCTGAAGCGTAAACCCGTTGGCATATTCAAGCTCGATGACCCGCATCATCGTGAGTCATTCGTGAATCGGTTCCCCTGCAGGTCAAAAGTTTCGGGAAAGCAGCCGATTCAACGGTGTCAACCGGCGTGCGAATTCATCCTCCCTCATGCTCGAACTGCTCGACCTCAACACGACACTGCGGATCGGCCATTTGCTGGCACTGTCGCTCGGCCTGGGTGGAGCGGTGCTTCTGGACCTGGTGACCTGCCGCTTCTTTCTCACTTCGCGCATCACACCGACGAACTACGCCCTCATCGCTTTCGCGTCGAGCATCGTGGGCATGGCACTGGTGGCGTTGTGGATCAGTGGGCTCGCGTTTCTCGCACACTATTACTTCGTGGCACCGGAGAAGCTTGCGAACCCGAAGATCTGGGTCAAGCTCGGCGTGGTGCTGATTCTGACTCTCAATGGCGCTTTCATCCACCGCAAGGTGCTGCCGTTTCTCGAAGCGCAGGTCGGGCTCAGCCTGTTTCACGGCACTACTGCTTCGCGGCGCGCCATGCTGCTGACCACGGCGGCCATCTCGGGTGTGTCGTGGTTCTTTCCGATGGTGTACGGCGCGATCAGGCAACTGCATCCGGCCGAGAGCCTTGCCCAGGGTGCGCTTGCGTTCGCGGTGCCTTACCTGCTCGTACTCGGTGTTGCCGTGTGTGGCGCGCAGCTGGTCGGCCGATTTGTCTCGAAGCCGTTCATCAGGGATGCGTCGGTGCAGCGCGACAAGCGAGAGCTCGACCGGCGCATGCGTACCGACGGTGGCAACCGGCGTGAACGAAGCCGACGCGACTGCACCGGCGACGTCGTCGATGATGGTCAACTTCAGGATGAAGGCGCGCTCCGGAAGGCTGCCTGAAGGTATGGGTCTAAAGGTATGGGTCTGAATGCACCCGAACGTTGGGAGTCAACAGCGCATCTGAAGCCTTGCCAGTTCCGACGTCCGATTCGCAGACACCGGTCTGAATCTATGCAATCCGTGGGAACAACCACATGACAACCTTGCATAAACTCTCACCCACTCACGCCAAAAACCCCATGCTCTCCAGCTTCAACACGATCCGGTGCGCGGCCAAGTCTGGCGTCAGCTCCGTGGTGTCGATGGTCTCCTCGGGCGCTTCCGGTACTTCGTAGGGATCGCTGATACCGGTGAATTCCGGAATCTTGCCGGCGCGCGCCAGCTTGTACAGGCCCTTGCGATCACGCCGCTCGCATTCCTCCAGCGGCGTGGAAACATGCACCTCCAGGAACCCGCCGCAGGCGGACACCATGTCGCGAACCGCGCGGCGGGTAGCGGCGTAGGGTGCGATCGGTGCGCACACGGCGATGCCGCCGTTGCGGGTAATCTCGCTGGCGACGAAACCGATGCGCCGAATGTTCACATCACGGTGTTCCTTGGAGAAGGTCAGCTCGCTGGACAGATGCTGGCGTACCACGTCGCCATCGAGCAGCGTGACCGGGCGTCGGCCATCTTCCATCAGCTTGACCATCAACGCATTGGCCACGGTCGACTTGCCCGACCCCGACAGGCCGGTGAAGAAGACGGTGAAGCCCTGACGGTGCCGCGGCGGGTAGGCGCGGCGCAATTCCTCAACCACCTTCGCGTACGAGAACCACTCGGGAATGTCCAGACCTTCGCGCAGGCGGCGGCGGAACTCGGTACCCGAAATGTTCAGTACCTTGTCGTCCTTGGTGGTCTCGTCGGCCGGCACGTACTGCGCACGGTTCTCGGCATAGACCATCATCCGGAACGGTACCATCGCGATGTCGAGCTCGGCCTCGTGTTCACGGTAGAGCTCCTGCGCCTCGTAGGGGCCATAGAAAGGCTCACCGTTTGCATCGTCGCCCGGGCCCGCATGGTCACGCCCCACGATGAAATGCGTGCAGCCGTAGTTCTTGCGGATGATCGCGTGCCACAGGGCTTCTCGCGGCCCCGCCATGCGCATCGCCAGGTTCAGCAGGCTCAGGGTGGTGGTCTGCTCCGGGTATTCATCGAGAATATGCTCGTAGCAACGCACCCGCGTGAAATGGTCGATGTCGCCGGGCTTGGTCATGCCGACCACCGGCTGGATCAGCAGGTTGGCCTGTACCTCACGCGCGGCCCGAAAGGTGAGTTCCTGGTGGGCGCGGTGCAGGGGGTTGCGTGTCTGGAACGCGACCACCCGGCGCCAGCCAAGCTTGCGGAATCGCCCGCGCAGCTCCGATGGTGTATCTCGCAGCAGCTTGAAATCGTAGTGCGTGCGGGGTTCCACGCCGTGTATCCGACCACCCAGGTAGACCGGCCCAGCCGTGTGCATCAGGTAAGCTACACCGGCGTGGGTCTCGTCCGTGGTGCCGTACACCTGTTGCGCCTCGGCCGTCTTGTCGGGCCGGTAGATGTCCTCGACATCCATGGTCGCCAGCAACACGCCTTCCGGATCACGCAGCGCGATGCGCTCGCCGGTGGTCAGCGTTTCGGCAAACGCCTCACTGACATCCAGGCAGATCGGGATCGGCCACAGCACGCCATTGGCCAGGCGCAGTGTGGAGCACACCGAGCGATAGTCCGATTCATTCAGGAAGCCTTCCAGCGGCGAGAAGGCGCCGTTGGCCAACAGGTCCAGGTCACACAGCTGGCGCGCCGTCAGCGACCAGACCGGGAAGTCTCCGGCGGCGGCCTGCTCGCGCTCCGCCGACGCCTCGTCGAGGTAGAGATCCTTCAGCGTGCCACCGTGTGGCTCTTTGTACGCACCCAATGTTCCAATCTCCGGGTTGTTGTTGAATCGTTCAAGTCTTGCCGCGCGTATGGCCGCGCATCTGGCCGCGCATCTGGCCGCACATCTGGCCGCACAGGCGCGCAGGCGCGCAGGCGCGCAGGCGAACCCACGATACATTCATGCTGCACGGCGATTGACAAACCGCTACAGTCTACTGCCCCCCGCATGCACCGGTGGTGCCCTGACATTAGGGCCTGTCAATCAACAACGTGGTCAGCCGGCACCTCATTCGTGAAACCATTCCTGATACTGCAACTACGGCCGGAAACCGAAACGTCGGACGACGAGTACGAGGCCATGCTGCGCAAGAGCGGCCTGGTGGCTGAACAGACGCATCGCATCCGGCTCGATCAGGAGCCCGATCTGCGGCACCTGCGCCTGACGGACCACGCGGGTGTGATCGTCGGCGGCGGCCCGGGCTGCATCAGCGATACCGATGCTGAGAAATCTGCCATGGATCGCCGCATCGAAGCGACGGTCGGCAACCTGATGCCGCAGATCACCGCCGCCGACTTCCCGTTCCTGGGTTGCTGCTACGGCATCGGCATTCTCGCGCATCACCTCGGGGCGCCGGTCAGCAAGGCACGCTATGGTGAACCCGTGGGTGCCGTCGATTGCGAACTCACGCCGGCCGGCAAGGACGATCCGCTGCTGGCCGGCATGCCCTCACACTTTCGTGCCTTCGTCGGGCACAAGGAAGCCGTGCAGGCATTGCCCGAAGGCTCCGTGCACCTGGTGGCATCGCTACCCTGTCCGTATCAGATGATTCGCTATCGGGACAACGTGTATGCCACACAGTTCCACCCCGAGGCCGACAGCGATGGCTTCGAGCTACGTATCAAGACCTACGCCGACAAGGGCTACTTTCCGCCCGAAGACGCCGCGCGGCTGGTCGCCATGTGCCGCGCAGAAGACGTGCATGCGCCCGAGCGCATCCTGAAAGCCTTCGTGGAACGCATGAAATCGCCATGACCGACGTATCCCTGCCTGTCTACCGGCCCTGGATGAACATCGTGATCTACCAGGGCATCTGGTTCCTGGCGGTACTCGGCCGTGAGCAGTACGCACCGTGGCTGCTGTTGGCGCTGGCCCTGCATCTGGCGCTGTGCCGCGAGCGTGGTCGGGAGCTGAGCGTCATGCTGGCCTGCTCGGCGGTCGGCGTGCTGGCGGATTCGATCCTGTCGATGTCGGGGCTGTACGAATTCACGCCACCGGCCGACCTCCTGCCGATACCGCTGTGGCTGGTGGCGATCTGGCTGGGCTTCACCGCCACCCTGCGCCATGCGCTGAGCTGGTTCCTGGAACCTGTACCGTGGCGCCTGCCGTTGTTCCTGGCCTGCGGCATCGTCGGCGCACCGCTGAGCTACCTCGCCGCGGCGCGCCTGGGTTCGGTGGAACTACCGCTCGGGTACCTGAGCTCCGGGCTGATCATCGGAGCCACCTGGGTGCCGATCATGCTGGCGCTGGTCTATCTCACGCGCTGGCTCGGAAATCTGTCGCCACAGACCACAGCGCCTTCATGAACTGGTAGTGTTCCGCGGTTATGAGCAACCTTGAAGCACTGAGCGCCGAGCATGCCGCCTTTCGCAAGCGCGGCCTGTCACTGAACATGGAACGCGGCCAACCGGCCGGCGAGAACTTCGACCTGAGCAAGCCGCTGCTGTCGATACTGTCCGATGACGACTACATCACCGACAACGGGGTGGATATCCGCAATTATCCCGGCGGCATCGCAGGGCTTGCCGAAGCGCGTGAACTGTTCTGCGAACAACTGCGGGTGGCACCCGATGAGATCCTGATCGGCAACAGCTCGAGCCTCGAGCTGATGAGCCATGTGTTCAGCTGGGCCTTGCTCAGAGGTGTCCATGGCAGCGATGGCGGCTGGGTGCACGACAAGCCTCGCCTGATCGTGACGGTACCCGGCTACGACCGCCATTTCAGCCTGGCCACGGCGCTCGGCTTCGAACTGCTCACGGTAGACATGCTGACCACCGGCCCGGACATGGATGCCGTGGAACGGCTGGCCGCGGAAGATCCACGCATCAAGGGCATCTACTTCGTGCCCACCTACAGCAACCCCACCGGCGACTGCCTGTCGGAGGCCTCGGCACGGCGCCTGCTCGCGATGCCCACGGCGGCCCCCGATTTCACCGTGTTTGCCGATGACGCCTATGCCATTCATCATCTGGTGGAACCCACATCGCCGATGCCGAACCTGCTGCGGCTTGCCGATGCGCTCGGCAACCCGGAGCGGGTGATCGTGTTCGGTTCGACCTCCAAGGTCACCTTCGCCAGTGCCGGGCTTGCCTTTGTCGGCATGAGCAAGACGAACCTGGCGTACTGGTCCGCGTTGTTCTCGCAGCAATCGATCGGGCCGAACAAGGTCGAGCAGTGGCGGCATGTGAAGTTTCTCAGGAACTTCGAAGGCGGGCTCGGTGGGTTGATGCGCGCTCATGCCGCGTTGCTCAAACCGAAGTTCGATGCGGTGATCGACAGCCTCGAGGACTCACTGGGCAATCGCGACCTGGCACGCTGGAGCGAGCCACGCGGCGGCTATTTCATCAGCCTCGATACCCGGCGCCCCGTCGCCACCCGAGTCATCGAGCTGGCACGCGAGGCAGGTGTTGCCCTGACCCCGCCGGGTGCCACATTCCCCGGCGGTGACGACCCGGCCGACAGCAACATACGCCTTGCCCCCACACGGCCTCCATTGGAGGATGTACGCACCGCGATGCAGGTGGTCACTTGCTGCATACGGCTGGCTTCTGCCGAGTACGATGCGAAGCGTTGAGGTGGCGGTAGTCGTGCGATTCGGTAGGTACTGCGACACGGCCACGTTCACTGCTCGTGGTGATGCCAATGACCCTCACATTCGAAGCAGAGTCACCGTCTCCGCAGAGGCCAGGCACGTTCCCGCGGGAACGCATGCCGGGTTTCGGGCTACGCGCCGATTGGTGTGAAAGACGTTCCCGCGGGAACTTGTTCAGGTATCTTGGCCGTCCATCCAGCCCGTCGCGCGGATGCGGCCGATGATCTGGATCCGGTAGAAGCGTGGTGGTGCGCCACGGTGGAATGGTTGACGCAATGATAGATCCCACGATACCGCTCGCCTGCCCGCTGGACGGCCTGGCACTGACGCCGTCGGGGAACAGCTGGCGCTGCGCCGGCAATCACTGTTACGACGTTGCCCGCGACGGCTACCTGAACCTGCTGCCGGTTCGCTACAAGCCATCGAAGGATCCGGGCGACTCGCGTGCGATGATCGCGGCGCGGCGCCGGGTGCTCGATGCCGGGGTCTTCGAACCTCTGGGCCGCACCGTGGCCGAGCAGGTACAAGGGCATGTAAGAGACCCTATGATCGAGGCACGCAGTGGCGCGATGCAGCCGCTCGTTCTCGATGCCGGTTGCGGTGAGGGCCACTACACCGAGCAGCTGCGCCGCCTGCTCGATGCACGGGAAGACACGCAGCGTACCCAGGTTCTGGGGGTGGATATCTCACGCTGGGCGATCACCGCAGCGGCGAAACGCCACAAGGGCATCGCCTGGGTGGTGGCCAACAACCGACGCCTGCCGATACTGCAAGGACGGTGCGATGTGATAACGAGCCTGTTCGGCTTTGAAACCTGGCGCCCCTGGGCCGAGTTGCAGCACCGCGGGCAGCTGGTGCTGATGGCCCATGCCGGCCCACTGCATCTGATCGAGCTGCGCAAGGCGATCTACTCCACCGTGCGCGTACACGCCCCGCCCGATGACAAGCCGGCGCGCGAGGCAGGCTACGAACGCGTCGGGGATTTTCGGCTGACCGACGCACGCACGGTAGCCGGGGATACGCTCTGGAACGATATCTTCCTGATGACGCCGCATGGCCACAGAGCCTCGAGGCCCAATGCCGATGTGAAAGCCGACATGAATACCGGTTTGGGCGAGCGCATGGCCGGCAAGGCTCTCACGCTCGACGTGCAGCTACGCTGGTATCGCCGATCATGAAGCAGCTCGAGCCCGATATCGTGCTCAGTACACTGAACGCCAGCTACATCCATGCATCGCTGGGCCTGCGGTATCTGTACGCCAACATGGGAATACTGCAACCTCGCACCCGTCTCATGGAGTTCACCATCGCGAACCGACCGGACACGATCGTCGAGACACTGATGGAGGCGTTGCCGGCATGCCGTATCTTCGGTTTCGGTGTGTACATCTGGAACGTCATGGAAACCACCGAGGTGATACGGCTTCTGAAGATCCTCTGCCCGGACATCACCATCATCATCGGCGGGCCCGAAGTCAGCTTCGAGCGTGAGAATCAGCCGATCTGCAAGCTCGCCGACTTCGTCATCACCGGCCAGGCCGACGTGGCCTTCGCCGAGTTGTGCGAACAGGTGCTGAGGCGTGAGCCGCCCGCCACGAAACTCGTCTCGCCGTTGCCGATCGACCTGAAAAGCCTGCAAAGCCCCTATCCCGGCTATGACGCGGACGACCTGAGCAACCGGGTCTTGTATGTCGAGGCATCACGCGGATGCCCGTTCAAGTGCGAATTCTGCCTGTCCTCACTCGATCGTACCGCCGAGGCCTTCGACCTGGAGCGTTTTCTCGCCGACATGCAGGCGTTGATCGAACGGGGTGCGCGCCAGTTCAAGTTCGTCGATCGGACCTTCAATCTGAAGGTGGAGACCAGCCGACGCATACTGGCGTTCTTTCTGGCCCACATGGCAACGACCGACAAGCTGTTCCTGCACTTCGAGTTGATACCCGATCGCCTGCCGGACGCCCTGCGTGATCTGCTGACGCGATTTCCCGCCGGCAGCCTGCAGTTCGAGATCGGCATACAGTCCTTCGAACCGGACGTGCAGCAGCGTATCAGCCGCCGGCAGAACCATGAACGCACGTGTGCGAACTTGCGCTGGTTGCGAGAACATACCGAGGCACACATACACACCGATCTCATCTTCGGCCTGCCGGGCGAAACCCTGGACAGTTTCGGCAAAGGGTTCGACTTGCTGTATTCACTTCGCCCGCAGGAGATACAGGTAGGCATGCTCAAGCGCCTGCGTGGCACCCCGATCGCACGCCATACGCGCGAGTTCGACATGCGTTACGCCAGCTCCCCACCTTATCGCATCCTCGCCAACCGGCAGGTGGATTTTCCCACCATGCAGCGGGTGAACCGTTTCGCCCGCTACTGGGATCTGATCGGTAATTCGGGTCGCTTTCCGAACACCCTGCCACAGCTGCTTGGTGAACAGCCCTTCGCCCGCTTCATGATCGCCTGCGACTGGCTGCATGAAACGACGCGGCAGACGCACCGCATTGCCCTGCCACGCCTGTTTCGACTGCTGCATGAACTGATGCGGACCGTGCTGCAGGTCGATACCGAGATCACCGACAGCCTGCTGCTGAGTGACTATCGGCATAACGGCCTGCGCGGGCAGCCCGATTTCATCAAGCACCGGGGCAAGGACCAGGGCTCGACCAAAACTTTGGCGGGCAGCGCCTGCGGCAGCGGCGAGGTGAAGCCGGTGACGCCCGGCGGCCCCGTGAGGCAGGCACGACACCAGGTGAATCTGAGTACGAAGTGAATCAGAGCACGAACAGCACGATACCCGGAAAGCCAACCAGCAGAACCACACGAAGCAGATCAGCCACCACGAAATAGGTCACCGCCTTCCAGGTGGCAACCTCGGGGGTGTCCTTGTCCATCGCATTGATGATGAACAGGTTCAGCCCCACCGGCGGCGTGATCAAGCCGATCTCCACCACGATCAGCACCAGTATGCCGAACCAGATCGACAGTTGCTCCACGCTCATGCCGAAGTCCAGGCCGCCGATGATCGGATAGAAGATCGGGATGGTCAGCAGGATCATGCTGAGCGAATCCATCAGGCAGCCGAACACGAGATAGAACAACAGCATCACGATGAGCACTGCCCACGGGCTCAGGGCCTGATCGATGACGAAGGCAGCAAGCTCCTGCGGTACCTGGGTCAACGCGAGAAAACCGTTGTAGATCGCCGCCCCCAGAATGATGAAGAAGATCATCGCGGTGTTGCGTGCGGTGACCAGCAGGCACTCGGCGATACCCGGCCTGCTCAGGCGGCCCGAGAACAGGGCAGCCAGCCCGGTCAGCACCGCACCCACCGCGGCTCCTTCGGTCGGTGTGAACCAGCCGGCGTAGATGCCACCGACCACCAGCGTGAAGATCAGCACGACGGGCCAGACTTGCAGCATGACGATGAGGCGCTGCGCCAGCGGCATCGGTGAGCGCGATTCTTCCGCCTGCGGATGGCGCCGCACGTAGACGCCGATGGCGAGCAGGTAACCGAGTGCGGCGAGCAAGCCTGGCACCAGTGCGGCGAGAAACAGGCGGGCGATGTTCTGCTCGGTCAGGATCGCATAGATCACCAGAATCACCGACGGTGGAATCAATATGCCCAGGGTGCCCCCGGCGGCCACGGTTGCCGTGGCGAAGCCACCGGAATAGCCGTGACGACGCAGCTCGGGCAAGGCGACCCGGCCCATGGTGGCGGCGGTGGCGAGCGAGGAGCCGCAAATCGCACCGAAACCGGCGCAGGCACCCACCGCCGCCATCGCCAGCCCGCCACGGAAATGGCCCAGCCAGGCATCGGCAGTGCGGAACAACGCCTGCGACATGCCGGACAGCGTGGCGAGCTGACCCATCAGCAGGAACATCGGGATGATGCTCAGCGAGTAGCTGGAGAACGTGGAATAGGTTTCACTCTTCAGGCGAGCCATGAATACGGCGGAGCCATCCAGCGCCAGATACAGACCACCCAGACCACACAGCAGCATGGCCAGACCGATCGGTGCGCGCAGCACGATCATCAGCAACAGCACAGGGAACGACCACAGGCCGAGTTCGAACTGGCTCAATGACTCTCGCCTGGCGAAACCGTACCCAGCGGCGGTTCCTCGCCCTGCCCGGTGAACAGCCGGGCCACCCGCACAGCGGCACAGTAGAGGCTCACCACGGCGGCGACGAGCGAGCCTGCAAAGCTTGCTGCATAGCCCCACCAGACCGGAAACTGCAGCATGAAGGTCGTTTCAGCGTTCTCCCACTTGCCCTGGAGCCCGGCGAACAATTGCCAGCTGATCAGCACGAGCGTGGCTGCCAGCGCTACCTCCCAGAAGGCCAGCAGACCATGATTCACAACCACGGGCAGGTTTCTGGAGAAAACATCGACGCGCGCATGGGCGTCGTGCAACTGACAGACAGGCAGGAAGGCAAAGATGCAGAACGCGATGCCCGCTTCCAGGATCTCGAAATCGCCGGTGACCGGTCCGATTCCGATATCGTCGATGGCCGTGGCCAGACCCGGTAGCCAGGACTGCAGCCACGCGGAATGACTCGAACCTCCCAGCGAACGGCCGAGCACACTGACAACCGTCATCAGGGCGAGCCCGACGAGCACGGCACCACCGACCAACGCCAGCGAATGGGCGAGAAACCGGATGATTCGCCCGGCGGCGATCACTCCGAGGCCACGTCGATCAGTTGCCGTGCCGATTCGAGCAGACCGGTACCGTCAAGGCCCTTCTCGTCCAGGTCCTCACGCCAGGCCTCTATGGTCGGCTGACTGGCCTTCCGCCATGACTCGACCTGATCAGCACTCAGCTCGATGACTTCGTTACCGCGCGCGATCGCCGACTTTCGTGCCGGACCATCATCCTCCTGCATCCGGCGGCCGGCGAAGGCCGAAAACTCCTCGCCCGAATTGGCGTCGATCACCGCCTTCAGCTCATCATCCAGGGCCTCGTACCGCTTCTTGTTCATCGCGAAGATGAAGGTCGTGGTGTACAGGGATGCGCCGGGAAACTCCGTGTGGTACTCCACCAGCTCGGGCACCTTCAGGGCCGCCGTGACCTCCCAAGGAATGACCGTGGCGCCGATCACACCTCTCGACAGGGCTTCGGGTACTGCCGGCACCGGCATGCCGATCGGCGTAGCGCCCAGATCGCTGAACAGGCGGGTGGTCACACGGCTGGGCGCCCGCAGCTTCACACCAGCCAGGTCTGAGCGGGAGGCTATCGGTTTCTTCGAGTGAATGATGCCAGGGCCGTGCACCCACAGGCCAAGCACATGAAACTCACTGAAGTCTGTCTGCATCATCTCCCGCTCGGCCAGCTGCCAGAATGCCCGTGAGGTAGCTTCGGCATCACTCATCATGAACGGCAGTTCGAACACTTCGGTGCGTGGAAACCGGCCCGGGGTGTACCCCGATACCGTCCAGACGATGTCCGCGACCCCGTCGATCACCTGATCTATCAGCTCCGGCGGCTTCCCGCCCAGTTGCATCGACGCAAACCGCTGAACCTCGATGCGACCCGACGAATCAGCTTCGACCCTGTCTGCCCAGACATCGAGGACGTGCCGTGGAACGTTGGCCTGTGCGGGCAGGAACTGATGCATCCGCAGCGACACGTCGGCAGCCGCGGCCTGACCGCTCAAGACGCAGGCGACGGCGAGCGGGCAGCAGAACCGGCGAACTATCGATTGAAGACAGCGAACCGGCCGTCTCGGTGATGTTGAGCATCGTCATTCAGCCAATCGTCGTCAGGAAAGTTACCCGACGATGTTACCGGACGCGGGGCTCGACCGGACAAGTGACCCACAGATAGGGAACGACAGCCGACCCTGGATGGCAGGTTGGCCTGATTCGTGGTTGTATCCTTCTCTCCACGCCAAGAAAGGAACATGTCATGTCACTCGGACTGAACACGGCCCGCGCCCAGCTGGCAAACCCGCGCAGCGTGACCAAACGGTATTCACCCGGCACCACCGGGGCTACCGCGAAGGGCTGGCTTAGGCGAATGATGCCGGTTGCGTTGATGCAGCGACATTCCCGACGGGTACGGGCACGCCTGCAGAAGTAGCGAGCACCGGCCTTGGCCGGCGCCCGCGGGCCCCTCGAACTGCGTAGCCTGCTAGCCGTGCGACAGCTTGTTCGCCCTTACGAGCTTCAGCTCGCTGCGCAGCCCGATCACCACACTGACGCACATCAACAGCAGCACGAAGGTGAACGGCAGACCGGTGGTGACCACCATCGATTGCAAGGCCTTGAGACCACCACCCATCAGTAGAGCGATGGCGATCAGACCTTCGAAGGTGCACCAGAACACGCGCTGCGGAATCGGGCCATCGGTCTTGCCACCGGCCGTGATTGCATCGATGACAAGCGAGCCGCTGTCGGATGAGGTGATGAAGAACACCGCCACCAGGATGATGCCGAGCAACGAGGTGACCTGCGACAACGGTAGCTGATCGAACATGGTGAACAGCTTCACTTCCAGGTCGGCATCGGCCACGGCCTTGTAACCGTCGTTGATGTATTGCTCGAAGGCCACGCCACTGAAGATGGACATCCAGATCATGCAGACCGCTGACGGCACCAGCAGTACGCACACCATGAATTCACGTACCGTTCGACCGCGACTCACGCGAGCGATGAACATGCCGACGAACGGCGACCAGGAGACCCACCAGGCCCAGTAGAACGAAGACCAGCCCTGCGCGAAGTTGGTGTCTTCACGACCGAAGGGTTGCGACAGCGCCGGCAGATACTGGAAGTAGGCCACGAAGGAGTCGCCGATGCGCGCCAGCAGTGCCATGGTGGGACCGATGAAGAAGATGAACAACAGCAGGATGAAGGCCAGCACCATGTTGATCTCGGAGGCGATCTTCACACCGCCATCCAGACCGCGCACCACCGAGATCAATGCCACGCCGGTGATGGCGGCGATCAGAAGGATCTTCATGGTGTCGGACACCGGCACACCGTACAGGTAGTTCAGACCCGCATTGATCTGTTCGGCGCCCAGGCCCAGGGACGTGGCCAGACCGAACAGGGTGGCAAGAACCGCCATGATGTCGATGACGTGCCCGGTCCAGCCCCATACCCGCTCTCCGAAGATCGGGTAGAAGACCGAACGCATCGACAGCGGCAGACCCTTGTTGAACGCGAACAGGGCGAGCGCCAGTGCGACCACCGCATAGATTGCCCAGGCCTGCAGACCCCAGTGATACAGCGTTGCAGCGAGACCGAGCCTGGCTGCGGCTGCCTCGTCGCCCGGCATGCCGGCCAGCGGTGCCCAGCTTTCGGGCGTGCCGGCATCGGAGGCCACTGCCGTGCCGAAATGGGTCATCGGCTCGCCGACGCCCCAGAACAGCAGGCCTATACCCATGCCGGCGGCGAACAGCATCGCAAGCCACCCTGGATACCCGTAGTCGGGTTTGGCGTCCACACCACCAAGACGGATGGCACCCAGCGGCGTGAAGATCAGCGCGATGCAGAAGATGCCGAAGAAGTTCGCCGTCAGGATGAAGAACCAGTCGAAGCGCTGAGTCGTCCACGCCATCATGTCGGCGAAGACGGCAGTGGCGGCATCGGCAAAGACAAGTGTACCGAGTACGAACAGCACGATCAGACCGGCGGATATCGCGAACACGGGGTTGTGAATGTCCAACCCGAAGGGCCCCAACTTACCCGTGTAATTGTCCTGGCCGATCTCGTACGGCGTATTGACCGCTCCGCCGCCGGCCGGAGCCGGGATGGCGGAATTGGCTTCACTGCTCATAGGCACTTCCCCTCATTTGTTTTCTATGGATTGTTCGGGGCCGAATTGGAGGAACGGCGCCTGACGAACGCGGTAGTAGATGAAGCCATACAAGTCATGCTCATGACATGAAGATGAATGGTCTTAATACCATCCTAGCCTTTCTGTCTCTGCTTGGCCACCCGCGCGCCGGACGCCGAATAACTCTCGGATACCCTCCAACCGTGGGCCAGAACACGCTTGAAGCGCCACATGAGCGCGATTGCGCGCGATTCTCACGGAGTCTTGACAGACTGAAAAAAAACCTGAAACAACGCGACAGTAATCGCTGCTATTCAGCTTAAATTCAGAAATTCAGGTGTTTTCTCACAGTATATTTCCTAATGTTAATAATGAAGCGGCTTATACATGCCAGCTCTGTAACCTTTCTGAGATAGTATCTACACCTCTTCGGGCTGTGACCTTATTCACGTTCCAGCCAGTGTCAGCGGCATCAGGGAATGATTGACAGGAAAGCTCATTCAATGGACGAAGTGGGGAGTCCGGGCGAAAGGTGCGCTCGTTCAGCCTTGTATTGCGAGCGCCCACCTCTTAGCCGCACTCCGGCAGGCCCGGTACCGGCAACACCTTGGCTTGTCAGTCGAAGGTTCTCGATCACGCCGCCTCTTGTGATCAACTTCTTCCAGGCCACTCACAAGTCAACGTCTGCAGCCCGCTCCGCGGATATTGCTGCCCGGCCGTATTCACGCATCGGTTGCCCCGACACCGATCGCGACGTCTCTCACCTGAGCTGGCACGTACTGCCACTCTTGTCGACTTCAATTTTGTAAACCGTTGGAATATATCCATGTTTCAGAAGATCAGCTGTTCGATCCTGTTTTGCCTGACGTTCCCGATCGCGGCGATCGCGATCGAAAGGCCGCAGACCACCACGGGGGTCGAAGTTGCACCATCGTCCGTGAAGTGGTCTTGGGCAAAGGTCGAGGATGCGGTCAGTTATGAAGTCAGCGTGGATGGCATCAAAGTCACGAACACGCCGGATACCAGCTACACCAGTACCGACCTGTTCAAGGGTCAGCACTCGATGCATGTACGTGCAGTCGCCGCTGACTCCAGCACCTCCTACATCTCACCGACCGCCATCGTCATCGTCGGCGACGACTCTGCCGATCAAACCACTACCAACAAGCGCGAGTTCAGCGCCAGCGCCGACCCCACACTCATCGATCCGGCAAGTGCCTCAGAGCCCGGTGCCATCAGCAAGCCCGGATATGAGCTGGTGTTCAGCGACGAGTTCAACGGCACGTCCTTGAACGAATACCGCTGGAACACACACTTTCCATGGGATGGCGAGTTCAACGGCGAGCGCTACGAATATCGAGTGATCAACGGGGAAGACCAATTCTATGTGAGCATGCTCAGCGAAGATCCGGCGCACATCGACTTCGTTAGCAAGGCTCACAACCCGTTCGAGTTCAACGGGGAGCGGCTTGCGATAAGAGGCGTGAAGAACACCTTGAAGAACAACACCAACGGTCGCCGTTTCGGACCCTTGCGCGATATTGCAACACAGCAGACATTCCTGTCGGGTGTGATCACGACGTACGACAAGTTCGCTCAGAAGTACGGCTATTTCGAGGCGAAGATAAAGATCCCGGGCCAGGATGGGACCTTTCCGGCGTTCTGGCTGCATCATCAACGACGCGCGAACGAAGACACGAGGAGGAGCGAGATCGACATCATGGAGAACCTGGGGCATGCGCCGCAGTACATCTACAACTCCTTTCATTGGTTCAAGAACGTCAGCGCAACCAACTACGGTGATCACATTTTCGAAAAGCCGCTGCCTTCGGGTCAGGTCTACACCGGTGTCGACTACAGCCTCGACTACCATGTCTATGCCGTCGAGTGGGATCCGAACAAGATCACCTGGTTCATCGATGGAGAAAAGGTTAGCGAGCTGAACAGTGAGAACGTCAATCACGAAGAGCTCTACGTGATCCTGAACCTTGCATTTGGCGGGAACTGGACGAACTTCGGCGAGAACGCCGGTGGCCTCGGGCGTGCTTCGGGTCAGGAATATCCGAACGGCAGCGACCTGGCCAAGTTCCAGAATCCGGCACTGGAAATAGACTACGTGCGGGCGTACAAGCGCAGGTAGCCTGCCCGTTCAATCCGCCCTGGCCAGAGAATGTCTGGCCAGGTCCGTCTGGTTAGTCAGGTCGGTCTGGTTGGCAAGTAAGGTCAGCCGGCAGGCAGGGTCACGGTTTGCCCTTCAGAGCCTCCTGCAATGAAAGGGCAAGCGCCGAAGGGGATTCTGCGCTGGTCTGAGTGCTTCGGGAACTTCCACCCCCGCCCTTCTCCGAACGTTTGCCCATCGGGCCGCCACGGCGGCCATCGGTACCGGACCTGCCGCGACCTTCGCGCTCTGAGCTTCCTGCCGCACCATCGCGCCGTCCACCGGCATTCCGGCGTGAAGCTCTACCGGACACATTGCCTGAGCCGTCGGCCCGATCGGCCGCGTGATCGCTCATCCGCATCGACAGGCCGATGCGTTGACGCGGCTCGTCGATGGCCATCACCTTCACGCTGACGATATCCCCTGCCTTCACGACCTCGCGCGGGTCGCGCACGAAGGTTTCGCTCATCGCGGAGATATGCACCAAGCCATCCTGATGTACCCCGATATCGACGAACGCACCGAACGCCGTGACATTGGTGATCTTGCCTTCCAGTACCTGATCCAGCGTCAGGTCGCCGATCTTCTCCACTCCCTCGGTAAAACGCACTGCGCGAAACGCCGGACGCGGATCGCGGCCGGGTTTCTCCAGCTCGGCGATGATATCCATGACCGTCGGCAAACCGAACTGCTCGTCGGTGAACGCGACGGCATCGAGCGTACGCAACCAGCCGGTGTCACCGATGACGGCACCCAGCGGCTTGCCCGCCCGGGCGACAATGCGTTCGACGACCGGGTAGCTCTCCGGGTGCACGCCCGAGGCGTCCAGCGGGTCGGCCCCTTGTGGTATGCGCAGGAACCCGGCAGCCTGCTCGAAGGCTCGTGGCCCCAGGCGCGGAACCTTCAGGAGCTCCTTGCGGCGTTTGAATCCACCATGCAGGTCACGGTATTCGACGATGTTCTCCGCCAGTGCACTCGACAGGCCC
The DNA here is from genome assembly GCA_965214025.1 of Granulosicoccaceae bacterium. GTDB lineage: Bacteria > Pseudomonadota > Gammaproteobacteria > Granulosicoccales > Granulosicoccaceae > Granulosicoccus. The sequence goes on from CBDCAW010000083.1 coordinate 75,013, forward strand.
GCCACTCGTGACAGCAGTGCTGTGGAAGCGGTGCCCAGGTCCACACCGACGGCATTCACGCAGTCTTCCACCGTGGCTTCGAGGCTTTGCGCCAGCGCTCGCTGCGACACATCGTGCTGGTACTGCCCGACGCCGATGGCGCGTGCATCGATCTTGACCAGTTCGGCCAGTGGATCCTGCAGGCGCCGTGCAATCGAGACAGCGCCACGAATGGTCACGTCCAGATCGGGAAACTCCCTCTCCGCCACCTCCGACGCCGAATACACCGATGCTCCGGCTTCCGACACCACCACTCGCGTCAGGCGCTGTGGCCCGATACGCGCGACCAGCTCGTCGGCCAGCTTCTCGGTCTCCCGGCTTGCAGTACCGTTGCCCACCGCAATCAGCTCCACCGCGTGACGATTGCACAGAACGGCCAGCGTATCGAGCGACTCGCGCCATTGCTTGCGCGGTACGTGTGGAAAGATGGCAGTGTGATCGCACACTCGCCCGGAAGCATCGACTACACAAACCTTGACCCCGCTACGGTACCCCGGGTCAAGGCCGAGAACCGGACGTGGCCCGGCAGGTGCAGCCAGCAGCAGATCCTTCAGGTTGGCGGCGAACACACCGATGGCTTCGGCATCGGCACGCTCCCGCAAGGTGGTGAACAGTTCGCTCTCCAGATGTGCACACAGCTTGACGCTCCAGGTCCAGCTAACCACCCGGGCACGCCAGGCATCGGCCGGGCGAGCGGCGTCATCGAAACCGACATGCGCCGCCACCAGCGATATGCAGCCGTCCTCGTTGTAGTCGTCGCCCTGCTTGAGCAGAAGGTTCAGTGCGAGCACGCCTTCCCCACGGCCGCGGAACATGGCCAGTGCACGATGCCCCGGCACCCGACTCAACGGCTCCTGATGGTCGAAGTAGTCGCTGAACTTGGCACCCTCGTCGGCCTTGCCGGCCACCAGCCGAGCGCACAGATACCCCTCGTCGGTGAGCTTGCGGCGCAGCCTGGCGATCAACGTCGCGTCCTCGGCAAACCGTTCCATCAATATGAAGCGTGCCCCGTCGAGAGCCGCCTTCACATCAGCCACTCCTTCGCCGGCATCACCTTCCGCGCCCGCGCTGACGAAGCGCTGCGCCTCGATCTCCGGATCATGGGCGGGCTCGTTCCACAGCAGGGTGGCCAAGGGTTCGAGCCCCGCCTCGATCGCCATCTGGCCGCGGGTGCGACGCTTCTTCTTGTAAGGCAGGTACAGGTCTTCCAGCTCGGCCTTGGTCGTCGCACCGATCAGTCGTGACGTCAGCGCATCGTCGAGCTTGCCCTGCTCATCGATCGCCTTCGCGATCGAAGCGCGTCGTTCGTCCAGTTCGCGCAGGTAGTGCAGCCGCTCGTCCAGCTGACGTAGTTGCGCATCTGTCAGGCCACCGGTGGCCTCCTTGCGGTAACGCGAAATGAACGGCACGGTGTCGCCGCCATCGAGCATGGTGATGGCGGCATCGACCTGCCGGGTGGTCGCATCGATATGCTCGGCGATACGTTCGGGCAGCGTCGTCGCGGCCGCAATCATGGCTGTGCTCCGGGTTGCAGTTCCTGCGCCTCGCGCACCAGTGCATGGGCTGCACGCAACCCCAGCCGATAGCTGTTCATGCCGAAACCGCAGATCTGGCCGGTGACCACCGAACTGAACACCGAGGTATGCCGGAACGGCTCTCGTGCATGCACGTTCGACATGTGCAGCTCGACCACCGGCACCTCGAGCATGGCCAGTGCATCACGGATGCCATAGCTGTAGTGCGTCCAGGCGCCGGCATTCACCAGCACGGCGTCGGTCCCATCGGCAAGCGCCTGATGAACGCGCCCGCAGAACTCGCCTTCGTGATTGCTGTGAAAGGTGGCAACCTCCACGCCGAGCTCCGCAGCCAGCTCGCCCAGGGCAGAATCGATATCGCCGAGCGTGACGAGGCCATACTGCGCCGGGTCACGCTTGCCGAACATATCGTGGTTGATGCCGTGCATCATCAGTATCTTCATGCCTGCCTCCCTGTCTGCTCCCTTGTTGCCCCCATGGGGATGAACCTCACGATGACCCGCTTCAGCGCTCCGGCTGCATGCCCTTGAGGTATTCGAAGGCTTCGCTGTCGGTCGACAGCATCAAGGTCGTGCTGTCCTTCATCACGCTCTTGTACATGTCCATGGTCTTCTGGAACTCGTAGAAATCTGCCGAGGTGTCATCCTTGGCATAAGCTTCGGCGTAGATGCTGGTGGCTTTGGCATCCGCCGCGCCACGTATCTGCTCCACTTCCCGGTACGCTTCCGAGCGAATCTTGTTCAGTTCCCGCTCGCGATTCCCGTTGATCCGCGCCGCCTCGCCATTGCCCTCCGAGCGGAATCGCTCGGCGATCTGCCGACGCTCGCTGATCATGCGATCGTAGATCTTCGGGCGCACGCTCTCGTTGTAGTTGATGCGCTTGAAGCGGATATCCAGCAGCTTGATGCCGAACACTTCCACCTTCGGTGCCGCGGCGGCGTAGATTTCCTCCTCCACGCGCTGGCGCCCCTTGTCGATGGGTACGAGGTTACCCAGGGTGGCAAGGTCCGCATCCGTCAGCGCACTGTCGCGCAGCGGCTCACGGCCCTTGGTGGTGCGCACCATCTCGATCAGCTCGTGCTTGGCCACGGCGTTGCGCGTTTCGCTGCCGAGGATGTCGTCGAGCCGGGAAAGCGCACTGCGCTCATCGCGCAGGCGCAGGAAATACTGCAAGGGGTCGACGATCTGCCAACGGGCGAACAGGTCGACCGCGATGTAGAGCTTGTCTTTCGTGGGCATGTTGCTCGGATTGCCATCCCACTCGAGAATGCGCTTGTCGATGACGTTCGCCTGCTGCACGAACGGCAGCTTCATCTTCAACCCCGCCTCGGTCACCGGCTCACCCACCGGTTTACCGAACTGGGTGAGAATCACCTGCTCCACCTCGTTCACGGTATACAGTGCGCTGAGCACGAGAAACAGCACGGCTGCCGCCAGCATGCCCACGGCAATCTGCAATGGCTTCATCGTGCATTCTCCCCGGCCTGACCCTGCCCGGTTCCGGCATCGCCGGGACCACGCCCGTTCTGCAGATCGAGTAGCGGTAGTATCTGTTGCGACTTCTCGTCGATGATGATCTTGTCGTCTACCCTCGGCAGCACTTCCTGCAGCGTCTCGATGTAGATGCGGCGGCGGGTGACGTCCGGCGCCTTGACGTATTCGGTGAGCACCGCGTTGAAGCGGGCAGCGTCACCCTCGGCTTCGTTGATCCGCTTCAGCCGGTAGCCATCCGCTGCGCGGATGCGCTGATCCTTCTCGCCCTCGGCCAGCGGTATCACCTTGTTGTATTCGCGCCGCGCCGCGTTGATCAGGCTCTCCTTTTCCTGCTGTGCCTGGTTCACCTCGTTGAACGATTCCTGTACCGGGCGTGGCGGATTGATATCCTTGAGCTGCACCTGGTCGATGCTGACACCAATGCCGTAGCGACTGGTCAGCTCCTGCATGCGCGCCAGTGCCTCGGTCTCGATTTCCTGGCGGCCGATGGTGATGACCTCGTCGACGGTGCGATCGCCCACCACCTCGCGCATCACCGATTCCGACAGGTCACGCAGGGTCTCCCCCGGGTTGCGTACCTCGAACAGGAACTTCCGTGGTTCCTCGATGCGGTACTGCACGACCCACTCCACCAGTGCCGCGTTCAGGTCGCCGGTGACCATCTGCGCCTGCTGTTCGGTATCGGGCCGCGACTGGCTGGCGTTGGTGGCACCGCCGGTGGCGAAACCGAATTCCTGCTTCAGCTGCCGCTTGACCGGCACGATACTGACGACGTCGGCGCCCAGCGGCAGCTTGAAGTGCAGGCCCGGCGTAACCTCGTCGATGTACTTGCCGAACCGCTGCACCAGGCCGACCGAGTCGCTGGGTACCGTGTACGAGGCGGTGTAGGCGATGAGCAGCAACAGTACGCCTGCGGCGGCCAGCAGCGGGCCGCCGAGCCTGAAGCCACCGGAGCCACCGAAACCGCCGAAATTTCCGAAGTTCCCGAAGCCTCCAGACTTTCCGAAGCGCCCGAAACCCCGGTTGCCCGCAGGCTTCGAGAACGGGTCGCGCTGGGACTTGTTCACATCGACGAGGGCCATGGCCTGGGTGACTGCGGTGACTCGGTAGCCGGCAAGTCTGGCAGCTGCGTGCGAGGCTTACAAGCCAGCGAGCCAATCGCGATTGTTCAGGTTCTTAACAATCGTGTCACACGGCCAGCCTAGCCTGATTACCACAGGGGCTCGCAACGGTGTGCACCTGCAACGGCGACTCGTGACATGCACGGGCGCTTTTACTCGATTACCCGCATCACACTCCATCGGAGATTTTCATGAACACTGCAGGAATGACCGGAACGTCATGGGTCAAGGCCGCGCTCGTCGGAGCGGGCATCGCCAGTCTGGTGGTCGCACCGGCACACGCCCAGGAAGAGCTCAACGGTTCCGGCGCCAGCTTCCCCTTCCCGATCTACTCGAAGTGGTTCAAGGACTTCAGCAGCCAGAATGAGGATGTGCGGATCGACTACCAGGCCAAGGGCAGCGGCGCCGGCATCCAGGACCTGATCAACGGCACCGTGGATTTCGCCGCCAGCGACGCGGCGATGAATGACGAAGAAATGGCTCAGGTCGACGATGGCGTGGTGCTGCTACCGCTGACCGCCGGTGAGGTGGTACTCGCCTTCAACGTGGACGGCGTGGAAGAGCTGCGCTTGCCGCGGGATGTTTACCCGGCGATCTTCACCGGTGAGATCACGAAGTGGAATGATGAGAAGATTGCCGCCGCCAACCCGGACGTGGAGCTGCCGGATGAAAATATCACGGTGGTGGTCCGTTCCGATTCCTCCGGTACCACCTATGTGTTCAGCGGCCACCTCGCGGAGATCAGCGAGACCTTCGCATCCGACATCGGCCAGAGCAAGTCACCTCAGTGGCCGCAATCGCAGAGCTTCGTCAAGGCGCCGAAGAACGACGGCATCACCGCCACCATCGCGCAGACGCCGGGCTCCATCGGTTACATCGAGTACGGCTACGCCAAGCTGACCGATACCAACTCCGCCATGCTGGAGAACCAGGCCGGTCAGTTCGTCGCAGCCGGTGCGGAGTCCGGCCAGGCGGCCCTGGCGAGTGCGGAGTTCCCCGACGGTACCTTGCCCGACAGCGACGTGCCGAACCTGGTGTCCTGGGTATTCGACCCGGAAGGCGAGGATGCCTACCCGATCGCCACCTTCACCTGGATGCTCGCCTACAAGGAGCAGGACGATGCCAAGGCTGCGGCCATTCGCGACTTCGTCGACTACGCGGTCACCGAAGGTCAGGAGAGCGCGGAAGAGCTCGGCTACATTCCCCTGCCCGAGAACGTGGTGACCCGGGTTCAGGAAGCGGCTCAGATGATTCAATAACCCTCCATACCAGCGAATAAGATCATGGCCCGCTACTCCTTCGACATTCCCGATTCGGCCGGTTCGGTATCCGGGGCACCCACCGCAGGCGAATTCCGACGCGATGCGATCTTCCGCGGCATAGCCGGTACCTGTGCGGTATCGATCATCGTGCTGACGGTGTACCTGCTCTACAAGATCGGTGCACAGGCACTACCCGCCATGCAGGCCAACGGTGTCGGCTTCATCTTCGGCACCACCTGGAACCCGTCGGAGGAGTCTTTCGGCGTTCTCCCTGAAATCTGGGGAACGCTGTACAGCTCGCTGCTGGCGCTGCTGATCGGCGGCAGCTTCGGCATCATGATCGCGATCTTCCTGACCCAGGGTTTCATCAACCCGCGACTGGCCGCCGTGTTCCGCACCATTGTCGAGATGCTCGCGGCGATACCGTCGGTGGTCTACGGGCTTTGGGGCATCTACGTCGTGATTCCCGCGATCCGGCCGGTCTCGCAGGTACTGAACGACACGCTCGGCTGGTTCCCGCTGTTCGGCACGGACCTGAGCGGCCCCGGGCTCGCGCCGGCCGCGCTGGTACTGGCCATCATGATCCTGCCGACGGTTGCCGCGATCTCCGTCGATGCGCTGCAGCGCATTCCCTACAAGGTCAAGGAAGCCGCCTACGGCATGGGCACCACGCGTTGGGAAGCCATCCTGAAGGTGCTGCTGCCGACCGCCTCGTCCGGGTTGCTAGCGGCACTGGTGCTGGGCTTCGGCCGGGCGCTGGGAGAAACGATGGCGCTCGCGATGCTCATCGGCAACGCCAATCAGATCAATCTCTCGCTGTTCGCACCGGCGAACACGTTGGCCTCTCTGCTGGCTTCGAGCTTTCCGGAGGCCGGCAAGATCGAGATCCAGGCGCTGATGTATGCCGCGCTGGTCCTGTTGGCCATCACTTTCCTGGTCAACGTGATCGGGCTCGCCATCCAGCAGGCCACCGCTCGCAAGTTCGAGGGCAAATCATGAGCACGACACCCGAAGATGTCTACGGTTCACCCGCCGGGCGCATACCGAGCCAGCTGCAGCGCCAGACCTTCGAACCGCGTGCCCTCAAGAGCGGTCTGCTGACCGCACTGGCCTGGGTCATGACCCTGATCGCCGGCATTCCGCTGCTTTCGGTGCTGTACATGTTGGTCGTATTGAAGGTGGTTCGAGGCTGGATTTCGAGGCACTGACGGCGTTGCCTCCGGCAGGTTTCGAAACCGGTGGCGGTTTCGGCAATGCCATCATCGGCACCATCACGATGGTGGGCATCGCGTCCCTGATCAGCATTCCGCTGGGTGTGCTGGCGGCGATCTACCTGGCGGTACTCGGGCCGCAGACACGCATCGCCAAGGTGTCCCGCTTTCTGGCCAAGGTACTGACCGGTCTGCCCTCGATCCTTGCCGGGGTATTCGCATACGCGGCGGTGGTATTGCTGATGGGCACCTATTCCGCCATCGCAGGCGGTATCGCGCTCGCCGTGCTGATGCTGCCGACCGTGGTGCTGACAGCCGAGGAAGCGCTCAAAGAGGTGCCGACGAAGATGCGTGATGCCGCCTTCGGACTGGGTTGTACCCGTTCCCAGGTGATCTGGAAGGTGGTCTTGCCCACCGGACTGCCCGGCATCCTCACCGGGGTCATGCTGGCGGTTGCAGGGGCGGCCGGCGAATCGGCACCTCTGCTGTTCACGGCCCTGTTCAGCAACTACTACCTGTCGGATCTGGCTCAGCCGACCGCTTCGCTGTCAATCCTGATCTACAACTTTTCGGCCATGCCGTTCGACAATCAGATCGCACTGGCCTGGGCCGCATCGCTGGTACTGGTCGCCATGGTACTTGTCATCAACATCCTCGCGCGCCTGATCGGCAAGCCGAAGATCTGAAAAATCAGTCAATCAAGGAGACAGTCACATGAGCGATACCGCCCTGGCCGATGCGCCGAGCACCCGATCTGACGCTACCGCCTCGCAAGCCCATTCCAGGCACTCGATGGCAAAGGATCAATCCACCCCCGAGGTACGCGCGGCGACTGCCAGCGCCGTGCTGGACTGCCGGATCAAGGCGATCCACTACGGGGATTTTCTCGCCGTACGCGACAGCCATGTGCCGATCGAACGCAATAGAATCACCGGCTTCATAGGCCCTTCAGGTTGTGGCAAGAGCACCGTGTTGCGCAGCCTGAACCGGATGAACGACCTGATCGAATCGTTCCGTTTCGACGGCGAAGTGCAGTATCACGGCAAGAACATCTACTCGAAGGATGTCGACCCCGTCGTGGTACGTCGCTACATCGGCATGGTGTTCCAGCAGCCGAACCCGTTCTCCATGAGCATTTACGACAATGTCGCCTTCGGGCTGAAGCTGAACCGGTTCAAGGGCAACATGGAGGAGCAGGTACAGAAGGCACTGCAAGGGGGCTGCCCTGTGGGATGAGGTCAAGGACAAGCTGAAGAACAGTGGCCTGTCACTCTCGGGTGGTCAGCAGCAGCGTTTGTGCATCGCCCGCGCGATCGCCACCGAGCCGGATGTGCTGCTGATGGACGAACCCTGCTCCGCACTCGACCCGATCGCCACGCGTCAGGTGGAAGAACTCATGTTGCGACTCAAGGAAAGCTTCGCCGTCGCCCTGGTCACGCACAACATGCAGCAGGCACAACGGGTCGCCGATCAGACGGCCTTCTTCGGGGTCGACATGACGCAGAGCGGCCGTACCGGGTATCTGGTGGAGATGGGCGATACGAAGCAGGTGTTCTCTGATCCGCAGGAGAAGCTGACGCGGGAGTACGTGGCCGGCGAGTTCAGCTGAGCCCTGCCGAAGACTGCTTCGACGATGCAGGCATGGCCCGCCAGTGCTGGCGTGGGAACAGATTCGGCAACGGGCTCTTCCTGCGCACTCGACATGGAGACGATCGCGTGCGAACTGCAACGATTCTGGTCGACGCCGGTCACGGTCGGCGATAGTGCCTTGGATTCGGCCGCGATACTGCCTGATCAGATGCGCGACGCGATGCTGGACGGGTATCGTTACGTCGGTATGCACACGCCCCGTGAACGGTGGCTGATGCCCGGTCATTCGCAGCAGATACTCGAAGTGAACAATATCGTGCTGTTCGGCCTCGACCGACACGTTCGTCGGTCTCACCGCCGCGCACTGAAGCATACCGAACGGCGCTTCTACGAAACGCGGGGTTCGGGCATAGGCCATCTGGTGGAGTGGTATGCCACGAATCGCCATCACTCGATCTGGCAGATCGCTGCCGGGCTGTACATCCAGGTACTCGGCAACCCACAACTGTTCGTGGAGGGCAACCATCGCAGCGCTGCCCTGATCATGAGCCGAGTGCTGCTCGAGAGTGGCAATCCGCCGTTCGTGTTGACGCGAGAACTGGCTGATGACTGGCTCGCATTGACGAAGACGATCCCCTCCCTGCAGCGGCACGGGCTGCGGGCACGCATCAAGACTCAGCCGATCCGTAACGCACTGGCAGCGCTGCTCGAAGGCAGCCTGGACAAGCGGTTTCTAAAGTAAAGGACGACACGATGACTTCGCAGCGGCAATCCCTGTTACTCGGGCAAGGAACGATGGCATGAATTCGCAGCAGCAATCCCTGTTACTCGGGCAAGGAACGACGGCATGAATTCGCAGCAGCAATCAATGAGCCCCGGTCGAGCAGGCCGAGACCACCTGGCTTCGCCTGGTCGCGCACTATGGGGATGGCGAGCAGCGTGAGGTGCGCGCGGCCGCCAAGCTGCTGCTCGTGGCGCTGGCCAAGTTCCGTGAACACGGCGGCTCCGACTGGGCGCTGCAGGTGGAAGAGTATGTCGCCATTGCCCGCGAAGACCCTGACCGGCTGGCAAGGATCATCGCCGGCAATCGCGACTCGCGGGCGATGTAGCACCCGTGACGTATCATTCGGAATCAGCGCTCGGGAAACAGCAGTGCCGGCCCGTTTGATACCGCTGCCGGTAACTCGCCGGCCCAGAAGCCGTGCCAGGATGGCAGTGTGTCACCGCTGCTCACCGCCTCGTAGCCAGGGCCTCCCTGATAGGTGAACAGCACGTTCGCGAGCACATCCACGGCCGGGGTGGCAGCCGCGTCCAGCGTACAGCCACCGGTCGAAGCGCAGACACCCGTGCCGGTGGTTACCCGAAGCGCGTCGAACGGTACGGATGCCTGTTCTGCAGAGCTCGGATTACCTTGCAGGCTCCAGCTGACGGAGCGCGCCCCGGGTGCGGACGGCGGTGCAGAGCGGCCCGTGAGTGCCAGGCTGCGGCAACCGATCGGCGAATTGCAGCGAGCACGTATCTCGGTATTGCTGGCTGCCTGACGACTGCCTGCCGGCAGATCCAGGGTTCTCGAGCCGGAGCTGGTGTGGACGAACCAGAAGCCGTCGCCGCTACTCAGCTGGCCATCGATGCCCGGATCGACGTACCGTGGCGTAGCAGCGTCCGTGTCGTAGAGAAAGACCTGCCAGTCAGTGCCATAGGTGCCGCTCACATCATCACTGAACAGCGTACCGATGGTGGTACCCGCCGGCGGATCGCAGGGCAAGGCCAGCAGGTGGAAATCGCCTGAGCCGACGGTGGTTCGATTGCCGGCAGCGGTGACATCGCAGCGATCGCCGAGATCGGCGAGCAGCGGATTCGTCGGGCCGATCGGGTCACCCCCGAAGACTGCGTAACGCCCGCTGGCATCGATCCCGTAATCGTTCGGATATTCGGGATCTGCCAGGTACAGGGTATCGCCAGAGCGGTTGGCATTGACGCGAACGGTGGTGCCGCTGTTCCGGTCGTGCGCGAAGAGATCGAGGTTGTACGGGTTACCGTCGGTGGCATCACCCTCGAACAGGTTGGTGGCCCGCGAGCTGAACAGTACCGTGCGGCCATCGGCACTGAGCACCGGCAGTGCGCTGGAGCCATTGCCCTGCTGCCCGTCGCTGTTCACGCTGACGCGCTCGGTAGTGCCAAGCTGCCGATCGTGCACGAACACGTCCGTGCTCCCGTTGGTATCGTTCGGCACGAGAGTGCCGGCACTCGTGGCAAAGGCCACCACCCGACCATCGTTGCTGATGGTCTGCCCGCCGTCGACGCTGAGCCCGGCTGCGACATCCAGTTGCGTACCGTCAGTGGCGACACTGACTCGTTCCGTGGTGCCCAGTTGGCGATCGCGTACGAACACGTCCTCCTGCCCGTTGGTGTCCCCGATAACGACACCCGAGTCATCGCTGGCGAACACGACGTGTCGTGCGCCGCCGCTGACGCCGAGATTGAACGCCGAGGTGCCGCTGATCTGTTGTCCCGACGAGCCGAGATTGACCCGCTCTACCGAATCAGTGTCGCGGTCGAACAGGAAAATGTCGGTCGCGTTGTTCGTGTCGCCAGCGACGAGCGTCGATTGATCGGACGGGAACGCAACGTACCGCCCATCGTCGCTGATCGTGATGGGCGGCGTGACGTTCGGATTCTCGGTCAGCACGATCGGTACCGCGGTGCCGTTCTGAATCGTCTCGAGGCGCTCGGTGGAGCCGGCAACGCGATCGACCACATAGAGCAGACTGCGATCATCACCGGGTTGGCCCGTAACGGACCGTTCAACCCCCACGACAGCCAGATAACGTCCGTCCGCGCTGATGGAAGGGCCTGAAATAGAAGGCATCGAAGAACGCGCCGTTCACGATCGGTACGATGTGCTCCAGCTCGCCGGACAGGCGATCGTGTACATACAGATCGAAGTTCGCGTTGGTATCGGTAGCCACGAGCGCGTCGATCGTTTCGAAGACGGTGTAGCGCCCGTCGGCACTGATGGTATTCGCATCGCCACCCGAGCTCCCGATGGAACCTGACTCATCGATGTTGAGCGGCGTCGTGGTGACAGCCGCAGCCGGCGAGACGAGAACCAGGGTCGCAATGGCAGCCGATACGTTTCGACCAAGGGCCGGCGGCATCGTGCGGCGTTTGGATCGGAGGCGGGAAGAGTGAGGTGCACGCAGCTTGCTCATGAGTCATGTCTCTCTTCAGTTGGGTGAGAAATCATTACAGCATGAACAGGTTCAAGCTCACGTAGCCAGCTGCCCGGCCAAACGGGTAATCGTGCTGAAAGTTCGTGGTAGCTGAACAGGATTCTCCGCAATGCGAGAGCGGTGGCCACCCCGGCAGCGAAACCCTTGCAGGGCTCTCTCAAGACGAGCGCACGAGCCGGCTCGTGCGCTGAGCGGAGATCGTTTGTGACATACTGATCGCCGTATCTGTCAATCCTGAGACCGTCCAGCACCGACGATGCCCGCCTCACCCGCAACACTGCCCCGTCTGACGCTTGAAGAGTACCTCGCGTTCGAGCACGACCAGGATGTGCGTCACGAGTTCGTCGACGGCTATCTCTACGCGATGATCGGCGCGAGCGAACGCCATGAACAGATTGCGATGAATATTGCCGGGGAGCTGCATTCGCACCTGCGAGACTCGCCGTGCCGAGTGTTCAAGGGAGATTTGAAGCTCGCCGTCGGCGAGGATCACTACTATCCTGACCTTTTCGTCGCCTGCGGCGGGCGAGCCGCGCCCCACCGGTTACTCCCGCGACGACCCTGTGTTGATCATCGAGGTGCTTTCGCCAAGCACGGCGCGCAACGATCGTGGCGAAAAGTGGCTTGCCTACGCAACACTTCCGAGCCTGCGCGAATATGTGCTGGTTTGGCAGGATCGCACTCGAGTCGAGTACCGAACGATCGCCACGTCGGATGAACCCGGCAGTACAGACCTGCTCGAAGCACCCTCGGACACACTTCGCCTCGCCTCTGTCGAGTTTGCCATGTCGCTGAGCGAGATCTACGGCTGACCTCCGGGTTTCACAAGCTCCCTGGGCTGGGCCGGCTGTCTACGTTTTCCCATAGATCATCAGGGTCTGGTTACGTACCGCCAGGCCCCGGGGGCAGCTTACTCGCCAGCCCCGATGAAATCGGACACCGCGAAGGCGAGATCGATACTTTGACGGGCATTCAATCGCGGATCGCAGATGGTTTCGTAACGCCGACCGAGGTCTGTATCGACCAACGCGTCGGAGCCGCCGAGGCATTCCGTGACGTCTTCCCCGGTCAGCTCCACGTGCAGGCCACCGGGCCAGCTGCCCGCCGCACGATGAACTTCGAAGAAGGCTCGGGTTTCACGTAGCACATCGTCGAAGCGGCGCGTCTTGTGACCGGAGGAAGACTCGAAGGTGTTGCCGTGCATGGGGTCACACACCCAGACCACCGGGTACCCGGCCGCACGCACCGCCTCGATCAGGTCCGGTAACACACGCTCCACGTTGCCGGCGCCCAGTCGCGTGATCAGCGTGAGGCGGCCCGGAATGCGCTCCGGGTTCAGAGTGGCACACAGCCCAAGCACCTCATCGACGCTGGTGGTAGGGCCAAGCTTGCAGCCTATGGGGTTGGCTACCTGCCGCGCCCAGGCCACGTGCGCTCCATCGAGCGCACGGGTGCGTTCGCCGATCCAGAGCATATGAGCGGAACCTGCCACCTTGGATGGTGCGAGCCTGTCTCCTACGGTCATCATGCCGGCATCCTTGCTTCTATCTTGGGCGCCGCCTCTGTCGGCAGCAGCCGCATCGTCGACCCGGGTCAGCGCATCCTCGTATTCCAGGATCAGCGCCTCGTGGCTGGTGTAGAACTCGATCTCGCCCAGGGCCGCGTGATCCGACAGCCCTGCGGCATCCATGAAACGCAGTGCCCGGCCGATCTCGTCGGCCAGCGCCGCGTAGCGACGACCCTCGGGCAAATCGGCCACGAACGACTGGTTCCAGGCTTGTACCTGATGCAGGTCGGCGAAGCCGCCCCGTGCACAGGATCGCAGTAGATTCAGCGTGGCCGCTGCCTGATCGTAGGCCTGCAGCAGCCGCTGCGGGTCCGGCGTTCGCGATGCTTCGGTGAACGGTACATCGTTGACCATGTGCCCGAAGAAGGATGGCAGCTGCCGGCCGTCGATGGTCTCGACCGGCGACGAGCGCGGCTTGGCGAACTGCCCGGCCAGACGCCCGAGCTTGACCACCGGAACGCCGGCGGAGTAGGAAAGAATGACTGCCATCTGCAGAATGACACGCAGCTTGCCGCGAATCGCACCTTCGTCGAAGCGTCGGAACGATTCGGCGCAGTCGCCGGCCTGCAACAGGAAAGCGCGGCCCTCGCTGACATCGCCCAGCCGGGAGCGCAGGCGTCGAGCCTCCGCCGGATAGATGAGCGGTGGCCGGCTCGCCAACGTCTCCTGCACCTGCGCCAGTTGCTCCCGATCGGGCCAGAGCGGCTGATTGGCAGCCTTCAGCGCCTGCCACGGTTGTTCTGCGACGCCAGGCCGAGCAACGCCACGAGGGACCTGGTCGGTGATGGGGGGTACAGCGGTGGAGGTATCTGGACCAGGCAGAGGCATGAGCGGTACGACGCGAAATGGCGAGCCGGACATTATGCCGCTTAGTGCACTACCACGCTGACATCATGTGACCGGCGCTTTGATTTACGCCTGCTTGCCAGCCGAGGTCAGCGTCGGGTACCGTCTCGTACAACTGGCAGTGAACCTCACGCCCTTGTCCATACCACCATCGAGAGAATTCGTCATGGCAGCCAACCCGGCAACCACCTGCAGCGGCCCCGGCTACGCCTCTCCGCAAGAGGCCATCCAGGCGCCGCGCGAGAAGGTCATCTATACCATCTGCATCTACACCGGCACAGGCGTGGAAAAGCCGGACTACCTGGCCACGGTGGATGCGGACGATACCAGCGACACCTTCGGCCAGGTGATCAGCCGGCTGGAAATGCCGACCCTCGGCGACGAGCTGCATCACATGGGCTGGAACGCGTGTTCCTCCTGCCACGGTGATGCCGGCATGTCGCGCCGATATCTCATCGTGCCCGGCGTTCGCTCGACCAACTTCCATATCATCGACACGGCCAGCGATCCGCGCAACCCGACCCTGCACAAGACCATCAGCGGCGAGGAGATCAAGGCGCGAACCAACCTGTCGGCGCCGCATACCGTGCATTGCCTGGGTTCGGACATCATCGTGTCCATGCTCGGTGATGCGAAAGGCAATGCACCGGGCGGTTTCCTGCATCTGAACAAAAATTTCGAAATCGTCGGTCGCTGGGAGAACGATATCAGTGGCATGAACTTCAACTACGACTTCTGGTACCAGCCGCGTCATAACATGATGGTGTCTTCCGAGTGGGCCGCACCGAACACGTTCATGCCGGGCTTCGAGCTCGATGACGTGGGCAAGGGCAAGTACGGGCAGCACATCCACGTCTGGAATTTCGAGGAGAAGCGCATCGAGCGTTCGGTGGATCTCGGTGCCGAAGGCATGATTCCGCTGGAGGTTCGCGGTCTCCACGATCCGGCTTCCACCCATGGCTACGTCGGTGCAGCCCTGTCGTCCAACATCTTTCACTGGTACAAGGATGACACCGGCGAGGTGCAGGTCGAGAAGGTCATCGATGTGGATACGGTCGATGTCGAGGGTTTTCCGGTGCCGATGCCCAGCTTGATCACCGATATCCTGGTGTCGATGGACGATCGCTACCTGTATTTCTCCAACTGGTTGCACGGCGACCTGCGCCAGTACGATATCAGCGACCGTTCGAACCCCAAGCTCACCGGCCAGGTCTGGATCGGTGGCCTGCTCGGCAAGGCACCCGATGTCAATGGCCGCTCGGTGGATGGTGCGCCGCAGATGATCCAGCTATCGCTCGATGGCAAGCGCCTCTATGTCACCACCTCTCTGTTCTCCACCTGGGACAACCAGTTCTATCCGTCCATGAAGAATGCCGGTGGCGTGATGGTCAGGATCGATTGCGATATCGAGAACGGTGGCATGAGCATCAACCCGGATTTCCTGGTGGACTTCGGTGCCGAGCCGCATGGCCCTGCCCGTGCGCACGAGACCCGCTACCCCGGGGGTGATTGCTCTTCGGATATCTGGGTGTAGCGACTTTGCAAGGCGCTGAGGTGAGTCGGGAGTGCTTTCAGGTCAGGTTGTCCAACCGTGACGACAAGGAGTTGACGGTAGGCGACGACGAGACCATCATCGACGCTGCCGAGAGTGCCGGGCTTGCGCTACCGATCGCCTGTCGCTACGGTGGCTGCATCACCTGCGCGGCGCGACTGCTGGAAGGTCGAGTGCGCCAGCCGAACGCCACCGCCTTGAATGGCCGGCAATCCCGGGAGGGCTACATATTGCTGTGCGTGGCCCGGCCGAAGACCGATCTCGTGTTGGAAGTCGGGGTGGAAAGTCACGACCGTCTATTCGTCAACCCATTCAGCGTGAGCCGAGATGTCTGAAGGTCATGGATCTGTCGCTACCGACGTCACCGGCAGTTGCCTGTGTGGCAAGGTTAGTCTTGCCATCGAGGTTCTGGATCGCGATGTGGTGTATTGCCATTGCCAGCAGTGTCGCAAACAGTCCGGCCATTGCTTCGCCGCCACCCGCGCGCGCGATGAACACCTGCAGGTGAGTGGCGCCGAGCATCTTCGCTGGTACGCCGCCTCGGAAGAGGCCCGCCGTGGGTTCTGCAGCCACTGCGGTTCACTGCTGTTCTGGAAGAAGAACGGTGATGAGTACACCTCGGTGCTGGCCGGCTGCCTGGATGCGCCGACCGGGCTGCAGGCGGTGTCGCACATATTTACCGATGACAAGGGCGACTACTACAAACTCGACGACGGCCTGCCGCAGCATCCGCAGGCCGACTGACACAGGTTCCCATGGCACACCCCGGCTCGATCGTCGTCACTCAGGGCAGTGCCCTGCGAGGCGTCCTGTTCATGATAATAGGCATAGCCTTGCTCAGCCTGATGGATGCCGCGGCCAAATGGCTGGTCATGAACGGTATCCCGGCCGTTCAGATCCTTGCACTGCGCAGTGTGATGATCGTGCCGGTGATGCTGCTGGCCTATGCGGCGCGCGGCACGGCCGCTGATCTCAAGCCGGTGCATCCCAAGGCGCAGGCACTGCGGGGGCTTTCCGGCATCCTGGCCCCGCTGTGTTTCTTTCTCGGCCTGGCCCGCATGCCGCTGACCACGGCGGTGGTGGTCTTCTTCTCGTCCATCTTCATGGTCAGCGTACTGTCGATGCTGTTTCTCGGTGAGCGCGTCGGGCCCCATCGCTGGGCAGCGATCATCGTCGGGTATGCCGGTGTTTTCGTTGCCATGTCGCCCTCCGGCGGCGGGGACACGCTTGGTTATCTACTGGTATTGCTGGCGAGTCTTTCCTACGCGGTACTGTTCATCAGCGGCAGCTACCTGTCGCGCACCGACAGCGTCGCGTCTCTGGTGTTCAGCTACAACCTGGGGGTAGGTCTGGTCGCCTGTGCCGCCCTGCCCTTTTTCTGGCAGTCGATCCCGGCAGGCCAATTGCAGCTCGTGGTCGCGCTGGCAGCACTGGCACTCGCCGGTCACTTCTGCCTGACCAAGGCATTCTCCCTGTCAGAAGCGTCACTGGTGGCCCCGTTCGAGTACACCGCGATCCTGTGGGCACTGCTGCTTGACCTGCTGTTATGGCAGACGCTACCCGGCCTGGCGACCTGGGTGGGTGCAGTCATCATCATTGCCAGCGGCCTGTACGTCATCTATCGTGAACATCGCAACGCGCTGGAGTCCGTCGACCGTCAGCGTACGGACGATACACCCCAAGCAACCTGACAGCGAGGCTCAATGATCAAGGGTCGACGGCCGATACCCGGCCTAACCGCCCGCCGCAAAGGTCTTTCCCTCCTTGCAAGCCTCCTACCTCGGCCGACAGCCCATCCTGGATGTCGATGAAGCCACCTTCGGCTACGAGCTGCTGTTCCGCTCGGCCGAGACCAACAGCTACGACCCATCGGTAGACGGTGATCGGGCCACCGCTCAGGTACTGATCGGTTCTGTGGTCGAACTCGGGCTGGAACGCCTGGTGGGCGATAGCCTGGGGTTCATCAACCTGACGGATTGTTTTCTGGAGAATCCGGATCTGGTGAGCTGCCTGCCGCCGGAACGTGTGGTGCTGGAGGTACTGGAAACCGTACGACCGACCCCTGCCGTGATAGAGGGTATCGCCACCCTGAAGAAGCGCGGCTACACGATCGCGCTGGATGACTTCGTCGATGCTCACGACCTGCAGGCACTGGTGATGCTGGCGGATATCATCAAGTACGACATCACCCACTACGACATGGCCACCCTGGCCCGCCAGGTGACCATCGACAGGGCCGGCCGGCGTCGTGTGCTGGCCGAGCGGGTTGAGACGCCGGAAGAATTTCAACAACTGAAGGCGATGGGTTTCGACTACTTCCAGGGGTTTCACTTCGCCCGTCCGCTGGTCGTCAAGGGCGCCACGATCGCCTCCAATCGGATCAGCCTGCTGCAGCTTCTCGCATTGGTCAACGATCCGAGTGCGTCGAACGAGGATCTGGTGGAGGCCGTCAGTCGCGATGTGTCGCTGAGCGTACGGGCGTTGCGTTTCTGCAATTCGCCGGCTACCGGCCTGCGCCGCGAAGTCACGTCCATTCACCAGGCGATCTCTCTGCTCGGCCGCGCCACGCTACGTAACTGGATCACGCTGTTGATGATGTCGCACTGTGACGGCAAGCCCGATGAGCTGACCACCATGGCGTTGGTACGGGCACGCTACTGTCAGCTGTTATGCCAGTCGGAGAGTTGCGGCGACCCTTCCGAGTACTTCACACTCGGGCTGCTGTCCTTGCTCAACGTACTGATGGATTCGACGATGGAGAGCGTGCTCGAATCGATTTGCGCCACCACCGAGTTTCATGCGGTGCTTCTTCACGGTGAAGGGCGCGCCGGCGAAATGCTGCGTACCGTACGCTTTCTGGAAACCGGGCACGATCTTCAGGCCAGGCTGGGCAAACTGGACATCACGCCCGCGATGCTCGAAGCCTTTCAATCGGCGTTGATGTGGGCCGAGGACATCCGTCGCAGCCTGCCGACGGACTGATGCTGCAGTCGATCACGTGGCGCCAGGATACGGGCAACCCCACTAGAGCCCCGTCTTCGGAGGCTTCGACTGCCCGGTCCACCTGGTACGTTGATTACTGCGCAGCCGGTGACCCGGAGAGATTCCAGCCCGTGTGATCGGCGCACCACTTCCAAAGCCGCTCGCGACGCTCGGCAGTATCGGACTCACGCGTGGAACGCAGCATGTGCGGGTCGCGAATCGCGCGATCGAGCCAGAAAGAACCGCTCTCCTGCTGACCGGCAGGATCAACCGCCAGCCACACCATCGTGTCGGCGCCTTCCAGCGGCGTGCGCAACAGGCCCAACGGGCCGAGAACCTTCGAGAAACCGGGCAACGCATCGTTGATGCCCGGCGTATTCACCCAACCGGGATGCAGCGAATGGAATACCGTGTCCGTGGCCGGCACTTTTGCCGCCCAGAGCTCGTTGAGTGACACCTGTGCACGTTTGGCACGGGCGTACTGCTTCGCCCCCTGATAGTCCTCGTCGCTCATGGCAAGCTCCGATACCGACAGGGGTGCCGTGTACATGCCACCTGAACTCATCGTGATCACCCGGCCCGGCCGCGACTCACGCAGGGGATCCAGCAGCAGGCCGGTCAGCAGGAACGGGGCCGCCACCATCAGTTCGATCGACAGGTCGGTACCGTTGGCGGCGCGCTTGCGCTCGTTGAACAGGGCGCCGGCGTTGTGCGCCAGCACATCGACGACCGGGTGAGCCGCATGAATCTGTCTTGCCGCCTCGCGCACATCATCCTGCTTGCCAAGGTCCGCGATGACCGGGCTGATCGAGCGATTGCCGGTGGCGCCCTGCAGCTCGTCCATCAGACGCTTCACCTTGTCCTCGTTGCGTGCCACCAGGACCAGCGTCGCACCACATTTCGCGAATACCCGGGCCGCCGCCTCGCCGATGCCGGAGGTGGCACCGGTAAGCACGATGGTCTGCCCCTTCAACTCGTAGCGATGCAGATCCTGCCAATCGAAGCGCCCGCCGACGCAGTACAGGCCCCAGCCGTGAAAAGCTCGGAAGGACCGTCTTTTCCAGCAGGCGATCCAGCCGACTGTCGGTGGTTTGTCGTGGCATGGGGTAAGAACCTCTCCAATGGTGGCGGGCGGGAGCCTTGCCGCGGTGGGGCTTGTACGTTGCTAACCGTTATAGCGCGCGTCGAACGCGAGCAGAGCTTTCGGGGTCAGGCAACGCCGATCTCGGCGAACGCGCCTCAACCGACCTTATCAACAGGTTATGGATGGCCCGCCGAATAGGCATGACACCGTATCACCTCAAGTGAAGGCGCTTGCCTACCGACGGGATCGGGATCGGCGATTGCAGGGTTTGCACTCCGACTCGACAGCCAGCAGCCCGCGCTGGCCGAGCAACACCCATACGCCGAGGACATTCCATGGCCAGTTCAAGCAACGCCATACGCAAGACCGTTACCGAACTTGGCGACACGGAAATGTCGCGAACCCAGACAGGCAACTGCAGTGCTCCCACATTACGTGTGGTGCCACCGGTACCGGTGCCGCGTTCACCGTACCTGGTCAATCGCCTGTTCGAAACGCCCGAGTACAACCTGTTCAATCACGTCAAGTTTCACCTGGTCAACGATCAGATCATAAAACGCTGCAAGCGTACGAGCGGAGGACTGACGCGTCTGTTCGATATCGGCTGCGGCCTGCAGGTGGCGAGACGTTACCTGGAATGCCTGAATGACGACATCGCATACTTCGGAGCCGACTACGAAGCTGCCTTCGATCCGGACGCGATCGTCGACCTCAACGAGCCTGGAGCACTCGACGTGCCGATGCGATGGGGCCCGGACGTGGTCATGCTGCTCGACGTGCTGGAGCATCTGCACGCGGACATCGACGACCTCGACAAGGTGGTCGACCATGTCAGGGAGTCGATGCCAGATGATGCCATCGTGGTGGTGACCGTACCCCAATGGTACCGTCTCGACTGCTTCAAGCTGCCACACCTGCATTATCCGGAGCACAAGATCCGACTCACGCGCCACGAATGGCAGGCCCTGCTCGAGCGACATTTCGAAGTCATCGAAACCCAGGGTGTCGGCTACCTGTCAGTGCTGCCCTACCTGCCGATGGCCTTCAGGCGCTACACCCCCGCCAATCGACTTGGACGCCTGTTCACGCACCTGCGCTCCAAGAGCTTCGAAAGGCCGTTCCTGAAACCGCTCGACCTGTTCCTGTCGCGCACGATCGGCCGACTGGCGCCCTTCAAGGGCCTGTCGAACGACATCCTGTTCGTGGCGCGCAAGCGCTGAAGCGGTGCATCTGCGAAAACACGTGTCAACATGAGATCAGAAACAACCACTCGCGACGAGCGGGTGCCCGCACCGGGCACGCAGCTACCGCACGAATGCACGGTCTCTCTCGTGGAGCCGGTTGCAGAGGCCTTCGATACCACCCGTCGCCAGCCGGACTTTCATCCGGATTTCCTGGGCGAAATGTGTCGTCGACTCGCACTGAAGGCCTACCCTGACACTCGTCAGTTCGTCGTTCAACACCTGTTTCCCGACACCGTGCGGCTGCTGCAGCGCCTGCATCGGTTCATTCCGATCGATACCGTCATCGGCATCAGCTACTCCGGCAATGCGCACGCGATCGAGACACTGCGGGCTCTGGGCATTCGGGTGATCACCCCCTCGCATGATGCGCTGGAACGAACCGTGGTCACCGAACTGGAAGATGCCCTCGGGCGTGCTCGGGCCAACGGGGACAGGCTGGTCATTCACGAAGTGGGTGGCTACGCGATACGCGCCCTGCACGAGCCACTGTACATGGGTGGTGACACGGTGATCGGAGCGATCGAGATAACCAAGCAAGGGGTCTGGGTGGCAGAGCAGCTGGAACAGCTGCGCATTCCTCAATTGAATGTGGCGCAGACACGTCTGAAAGAGGTCGAAGGCAAGCTCGTCGGCGAGGCGGTGGTGGCAGCGCTGGATACGATCCTGCGTGAGCTCGGTTATGCCGTGGTGGGCCGCAACGCCCTGGTGTGTGGCTACGGCTGGGTCGGCAAGGGCGTTGCCAGGAGCCTGCAGCAGCGCGGCATGAGTGTCAGCGTACGCGATGTGGACAAGGTATCGCTGGTGGAGGCCACTGTCGATGGCTATTCACCGGATCGACGAGCACAGCTGGAGCGTGCACCCGCCATCGTCATCGGGGCATCCGGCGTCTGCTCCATCGATGCCGACCTGCTGCGCCAACTACCCGACCGAAGCTTCATCGTCAGCGGTGCGTCGAAAAATCACGAGATCGACCTCGGGACCCTCGCACGGCAAAG
This sequence comes from Granulosicoccaceae bacterium, assembly GCA_965214025.1. Taxonomy (GTDB): domain Bacteria; phylum Pseudomonadota; class Gammaproteobacteria; order Granulosicoccales; family Granulosicoccaceae; genus Granulosicoccus. Next base: position 96,768 of record CBDCAW010000083.1, read on the forward strand.
CGTCGACCGCGTGCGTATTCACGAGCATGTACAGCAATGTACGCTGGACGACGGGCGGCGCCTGTTTCTGGTCAACGAGGGTTATCCCGTGAATTTCACCGGTGCCAGCGTACCGGACGAGATCGTGGAATTCCTGTTCGCCGAGCTGCTGATGCTGTTGCCGACATTGATGGAACATACACCGCCGCCGGGTATCTACACCCTGCCTCCGGAGCAGGAGGCGCTACCAGCGGAAGTCTGGCTGGAGCTGCGCTGACAGCGAGACCGTCGCACCCGGGCGTGAACCGGTGCCGTCAGGCCGTCGTAGGCCAAGGGTGGAACCAGGACACATAGCTCTGCAGATAACGTGTAGCCTCGTCCGCCACCACCGGTTTGCTGAAGAGATAACCCTGCATCTGGTCGCAGTCGTGTTCCAGCAGCCAGTTGAGCTGGTCCACCGTTTCCACACCTTCGGCCACCACCGTCAACGACAGTATCCTGCCTACACCGATGATCATCTCCAGCAACGCCTTGCGCTCGCTGTCCTCCAGGAAGGAGCGGTCTATCTTCAACGTGTCCAGCGGGAACTTCTGCAGGTACGCCAGGTTGCTGTAGCCGGTGCCGAAGTCGTCGATGCTGAGCTTGACCTCGAGCGCCTTGATCGAGTCGAGCGTCTTGTGCACGTCGTGATTGTCTTCCATGAGCATCGATTCGGTGATCTCGAATTCGACGTTGTTCGGTTCACAGCCACTCGCGCGCAGCTCCCGCTCGATCATGGCGACGATATCCGGTGAGCGCAGTTCGCGCGGCGAGAGGTTGATCGCCATGGTCAGCGAATGCCCGGCCTTCTGCCAGGCCATCTGCTGATGCAATGCCTGGCGCAGCACGAATTGCGTGACCTGTGTGATCATGCCGTTCTGTTCGGCAATACCGATGAAGTCGTCCGGAAATATCGTACCTCGCGTCGGGTGGTTCCACCGGATCAATGCCTCCATGCCCACCACGCCGCCCGAGCGGCTATCGACCTTGGGCTGGTAATGCACCACGAACTGGTCATTCTGGGTGGCCAGTCGCAGCTCGTTCTCGACGCGTAGCCGCTCGCGCACGTTGGTCGTCATGGCATCGTTGAACACCTGATAGCCACCGCCCGCCTTCTTGGCGGCGTACATCGCAAGGTCTGCATGCTGCATCAAGGCACTGACGTCCTTGCCATGATCGGGGAAGATGCTCACACCGATGCTGGGGCTGACCTGTAGCTCGTAGTTCTCGACCGCCACCGGCAGACTCATGTCGGCATGAATCTGCTGGGCCAGTGCCAGCACTTCCTCGTTGCGCTGGAAACGACTCATCAGCACGTTGAATTCGTCACCGCCGAGCCTTGCCACCAGGTGGTCGTCGTCGAGGCTCGCCTGCAGGCGTTGCGCCACGGCCCGCAACAATTTGTCTCCGGTGGCATGACCCAGTGAGTCGTTGATCATCTTGAACCGGTCGAGATCGATGAAGAAAATCGCGAATCGCTCGCCGTGCACGCGTGCGATCTCTATGCGCCTGGTCAGTGCCTCAACCAGGAACGAGCGGCTGCGCAGGCCGGTGAGCATGTCGACATAGGCCAGCTCGTGTACCCGTTGCTGCGCCTCGCGCCGCTCGCTCACGTCCAGCTCGCTGACCAACACCGTGTCGCTACCACTGACCGGGTCAGGGCAGCTCTCCAGCGTCAGGCTGTGCCAGGCATCGCCGTCGAGCGTATGCACCAGGGCCTCCGCCGTGACCCGACCGTTCAGGGCCAGGTCACCCTGCATCGACAGCCAGTCCACCTGATTGCAGAAGCGCTCGGCGAGGCATCGTCGCGATGAACCCAGGCGCCGACGTGCGGCAGGGTTGGCGTAGACCATCTCCCCCCCTTGGTCATACACACTGACGTACACCGATGTGTGCAACAGTGCATTGGCACGGTAGAGGGTATCGGGACTCGATACCTCGTCCTTCTTGACCGCCTGGACCAACAGGCAACCGTCATCGCCGTAGGTGTCCAGATCGGTGATCACGCATTCGTAGGACTGCGGCGAACCTTGCGGGTACAACGTCCAGTGCTCGGCCACCGAGTTGTCGGTGCCGGCCAGATCGTCGCTGTGCTGCAGAAGGCGCTCACGCACCGTGGGTGTGATGTCCTTCGCCAGATCCCGACGACTGAACTCGTCGATGTTCGGCGAGTTCCATAATGCCAACCCCGGCTCGTTGGCCCAGACGAAACGCAACGCCCGCACGTCGATGATCCAGAGTGGCACTCTGATCAACGCCAGGTTCCGATAGGCATTTGGACGGTTTTCGGATGTATTCATCAAGAATGATGTCAACGCGTATTGGACCCGTATGCCCAGGCTGCAGCGGTCACGAGTGTAGTCGACTTGCCGGAAGGAAAAGTTCACCGGTGGCGGCGTGGGGTTACCCACGCATCCGCGATGACGGCGTTAGGCCACTACACTTTCGGCTAGCCACGCTTTCTTCGCGGGAGCAACTGCGGTCAAATACGGCATGGAGGCGGGAATACGGCACGAAACGGGATCATTTACGGACCACGCCTTGCGCACGTGACTTTCCTCGATGCGGATAACCGTTACATGCTCAATTTCGCAAGATTTCACCGGCTTACGGTAGCGGCGATCGCCATGATGCCGCTATTGGTCACTGATCTGTCGCACGGTGACGAGGCGCGCTTCGACCTTCAGGCGCTCGAATCGCAACCACTCGTCTACCTCGAAAACAACACGCCATGGCACGATGAGCTCAACGACGCGTTCTGGTTCTTCGGCTGCCTGCTGATCGCGGCGGGAATCGTGCTGACGGTCCTGCTACTGCGCGCCACCCGCCGCCTGCAGCAGCTCAACGCCCGTGCCCTGTCGAGTCAGGCCCAGCTCGACAAGGCACTGGATGAACTGAGCAGCGGTGACAATGAACGGCGTGCACAGAATCGGTTCATCGCCGCTGCCAGCCACGACCTGCGCCAGCCGTTGCATGCACTCGGGCTCTATCTCGGTGCCTTGCGCGGCCATGTGACAAGCGGTGACGGTCACGCCATCCTGGACAGCACGCACCGGTCCACAGAGGCACTCACCCAGCTGCTCAACAGCCTGCTGGACATATCCAGGCTCGACGCCGGTGTGGTGGACATTCACGAAATACCCTTTGAACTCGACGAGCTGCTGCAGCAGCTCCATCAGACCTTCCAGCCCGAAGCGCTCGAACGTGGCCTGACTCTCGAGACCCCCCTATGCGGCCTGTGGGTGGATACCGATCGCAATCTGCTCGATCGCATACTGCGCAATCTCATCTGCAATGCATTGAACTACACCCGGCAGGGGTCGGTGAGGGTCGAGGCCGCGGCCGACCCACAGACGGTACTGGTTCAGGTGATCGATACCGGGCCCGGAATACCGGCGATCGAACAGGAGGCCATCTTCAATGAGTACTATCAGCTGCACAACCCCGAGCGCGATCGTACCAAGGGCCTCGGCCTGGGCCTGTCGATCGTGCGCCGGCTCTCGCGCTTGCTGGAGGTCGAACTGCGGATGGTCTCGACCGAGGGAAAAGGGACGCGTTTCGAGCTCCTGATACCCCGTGCACTGGCCATGCCGACGCCGGATACCGCAGTGATGGCGAATCAGGCCGATCACGGCCTGCATTCGGGGGAGAACGCACAGGGCCTGGCCATAATGGTCATTGACGATGAAAACGATGTACGCGAGGGTATGCAATTGCTGCTCGGCTCCGAGGGCTGCGACGTCATCACAGCCGACAGCGCCGACAGCGCAGTGGTAGCACTCATCGCACGCGACTTTGTACCCGAGTTGATCATCGCGGACTATCGGCTACGCGACGAGCAGACCGGTAGCGATGCGATCGCCCGGGTACGCGAGGAAACCAACGAGGAAGTACCCGCCATCATCATCACCGGAGACACCTCGCCTGCGCGTCTGAAGGAAGCTGTGGCCAGTGGCTTTCAGCTGTTGCACAAACCGGTGGCGGGCGATGAGCTCTTCGCCGCCATCCGCCATCTCGTCAACCGTTAGAGGACTTACCATGAACATCCTGTTGGTAGAAGACCATCGGCTGGTTGCCGATGCCATGCAGGTGATGCTGCGCGAAGCCGACCCCGATGTCGTGGTCATGGCGTGTTACTCCTCACAACACGCGCTGACCACCATTGATGCCGGTCGGCGATTCGATCTCATCCTGACCGACCTGTTCATGCCGGGTGTCGACGGTATGGGGTTGCTGGCGGGCTTGCACAACCGCGATGTGAACATACCGGTCGTGATCATCAGCGGCACCGAGGAGGAGCGTCATATCCGCAGCGCGATCGAGCACGGCGCAGCCGGTTTCATCAAGAAGACACTACCCAGTGCGGAGATGCTCGGTGGCCTGCGCCAGGTGATGAAAGGCGGGCGCTTCTTTCCGGAACGATACGCGATGATGAGCCGCCACCGAGCCATGGCCGAGCGCCGGGGTGAAGTACCGGAGCCGTGCAACGATTCAGTCGTACGTCCTGGCGACAAGCAGCTGCAGGTGCTGCACCTGATGGCAGCGGGCAATTCGAACAAGCAGATTTCGCAGGTGATCGGTATCAGCGAGGCGACGGTGAAATACCACACCTCGCAACTGTTCAGGCTGTTGTCGGTCAGGAATCGCACCGCCTGTGTTCGCGAAGCGCATACCCAGGGGTTGCTGAAGGCCTTCGAGGGGGCCTGAAGCTCGTATCCTGACGTTTCAGGCAGTACGGGCGGACGCCAGCCACAGGGTGAACCAGCGATACGGCGCCAGCGCGAACACCACGACCAGCCACTTGATCGCCAGGTCGCCGGTGGCGAACTGCAACCATGGCAAGCCGGTGCCGACCATCGCCAGGCTGAAGAACAGCAGCGTATCCACCACCGTGCTGAACACGGAGGAACCGAGCGGCGCGATCCACCAGGCCCGGCTACGCAGGCGATCGAACAGGTAGACATCGATCAGCTGCGCGGTGATGAAGGCGGTGCCCGACGCAAGCGCGATGCGCATGTCGGCGAACAGGAACGAGGCCAGCACACCGATCGCGAAACCTGCGTACACCACACGGCGTGCCTGTACCACGCCATGAAAGCGATTGGTCAGATCGGTGACCAGAAACGCGAACGGATAGGTGATGGCTCCCCAGACCAACCAGTCGTTGATCGGGTATCCCACCAGGATATTCGACGACACGATGATGACGGCCATGGCCAGCACCGCGAGCCAGGGAAATCGCCCCGAAGCCGGCGCAGCGGCTGATGCCGAGACCCTGCCCTCGACCGGTTCGTCGCCCGACCCCGAATCGCCGGTCGGGTCGCCGCCCGACGCCTGCACGCTACCGGGAGATGCGCTCGAAAATCGGGGATCGTGTTCATTCATCGCGCGATTGTACATAAGACCAACCGGGCCTGGAATCATCACACTGTTGCCGGGCTTTCCGAGGCTACGATCAGATAGACGGACGCTTGGACGCGGGGCTCGCGGACGCTCAGCGCTGCCGTACGCTCAGCAGGGTGACCTGTGTCAGGCCCGCCGCGCGTAGCTGCTGCATGAGTGCCATCAGCCGCTCGGCCGGCAAGGCTGCGTCCGCCCTGATCGACACCGGCAACCGCGCGAGTGTGTCGGTGGTTTCACCATCCGCCTCCACCGCCCTTGCCAGCTGCCGAAAACGTTCGATCGTGTCGTCGAACTGCGCCTGGGTCATCTCGTTGCCATTGGCCGCCAGCCGGCCGGCCCGGTCTATGCTCACCTTCAGTTCGTCGTTGGCGAGCTGCCGCAGCGTCTCTTCGCTGCCTCGTGACTTCACCGCATCGATAGCCAGCGGATCAGGCGCAGCCAGGGTACCCGCCAGCATGAAGAAGATCAGCAACAGGAAAACGATGTTGATCATCGGCGTCACATCGATCTCGGGACTGCCGGAGCGCGAGCCGTAGCGGGAACCGGATTCATCGAACAGTCTCATCGTGTGCCCACCGAAAGCACGGCCACACCGGCGCCGCGAGCCAGATCGACCACCTGCATGAGCTCCTGCACGTTGAGCCCGCTACCGGGCACGATCGCCAGATTCAGGCGCGGGTCGGTATCCACTCGCAACCGCAGTTCGCGCGCCAGTTCGTCACGCGTCAGTGCCTGGCCGTCGAGTGACAACCGGCCATCGGCCGAGAAACGCAGCACGGCCGCTGCCGCGTCCGAGGCCGCTTCTGCGTCCGGTATCTCCTGTGGAGGTGGCGCCGTGTTCACCGTCAGGCCTTGCCAGACTTCGAATCGCGAACTCAGCATGAAAAAGAGCAGCAGGATGAATACCACGTCGACCAGTGGCGTCAGGCTCAGGCGGCGCGGTACGGATGCCCGCCGGAAGTCGAATCCGGCAGCCACTAGCGCCCCCTCCCCCTGACGATGAGGCGTTCAGAGGGCGTTGCCCGGGGTACTCCGAGCCGGACGTTCGCAGCATTTCCGAGCACCCCGCGGCTCACGCCGCTTCCCCGTCGGGTGACGTCTTGGTATCCGCATCCGGTGCTTCTTCCTCATCACTGTCGAACGGATAACGCGAGCGCATCTCGCGAGTGGCCTCTTCACGCTGATCGGGCGGCCATGGAACCGTGGTGAACACCCGAGTGGCGGCATCTTCCATCGCATGCGCACAGTGGTCGACGCGCCGCTCGAGCCACTGATGCGCGATCAGTACCGGAATCGCCACGCACAGGCCCACCGCAGTGGTCAGCAGTGCCTGCCAGATACCGCCGGAGAGCAAGGCCGGGTTCACCTGATCGCCGGCCTGCTCCAGTTGACGGAACGCCACGATCATGCCGAGTACCGTACCCAGCAGGCCCAGCAGCGGGCTCAGCACCGCGATCAGATCGAGCACTCCTAGCCAGTGCCGCAGCCGCGTTACCTGCCCGCGCGCCACGCGGGTGACCTCCTCGCGCACCATGTCGACACCGCGATCGCTGAGCAGGCCACGCATCGCCACATCGACGACCCGAACGATGGGCCGACGGCGCGCACTGGTCAGCAGGCCGACGGCCTGCTGCGGATAGCCCCGACGCCACATCTTGAGCGCATCGTCGGACAGGTCGGTGGCCGTGAGTCGCAGCCTGCCGAATTGCCAGCACTTGGCCAGGACGATGGCGATGGCCGACGCCGAAAACGCCAGCAGCACGAGCACCACCGGGCCGCCGAGCGCAAGGGCCTGCAGGAACGCATCGCTTACCCCGGCGAGCACAGCCGGACCTCGGCGATACGCCGGAACGCGGAAAGCCTGTCAGGCTGCCAGGCCAGTGCCAGACGATCGAGCTCGCACGGCGCGCTCATCTGTGTCGCGTACCGGTGCCGCAGCCAGCCCAGATACGGTTGCGGGTCTTGCAATGACGAAGAGAGTGTCATGTGGAAGCGGAAGGTGTCGTGCACGTAGGGATAGCCGTAGCGCTCGAGGTGCTCACGTTCGCGCTCGCTGAGCCGCGACGGCTGCCGTCGTTGCCGATCGGCATCGCTCAGTGGCGCACGCAAGTGCTCGAACGAGTCGACCACGGTACCGGCCAGTGCACGCACTTGCATTTCCGACCTTCCGCCCGGCAGCAGCAATGCACAGAAGCCGCCGACGAGCTCGGGCGCAAGGCCTTCGAGATCGATTGCATGCAGCCGCGCGGCCACCTCCTCCATGGCCGCCACGAGGTGATCCCGTGTGACCTCCGGAAGTGGTTCGAACGGTGCTCTGAGCGTGGCGTGAAAGCCATAGCCACGTGCCGTGGCCACCAGCTCGGCGCGGCCGGGAAAGTCGTCGGCGGGTGCTGCGACTGGCTCACCGGTGGCGGTACGTCCGAGCACCGAAGTACCGAAGCCGGCAAGCTCGGAGGTATCCGCCGGCATGAAGTAGACACCGTAGCGTTCGCCCATGCTCACGGGCTCGCCAGCTCACCGGCCCAGCGTTCGATCTTGCGATCGATCTCCTCGCGCTGGAAGGAGTTGTTGGACAGGCGGTTGCGCAAGACCTCGATGTCTTCGTCTTCCCCGCCGATATCGTCGATTTCGATCAGGTCTTCCTCGATACTCTGATCGGCACGTTGATCACGCAACTGGTCGAAATCGAGCTGCAGCCGTTCGTAGTCGAGCTTCAGGTTCTCGCGCGCCAGAACGAGCCCTTGCAGATAGCCGTCGAGGAAATCAGCCTGTAGCTCGGCCGGACAGTTGCCGTCGTAGTCGCCGCTGCCCTCACCCTCGCGCAGCCCGTTCTCGACGGTGCAGTACTTGCGAAGGCCGGCGGCGTGGCCCAAAGCGTAGGCCTTCTGGTCTGGCCGGACGTCGTAGTCGCCACAGTCGTCTGCATAGCTGGCCATCACCTCGCTCGAACGCCCGGCGCTGCCGTCCTCGAAGCCCAGGGTTCGCCAATCGCCGCGCAGGCACTCCTTCTCACTGATCGACGCGCAGCCGGCGACCATCGTGCCGGCGAGCAACATGACCGCCAGCCGTGTACGGCGGCTCGCGTGGTGCCACCGCCATGGATCAAACACGGGTAAGCCAACCGTGCACATCGTCCGCCCGGCCCCACTGGATAGCATTCAGACGCTCCCTGATGGCTCGAATGTGAGGACCGGGTTGGCCGGTACCGACCGCCACTTCCCGATCCCCGTGAATCAGCGTACCCACCGAGGCGAGCACCGCGGCCGTTCCGGACAGCCCGGCTTCCGCCTCCGGGCTGGCCGCACGTTCCATCAACTCGGCCGCCGGCAGATCGCGCTCCGTTACCGTCAGGCCACGCTCACGGGCCAGTTGCAGCACCGAATCACGCGTCACTCCGTGCAGGAAGGATTCATCGAGTGGTTTGGTTACCAGCTCGCCGTTCTCGATCAGCAGGAAGTTCGCGGCTCCGGTTTCCTGTACATCACCCCCAGGGCAGAACAGCACCTGATCGGCATTGCATCGTTGCTGCGCCGCGAGAATGTGCTTGAGTGCACTGGCGTAATTGCCACCGCCCTTCACCATGCCGTGATCGGCCCCGCAGCGAGCACCTTGTTCGTCGAGCAACAGCCGCAACGAGGCTTCGCCACCGGCGAAGTAGTCGCCGACCGGTGACAGCAGCACATACAGGCTGGAGGCGAGCGAGGGCGCTGCAGCCTTGCCGATCGCAGCCTCCGTGCCGATGTGCGTAGGTCGTATGTACATCGAGGCGGGCGGCGCCGGTACGTGGTCACGAAAACGCTCTACCAGATCGATGATCATGGCGGTAGCCTGGCGCTCGTCGATTGCCGGCATGCACAGCAGGCGGCTGCTCTGCGCCAACCGTGCCACGTTGCGATCGATGCGGAACACGTGCACCGAACCGTCATCGTGGCGAAACGCCTTCAGGCCTTCGAAACAGGTACTGGCGTAATGAAAGACATGCGAACCCGGATGCAGCGTGAGTGAGTCGGACGGCACGATGCGCGTCTCGCTCCAGCCGGCCTGCTGCTGCCCGCCGGCGTGCGGCCCCGCCGGTTGCACAGCGGTGGCCGACGTGTAGTGTGCGATTGCCATCTCGGGCATGAAGACGGTGCCGAAATCACTGGCCATGAGGCATACCTGCTCGTGCTCTATGCTTTGAAAGTGGGTCGGGGAAAGTGGATCGGGAAGATCGATCGGAAAAATGAATACGCCGAAAGGATATCCGAACGCCCGACAGGATACCGCCAAACCCCAGTGCCTTGTGGCTACAACCAGTGCCTTGTGGCTACAACCAGTGCCTTGTGGCTACAACAGGAGTTCGCCGGCGATGAACGCGCGCGCCTCGGGTGTCGCCGGTGTCGCGAAGAACTGCTCGCACGGAGCTCGCTCGACGATTCGTCCGCGGTGCATCAGGATGACCTCGTCAGCCAGCCTGCGTACCTGGCCCAGATCATGGCTGACGAGTACGGTAAGGACACCCTCGGTCGTGGCCTGCCGCAGCCTTGCCTCGATCGGTACGGTGGATACCGGATCCACGCTCGCCGTGGGTTCGTCGAGAAACAGGAGCTCCGGTTCCAGGCACAGCGCACGCGCCAGGGCCAGGCGTTGCTGTTCCCCGCCGGATAGCCTGAGCGCCGATACGCTGCCGACGCCTGCGAGCCCGGCTGCGCTCAGTGCCGCGTCGGCGCGTACCCGTGCGTCGATTCGTGACCGGCCCGCGGCCCGCAGGGCATATTCGAGATTGGCGCGCGCGCTGCGCCGGAACAGCACCGGGCGCTGCAGCAGCAGGCCCACCCGATGGCGTCGCATCCGGTCGGGCCTGCGTGCCTGCCAGCGTACCGTTGCGCCATCCTCGGGTCGCAGACCAGCCAGCGTATGGACCAACAGCGACTTGCCGGAACCGTTGGGGCCGATGATCGCGGTACAGCCGGTGCCGTCGAACACGATGTCATCGATCGAAAGCAGCGTGCGGGCACCACGTGAAATGATCAGTCGGCTGGCTGATACCGGCAGCACCTGTGAAGCCGGCCGCCACTTGCCGGCCTCGGTATGCGACGGGTTGTCGGTGCTGCCCGCACCATTTTCAGGGGCATTCCCTGAAGCGTTCATCGATACGTTCCCGGGTGCAGTCACCGGCGATACCCCTGATCGCCGAGCCCGCCGAGCGTCATCACCAAAGCATTGATCAGGATCGCAAGCGCCATCAGCACGATACCCAGCCCCAGCGCCAGAGCGAGGTTGCCGCGCGAGGTTTCCAGCGCGATGGTGGTGGTCATCACCCGGGTGACGTGGTTGATGTTGCCACCGACGATCAGCACCGCACCGACCTCGGCCAACGCCCGGCCCAGTCCCGCCAGCAGGATGGTGATCAACGCGTGGCGTGCCTCCCACAACAAGGTACGCAGGCGCTGGCTCATCGACAGGCCGAACAGGTCAAGCTGTGCCTGATAGTCCCGGTGCAGGTCTTGGATGCTCTGGCAGGTCAATGCGGCAATGATCGGCAGCACCAGTGCAGCCTGCGCTACAAGCATGGCACTGGGCGTGTACAGCAGCTCCAACGGGCCCAGGGGGCCTGCTCCCGACAGCAACAGGTAGACCACCAGCCCCACCACCACCGGCGGCAGACCCATCAGGGCGCTGACCAGGGTGATCAGCAGCCGCCGCAGCGGAAACCGTGCCACTGCAAGCCAGGCACCCAGTGGCAGCCCGAGCATGCCTGCCGCGACGACGGCGCCGCCGCTGACCCGTAGCGACAGCCCGACGATTTCCACCAGGTTGGTATCGAAACCGCTGATCAGGTGCCAGGCTTCGACGAACGCCTCACCGATCTGGCTCACTGCCGGGTCGCAAGGCGGCTCACATCAGCTCAGGCGGCTTCGACTTCACTGTGAAGCTTGAGTACATTGTTGCCGTCTTCCACCTGGATGTAGTAGGCAGGGTTCTCACTGCTGCCATTGCGGGTAACCTCGCTGCCATCGATCTTGCGGGTGGTCTTCTCCTCGAACACAGACTGGATGGTGCCATGGCCATAGCCGTTACCCCATTTCCACTTCACTGCATCACCTTCTTTCATCATCGAATTCTCATCGCTTGCTTCGGCACGTCGGTGGCCGCATGGTCATTGAAACGCAGAAACACTGCCCGGCGGGGTCGCCCGCCCTATTCTGCGCAAACCTACACGAGCAGCACATCCACCCACACGTACACCCACAGGCACAGGCTCAGCAGCACCGCCCCCGACCCCATGTCCTTGGCGCGGCCCGACAGCTCGTGCAGCTCCATACCGATCCGATCGACGACTGCCTCGATGGCGCTGTTGAGCAGCTCCACGACCATGACGAGCACCGTCACCGAGATCAGTACCACACGTTCCAGCGAAGTCAGCGACAGGAAGAACGGCAACGGAATGAAGATCACCGCCAGCAACGCTTCCTGTCGGAACGCGGCCTCGTGGCGAAACGCGGCCGCGACGCCTTGCGATGCATACACACCTGCCTTGGCGATGCGCTTCAATCCTGTATTCTTGTACATGAGTCTGTAAGCGGTGATAAGGGATGGGGGTCAGGCGGGGTCTTCGGTGTACTCGATCGGCGTGCATCGGTACGTCATGGGCGGCGTGCATCGGCATGTCACCGCCAGCCGACCATCGACGGATCGCGCGCTGCATCATAACGGTTCTGGCGTTTCTGATTCTGCTCACGGGGGTTTCGTCGGTGTTCGCCGCCCCGGTGCGCGTGGCCGCGGCTTCCAGCCTGCGTACCGTGTGGCCGAAACTGATGCAGGCAGCACCCGCCGGGTTGCAGGCCTCGATCAGCTACGGCTCTTCCGGGAACCTCGCGCGTCAGATCATCCAGGGTGCACCATTCGCGGTGTTCCTGTCGGCCAGCGATGGGCATGTACAAGCCCTGCGCACTACGCGCGATGACCCGCTCGAAAGCGAACTCTATGCACTCGGGCAACTGGCCCTGGTCACCCGCCTGCCGGCGGACGATGACAGCGCGATCACACTCGACAACCTTGCTGGCGAACTGGCCACTGCACTGGCACGCGAGCCAGGCTCTGAACGACCCGGGCGACCGGCACGGCGGCTGGCCATCGCCAACCCGGCACACGCACCGTATGGAAAGGCGGCGCGCGAGGTACTCGAGAGCCTCGATGCCTGGCCGGTGGCGCAATCGTCACTGAGCCTGGCGGAGAACGCGGCACAGACGCTGCAGTTCGTGCGCGCGGGGGCCGTGCAGGCCAGCGCTGGTGCCGCGCCCGTTGATCAGTGAGCCGGGGTTGCGCGCAGACCTGCACCTCGTGGATATCGACCCCCGCCTGCATGAACCGATCCGGCACGTCATGGCGTTGCTGATACCCGCCGATCCGAGCGCGGTGGCGCTCTACGACTTCCTGCAATCGGCAGCCGCACAAGGCATACTGAAAGACGCAGGTTTTGGCATGATACCGCAGGGGCGATGAGCCGCGTGCCGGGCCTCAGGGTCTGTCCGCTCGCGTCGATCCTGCTTCCGTATGTTCACCCCCCACTCGTATCTGCAGGTTCGGCGGGTGGCCCTGTATGTTGCTCCCCTTTCCCGTCTGCCTGCGTGCTCCGCCCACCTGCGTGAATGATGGTCCCGTATGGACGCCTTCTGGCTCTCGATCGAACTGGCCTTGTGGACCACACTGCTGCTGCTGCCGATCGGCCTGGTCGTGGGTCGGTTACTCGCCTGGCAGCGGTGGCGGGCCATTCCCTGGATAGAGTCGCTCATCCTGCTGCCGCTGGTGCTGCCGCCGACGGTGCTCGGCTACTACCTGCTGGTCACGCTCAGCCCGACACCGTCTCCCATCGGTGCCGCCGCGCAGTCACTGTTCGGCATACCCCTGGTGTTCAGCTTTCCCGGGCCTGGTGCTGGCCTCGGTGATCGTCAACCTGCCGTTCGCGATTCAACCGATGCAGCAGAGCTTCGCCGCCATACCGCTGGACGTGCGCGAGGCTGCGCTGGGTCGGCGTGGCTTGTCGCACACCCAGTGCCTGCTGCGCATCGAGCTGCCGCTGGCGTGGCCGGGTATCGTCAGTGCGATGGCACTGGTGTTCGCCCACACGCTCGGTGAATTCGGTGTGGTGCTGATGGTCGGCGGTAACATCGAAGGCGAGACTCGCACGCTCTCGATAGCCATCTACGACAGTGTGCAGGCGTTCGACATGCAAGGCGCCGGGCGCATGACGTTCGCACTGGTGATCTTCTGCGTGCTGGCGCTCGGTGTCGTCCGCTTCACCGGATTTCGTGGTGGCCGTGCAGCGGAACACTGACCCGGTCGGCGAGATGCCAGGTGGGCTGCCAGGCGGGCTACAGGTGGAACTACGGCAGACGGCGCCGATCGCACTGAATGTCTCGCTCCAGTGCGCCGCGGGCGAGCTGCTGGCACTCAGCGGCCCGTCGGGCAGCGGCAAGACCACCGTGCTGCGAGCCATTGCCGGCCTGCAGCGAGTGACTCATGCGCGTATCGATTGCGCTGGCGTTACCTGGTGCGACACCGCCACCGGCCGATGGCAGTCGCCTCAGCGGCGGCGTGCCGGGCTTGTGTTTCAACACTATGCCCTGTTCCCGCATCTGAGTGCGTTGGGCAACGTCACCGCAGCCATGAGCCACGTACCGGCCGGCCAGCGCGAGGCCCGCGCACGTGATTGGCTGCGCATGACCAACATGGAAGGGCTGGAGGCGCGACGGCCGCGGGCCCTGTCCGGTGGCCAGCGCCAGCGGGTGGCACTGGCGCGTGCGCTGGCCAGGGAACCGGCGGTGCTGCTGCTGGACGAACCCTTCTCGGCCGTCGACCAGCAGACCCGCGAGCGCCTGTTCCGTGAGCTGGTGCAGTTGCGCAGGCGCCTGCGGCACCCGGTGATCCTCGTCACCCACGACATGCAGGAAGTGCAGCAGCTTGCCGACACCCTGTGCCTGATCCATCGCGGCAAGACCTTGCAGAGCGGGCCGGTCACCGGCGTGATGCAGTCACCCGACAGTGCCGAGATCGCTCGCCTGCTGGGGCATCGGAACCTGTATATCGGTAACGTGTCCGAAACGGGAAACGGGGCTTCGTCGGCGGGTTCGACGGTACGTCCAACGGGCCGCCTGCGGGTACTGGGCAGAACCCTGGAAGCCGCCACCGGCGCGCACGGTGTCGGTCAGGCAGTCGATGTGCTGATCGCCCCCTCCGCGGTGGTGCTGCATCGGCAGGGTCGACCATCGCGCGGCGAACGCGAGAATCCACTCGACGGCATCGTCGCCGAGATCACGCCACTCGGTGACGATCTGTGGCTGCGCCTGGAGACCGCGCCGACCGGCGAATCGCTGCACTTCAAGGTGTCACGGCACGTGGCCGCACGCAACGCAGTGGAGCGTGGCGGGCGGGTTCGAGTCTCCGTGCTTGCCGAGGGTTTGCATCTGATGGCGCGTTAGCTGAGTACCTCGACGGACTCAGGGCCTGCAAGTGCATCGGGGCCGCTATCCAATTCGCATTGCTAGCATTTAGCGCAGGTTGCTCCGCTTCCTCGCGAATAACCGCCGCCGTTTCAGCCACCTTGAGTGAACAGGATATCTCGGCCCTCGCCATTTCCCCCACGAATTGACCGGGCAGCAGCCGGGGTTCTGATCGGTCAACTCGAACGGCTTCTGGCGCGTCGACGCTCGTCGATGACCTGCCAGGCAAACAAGACCAGCGCGACAGCCAGTGGCAGGACGAAGTAGATGAGGCGGAACGCCACCAGCGTGGCCACCAGTTCGGCCTTTCCGACATCAGGCAGCAACAGCAGCATGCTGCCTTCGAACACACCCAGCCCACCGGGTACATTGCTGAACGACGAGATGGCGAGGCTTGCCAGGTACACGCCGAGGAACGTCACGAAACCCGGTGCCGCCTCGACCGGCATCAGGCAATAGAGCACGAAGCAGGCGATGAGCATGTCTGCCACGCCCAGCAGCAATTGCGCACAGACCACCGCCGGTGCCGGCGGGACGATACGCCACCGGCCGATACTCACGTTGCGATTCGGTAGCAACGACCACACAAGATAGCTCAACGGGCAGCCGATGAGGAGCATGATCAGCGCAAACACCACCGGCGTCGGCAGCGGCATGGCGTGCAACAGGGCCTGCGGTTCGCTGGCCAACACCAGGCCGAGCAGCAGGCTCGAACCCAGAAAGAAGGTGGCCGTGCAGAACACCACGATACGGGCGATACGGCGGCCGTCCAGCCCGGCCATGGAATAGGCCCGGTAACGGATCGCTCCGCCGGACAACGCGGTGAAACCTACACTGTGACCGATCGCGAACGCGTTGAACGACGTCGGTGCCGAATGGCACCAACGCATCGGGTAGCGGACGTGAAACAGTGCCAGGCTGTCGTAGAGCGTGAGCACAAGGTAACTCACCACCGTCATCCCGATGGCCAGGCCAACCGGCAATGCACCCAGGGCATCGAGATGAGCCCAGACCTCGGCTGGTCGGACATCGCGCAGGCTTCGCACCAGCACCACGCCGGCCACGCTGAACATGGTCAGAGCGATCGCTCCCGGCACCCAGCGCCTGATGGTTTCCCACACCCGCTTCAAGGATGCACAGACTCATCCCCGCGAGGACACTGAAGGTCATCGCGCCGTGATCCACTGCACATGGAGAGAACCGACGCTCTGTTCGATCAGGCGATGGTCAGGCCGACATCCAGGTTGCCGCGCGTGGCATTGGAATACGGGCAGATCTCGTGCGCCTTGGCCACCAGCTTCTCGGCGTCGGATCGATCGACACCAGGCAATGTGATCAACAGGTCGGCGGTCACACCGTAACCGCCTTCAGAGCGTTCGCCGAGGCCGACGGTGGCGGCAACCGTGACCGAATCGGGCACCTTCACGCCAACATCGCCGGACACCGCGCGCATGGCACCGAGGAAGCAGGCCGCATAGCCGGCAGCGAACAGTTTCTCAGGGTTTGCACCCGTACCGCCGGGCCCGCCCATCTCTTTGGGTACTACGAGCTCAAGATCGACAGACTTGTCGTCAGACACGGTGTGCCCGTCGCGACCGCCACCGGAGGCTGTGGCACTTGTCTTGTAGATGACGTTTACTGGCATGAATATCTCATCGATTGAAAACAGAGCTACGCAGTATAGAGTGCTTCGCGTGAAATGACTGTTCCGCTGACCGCGCAGCGCCAGTCGCGCACCGCTAGTCGCGCACCCTGAACCGTGACACCAGCTCCATCAACTCCGCCGACTGCTTTTCGAGGTGCGTCGAGGCATCTGCAACCTCGGTGACGAACGTCTGCGTCGATTGCATGGCATCGCGAATCTCCGAGATCGAGTGATTGATCTCCTGCACGCCCTGATTCTGCTCGCTGGCGGCGACCGATATCTCGCCGACCGTACTCGACACCTCGCGAATCGAGCCGATGATCAGATGCAGCGTCTCGCCGGAGCTGTTGACCAGCCGGGTGCCGTGATCGACCCGCTCGGTGGCCGTCACGATCAGCCGCTTGATATCGTCGGCGGCAGTGGCGCTGCGCTGCGCCAGGGCTCGCACCTCGGAGGCCACCACCGCGAACCCGCGGCCCATCTCACCCGCACGCGCCGCCTCCACGGCCGCGTTCAACGCCAGGATGTTCGTCTGGAACGATATGCTGTCGACCACCGAGATGATGTCGCCGATCTGACGCGACGATTCACCGATGTCGACCATGGCCGTCACCGTCTGCCCGATGCCATCGGTTCCCTGAGCAGCAGAATCGCTGGTGCGCTTCGCCGACGAGCTGACGTCGTCGGCCCGCCGCGCAGTCGTGGCGATCGACTGGGTCACTTCCGCCAGGCTCTCGGACGCCTCGTTGACGGTCAGCGCCTGGCGCTCGGTCTGTGATGCAAGGCTGCGATTACCCGTAGATATCTGCTTGGCTGATGTCGCCAGGGCCGCGGCAGACTGCTTGGTCAGGCTGATGGTGCCGTGCAGGCTCTCCGAAAACTCATTGAATGCCGCGGCGATCTGCCCGATTTCATCCTCCGACGTCACATCGATCCGCCGGGTCAGGTCGCCATCGCCCTGGGAGAAATCTTCGATCCGCGAGCGGATATGGTTCAGCCGTCTGGCCAACGTCATAGGCAGGAAGATCGCCATCAGCGTACCGAAGACGATACTCAGTGCACCTACCGCGTACAGCCACGCCGCGCTTCCGTGGGAGCTCTGCACCACCGAATCGACCTCGTTGCGGGTATCGCTGATCATCCGAGCACGAGCCTGATCGAGGCTCGCTGCGAGCTCGTCGAAACGTGCCCGCGAATCCCCGCCGCTCAGATCAACCGCCAGCAGCCGGCTCATCCGAGAATCCTGTGA
The DNA here is from genome assembly GCA_965214025.1 of Granulosicoccaceae bacterium. GTDB lineage: Bacteria > Pseudomonadota > Gammaproteobacteria > Granulosicoccales > Granulosicoccaceae > Granulosicoccus. The sequence goes on from CBDCAW010000083.1 coordinate 114,565, forward strand.
GCGCAACGCGAGCACCTCATCGGTGACGGAGCGATAAGCGGCCAGGCCCGCCTGCGCGCTGGCGATCAGCGAACGATGCTGCTCATCGACGTCTGAAGCCAGCTTTGCAAGGCTGGATTCCGCCTCCGTCAGCGCCGCTCCGTGAGCGGCCACGTGACTGTCGTACTCAGGTGAGCCGACCTGACCATCGAGCACGCTGCGCTCGGCGAGGTAGGCCTCGTAGGTCGCTTTCGTCACCTCCGCCAGCTCGGCGAGGGTCGGCATGCCGACGCCTGCCAGATGTTCGCTCTCCGAGGCGAGCGTACGCATGTTCAAGGCACCCGTCGCTATGCTGCCGACCACGATCGCCACGAGGATCAACAACGGAGCCGCGAGCTTGAAGATGACGGAACGAAACATTGTTCTGGGACCTGACATCGGGTGAAATTCTCAAGGAGGACAGGCTGACCCGCAGGCCTGAAGAGAGGCTGCGGAGGGAGCGGCCGTTGGACCAGGCCGGCCCGGATCTGTCGGCCGGCCGGTTCGAACGCGCGGCTGGGCTATTGCTCCCAGGTACCCACGTCCACGCCGATGGTGATGGCCCCGATCGCCTTGCCTTCGCTCATGACCGGTACCGACACCTGCACCAGGTAGGCCTGGGCGCTGTCGTCGAACTCGACCTCACCGGTGTGTATCGCACCGGCTCCCCCCTTGAACGACTCGGTGAACTTGTCTTCGTCGCCCTGCCAGTAGTCGGATGTCTTGTTCGTTGCCGCAACGATCGCACCCTGGTTGTCCATGATGAACGACTCCATCACGTAGGGTGCACTCTTCTCCAGCGTGCCCAGGGCATCGGCCCCGGCGTTGTCGAAGTAGGCAAGCATGAAACTCGCCAGGCCCGAGGTAGCCTGCCATTTTGCATCGAGTGACTGGATGTCGGAGAGCGTCAACCCCTTCGCGTTCTGTTCCTTCACGGCAGCCACGATGGCGGGGTCTGTACCCCAGGTCTTGCTCATCTCGGGCAGCATCTGCATCAGCTCGGGTGGCATCTCCTCGGCGTGCACAGGAGTCTGCACGCCAACGGACCCTACGACAGAGAGGGCGGCGACGGTGCCGAGACGTGCCAGCTTGGAAGGACGGTGTGAAGAGTGGCTCATTGGGTACCTCGGAACGGTTTAGCGTGATCGGATGACGCACCGGAAGCTCGGACACGGACATGCCACCCTCGACCTGTGGGCCAACTGCCTACGGGTCATCAGGTAGGTCTGCTTCCCTTGCCTTGAAGGAATCGGCGGATCCACACAAAACTTTCACGCATCACATGCCCGGCTCGTCGGGATTTGCGGGTTGGTGCCCGGAACCCGGAGAGACGTTCGTATCACGTGCCCGATACTGGAGGAGCCCAGGATCGCTTGAACAAGCGCCAGTCAGCGTCCACACTTGCGTGTGCGTACCCGATGCGTCTTGTCGGTGACGATGAACCTTACCTGGACATCAGCCTTGATGAACGCCTGCCGCATTTCAGTGCCATCGCCATCGTCCAGCGCATCGCTCGCGCACGATTCAGCCGGCGCTTCCCCGGCCTGCAGGAGGCTTGCCGGCACAGGGGTACCCGGCCTGTATGAAAGCCGGCTTCCGACGCGGCTCGTCTCGGGCCTGCTGCTGGCCGGCGTACTGGTCGGAGGCTGTTCGTCGAACCCGCCCTCCTTCGGTGAGAAGCTGAGATCGCAGGGCGATGACATCGCAGAGATCGGCGAGAGCTGGGAGGACGGCAGGGCGCGTGTGAGAGCGGGACGCGAGCTGATTGCGGAAGGACGCGAGCAGGTCGAGGACGGTAAGGCAGACATCGCCGAAGGCGAGCGTATGGTGCGCACCGGCAAGCAGACGGTGAAGGATAGCGAGAGGAAGTATCGCGAGGTCAGCGGCGGGCGGAACATCGCCGACGACCAGAACTAGGCGGCTGCCATCGACCGGCTCGCAGGCGCCTTCGGTCCGATCTGAAACAGACCTCGACTCAGCCGAACGTACGCGCCATCGCCAGACTTTCAAATATCGAGCATGGCGTCTATTCCATATTGACACCAATACCGAAACGCCAGATACTGGGATTCAGGTGGTCCGGCTGCCTGCCTGACGTTCCTCATGCAATGCCTGGGAACTGTCGCGCACCACGGCCGACGGGCTACTTCCGAATCCTGCCCTGACCTGCCCAGCAATAACCCGGACTAACCCTAGCCCGCCCCTGGCGATGCCTGAATCCGATGCTCGACGCCGTCGAGATCATCTCACCTTGAAGGATCGAACATTCATGCAACGAACACCCATGCAACGAAGAACCCGAACACTTCTCGCAACCGCCCTCGTCGTCGCCGGTATCGGCGCCACGCCGCTGCAGGCTGCCGAGCTGGTCTTTCCCCCCGGTGAAGGTGACTTCAACTGGGAAAGCTACGAAGAACTCAAGAAGATCGACAATGGCGGTGAACAACTGACCATATTCGGACCTTGGCTGGGCCCGGATCAGAAGCTGGTCGAAAGCGTGCTCGCCTACTTCGAGGAAGCCACCAACACCAAGGTCAAGTATTCAGGTTCGGATGGTTTCGAGCAGCAGGTCATGATCGATGCCGAAGCCGGCTCGGCACCCAACATCGCCGTATTCCCGCAACCGGGCCTCGCCAAGGACATGGCCAGCCGGGGTTTTCTCACCCCACTGCCGGATGGCACCGCCGACTGGTTGGCAGAGAACTATGCCGCGGGTGATTCCTGGGTCGATCTGGGTACCTACGAGAATGACAAGGGAGAGGAGAATCTCTATACCTTCTTCTACAAGGTCGATGTCAAGTCACTCGTCTGGTACTCACCGGAAAACTTCGACGAATTCGGCTACGAAGTGCCCGAAACCATGGAAGATCTGAAGGCACTTTCCGAGCAGATCGTAGAGGAGGGTGAATCGCCCTGGTGCATTGCCCTGGGTTCCGGAAGTGCCACCGGCTGGCCGGCAACCGACTGGGTCGAAGACATGATGCTGCGTACCCAACCACCCGAAGTCTACGACCAATGGGTAACCAACGAAATTCCCTTCGATGACGATCGCGTGGTCGCGGCCATCGAGGAGTTCGGTTACTTCGCCGCCAACGACGATATGGTCGCGGGCGGTGCCGGCTCGGTTGCCTCTACCGATTTCCGTGACAGCCCGAAGGGTCTGCTCTCCTCCCCGCCGCAGTGCTACCTGCATCATCAGGCTTCCTTCATAACGACCTTTTTCCCGGAAGACGCCGTGGTCGGCGAAGATGTGGATTTCTTCTACATGCCATCCTATGCCGACAAGGATCTCGGCAGCCCGGTTCTCGGCGCCGGAACCACCTTCGGCATCACCAAGGACAGCCCGGCGGCGCAGAGCTTCTTCGAGTTTCTCAAGTCACCGATCGCCCATGAGCTGTGGATGGCTCAGGAAGGCTTCCTCACGCCCCACTCCGGTGTGAATACCGACTTGTACGCCAACGATACGCTACGCTCCATGGGCGACATTCTGCTCGACGCCACCACCTTTCGCTTCGATGCTTCCGACCTGATGCCCGGAGCCGTAGGTGCAGGCTCGTTCTGGACCGGTATGGTGGACTACGTCGGCGGTGAGGATGCCAAGGCAGTTGCCAGCGATATCCAGAAGAGCTGGGATAGCGTGAAGAAGTAAGGCAGGCACTCCGAGTGTCGGGCAGCAGCCTGCCGGGGCACTCGGGCCAGTCAGGACCGGTGGGGGTTCGATGTGGGCTCCTGTCGCGTTCGCCATACACGTGACCACCATGTCAGACCCAGGGGATGAAACACGATGAATCCTGCGCTTCAAGCTGCCCTCACCATTGTCATCGGTGTCGGCGGATGTGTCGGGTACTTCTACTTTTCGAACCAGATTCTTGACAAGGTGCTCTCGCCTCGAGGGCCGAACGCGGGGCGCAACATCAACCTGGCCAATCTCATCCGGCCTTGGCTTTTCCTGCTACCGGCGATATTGGCGCTCGGTATCTACCTGGCCTACCCGGTCGTGGAAACCCTGCGCCTGTCGCTGACCGAACGCACGGGTGGGGGCGGCTCGAAATTCGTCGGTCTGAAGAACTATCAGCAGATGATGAACGAGCCGAAGTTCTGGGAAGCGATGCGCAACAACCTGTTGTGGTTGGTCGTGGTGCCAGCCTTGTCGACTGTCTTCGGTCTGTTGGCGGCTCAGCTCTCCGATCGGGTGCGCTGGGGTAACATCGCGAAATCGCTGATCTTCATGCCGATGGCGATTTCGTTCGTCGGCGCGGCGGTCATCTGGAAACTGGTGTACGACACCCGCCCGATCGACACGGAGCAGATCGGTGTATTCAATGCCATCTATCTATCGCTCGGTGGCGATGCACCGATCAATTGGTTGACGGTACCGTTGTGGAATAACTTCCTGTTGATGATCGTGCTCGTATGGATCCAGACCGGCTTCGCGATGGTGATCCTGTCGGCGGCGCTACGCGGCATTCCGGAAGAGACGATAGAGGCAGCGATCGTCGATGGCGCCAATCCTTTCCAGGTCTTCTTCAAGATAAAGGTGCCACAGATCATGGGCACGATCGTGGTCGTCTGGACCACCATCACCATCGTCGTGCTGAAAGTCTTCGATATCGTGTTCGCGATGACCAACGGTCAATGGGAAACGCAGGTTCTGGCCAACTACATGTACGACAAGCTCTTCCGCTCGAACGACTGGGGCGTGGGCTCCGCGAGCGCCATGGTCATCATGTTGCTGGTCACGCCCATCCTTGTCTGGAATGTGTACAACGCTCGCAAGGAGATGCGCTGATGGAGAACATCGCCGGTACCAAGTCCAGCCTCACCTGGGCCGTTCACCTGTCGCTGGTCGCACTGGTGGTGTTGTGGCTGTTCCCCACCCTCGGTCTGCTGGTGTCATCGTTCCGGACTTCCGACCAGATCGCGGGCAGTGGCTGGTGGCGGGCAGCGTTTCCCTCCGAGCAGGTGGAGACCTTGCGTACTGCAGAACCCGACTCGCAGGTCGAGAAAGACGGAACATTCATCATCGAGGGCAATCTTTACGAATCCGGCGAAGGCCCGAGTATTTCCGCCTGGGGCACCAGCTCCCGCGACATCGGTGCCTATGCACCGGGAGAGGAGGCTGAAATGCGTGGCGGTGGGACCATCACCGTCGACGAAGGCGGCAACTATCGCCTTCAGAACAACGAGGCCTTCGAAGGCTCGAGGGGGGATCGCGTCTACATCACCGCGCAGGTACCACCGGAGTTCACGCTGGAGAACTACGAGTTCGTGCTGTTCGACCCGAGTAACCGGGAAGGCATGGGCAAGGCGTTCTTCAACACACTGACCGTGACCATACCCGCGACGATCATCCCGATCCTGGTGGCCGCGTTCGCGGCCTATGCCCTGGCGTGGATGGAATTCCCGGGTCGTGCCCTGCTGATCGCCGCGGTCGTGGGGTTGCTGGTGGTGCCGTTGCAACTGGCACTGATACCGTTGCTCAAGCTTCACAACGAGATCGGCATCGGCAAGGGTTACCTGGGGGCCTGGCTTGCACATACCGGGTTCGGCCTGCCGCTGGCGATCTATCTGCTGCGCAACTACATGGTCGGCCTGCCGCGCGACATCATCGAGAACGCCAAGGTAGATGGTGCGAGCGACTTCCAGATATTCACCAAGATCATCCTGCCATTGTCGTTCCCGGCGCTTGCCTCGTTCGCGATCTTCCAGTTCCTGTGGACCTGGAACGACTTGCTCGTCGCTCTCGTGTTCCTGATCGATTCCACCGGCGACACCACGGTCATGACCAAGCAGATCGTGGAACTGCTGGGCACCCGGGGCGGTAACTGGGAAATCCTGGCCACCTCCGCCTTCGTGTCCATAGCCGTACCACTGGCCGTGTTCTTCATGATGCAGAAGTATCTGGTGCGCGGCCTGCTCGCCGGCTCGGTCAAGTAGACAACGCTCCAAGGCCTGTCACCTCGGTGCACCGCGCTCACAGCGCACGCTCAGGCGGTCAGGATGGCGGTTCCGATACCAAACGATCTACCAGGAGGCACGACGCATGAGTGATCTGAAGTTGACCAACGTGGAGAAGACCTACGCCGGGTCGGTCAATGTGCTCAAGGACATCAATCTGGACATAAAGACCGGCGAGCTGATCGTGTTCGTCGGCCCTTCGGGCTGTGGCAAGTCCACGCTGTTACGCATGATCGCCGGCCTGGAAACGATCACCGGTGGCGAACTGTCGATAGACGGGGTGATGGTCAACGACATGCCACCGGCGCAGCGCGGTATCGCGATGGTGTTCCAGTCGTATGCGCTTTACCCGCACATGACGGTACGCGACAACATGGCCTTCGCCCTGAAACTTGCGAAGAAAACACCCGACGAGATCGACGCGGCCATCGATAAGGTCGCAAAAACCCTGCAGCTCACCGAGTACCTCGATCGTCTGCCCAAGGCACTCTCCGGTGGGCAGCGCCAGCGCGTGGCCATCGGCCGTTCGATCGTCCGGGATCCGAAGGTGTATCTGTTCGATGAGCCCTTGTCGAACCTCGATGCCGCCTTGCGGGTAGCCACACGTATCGAGATCGCACAGCTGAAGGAAAGCATGCCGAACTCGACCATGATCTACGTAACCCATGATCAGGTCGAGGCCATGACGCTCGCCACCCGCATCGTGGTACTGGCCAACCGTGGCATCGCACAGGTGGGTAGCCCGCTGGACCTCTACGAACGCCCGGAGAACGAATTCGTCGCGCAGTTCATCGGTTCACCGGCAATGAACCTGTTTCCCGGGGAAATCGTGGAGACCGGTGAGAACACCCGGGTCAAGGTCGACGGCAGCGGTGGCACGATCACCTCCAACATCAAGACCGCGGCAGACCTGCAGGGCTCGAAGGTGAACCTCGGCATTCGCCCTGAAGACATGCTGGTGACCGACAGCGATGAGTACGCCTTCGAAGGCAAGGTACACATCTCCGAAGCACTCGGCGAGGTAACACAGCTTTACTTCGACATGCCCACCCAGGGCGATTCGCCGATCATCGGCAAGCTGGCCGGTATCCACCGCGACGTGCGTGGCAAGACCATGCGCATGAGTGCGCAGCCATCAAAAGTACACCTGTTCATGGATGGGCGGTCTTTGTATTACCGCTGAGGCGCATCGGTGGGCGCCTGCAATGGGCGCAATCCGGAAACCGACGGCCTCATCGTTCCCGCGCAACCGGACTTTTCCGGCGATCACCTCTTCGAATTGCTCGACAGGGCCGATGCAACCGATGAGTTCACGACTGAGCGGGGTGACGACCCCGCTCAGACCAGAGTGCCGCCCGAAAGCTGATTACTGCAACCCCTGCAAGATCCCGTTCACACTCTCCTTCGCATCGCCGAACAACATGCGCGTGTTCTCGCGGAAGAACAACGGGTTCTCGACACCGGCGTAGCCTGTGGCCATGCTGCGCTTCGATACGATCACGTGCTTGGCATTCCACACTTCCAGCACCGGCATGCCGGCGATCGGGCTGTTCGGGTTTTCCATGGCCGAGGGGTTCACGATGTCGTTGGCACCGATGACGATGACGACATCGGTGTTCTGCAGGTCATCGTTGATCTCGTCCATCTCCAGCACCAGATCGTAGGGCACGCTGGACTCCGCGAGCAACACGTTCATGTGCCCCGGCATACGCCCTGCCACCGGGTGAATCGCGAACAGCACCTTCACACCCTTGGCTTTCAGTTGCTTCGTCAGCTCGGCCACCGGATGCTGGGCACCGGCCACCGCCATGCCGTAGCCCGGCACGATCACGACAGTATCCGCATCCTTGCACAGCTCGGCTACCTCATCGGCCTTGATCGGTACCGCTTCCCCCTGCTCTCCGTCGTCGTCACCGGCGCCAGAGGGCGCATCTCCCCAGCCGCCCATGATCACGCTGAGAAACTTCCGGTTCATTGCCCGGCACATGATGTAGCTGAGGATCGCACCGCTGCTGCCCACGAGCGCTCCGGTGACGATCAGCAGATCGTTTGACAACATGAAGCCGGTCGCCGCCGCGGCCCAGCCCGAGTAGCTGTTCAGCATCGAGATGACCACCGGCATGTCGGCGCCACCGATCGCCATGACCATGTGCACGCCGAACGCGAACGATAGCAGCGCCATGATGAACAGGACGACCGTGCCGACGCCATGGTCCACGCTCAGGAACACGAACAGCAGTATCAGGCAGACCACCCCGACCCCGGCATTCATCAGGTGCCTGTTCGGCAGGATCAGCGGGTTGCTGCCGACCCGGCCACTGAGTTTGCCGAAGGCGACGACTGAGCCCGTGAACGTCAGGGCTCCGATCAGCACCCCGAGGTAGATTTCCACATTGTGGATCGTCAGCTCGGTGCCCGTGTAGGTTGTGTCCGGATCCAGGTAGGTCGCAAAGCCGACGAGTACGGCCGCCATGCCGACGAAGCTGTGCAGGATCGCCACCAGCTCCGGCATCTGCGTCATCTGCACCTTGCCCGCGAGCGATGATCCGATGAAACCGCCGATACCCATCATGACGATGAGGATGCCGTAACTCTGCACGCCATCGCCAAGTATGGTGGCGATGATCGCCAGGGCCATGCCTGCAATTCCGAACTGATTGCCGCGCCGCGCCGTTTCCTGCTTGCTCAGGCCCGACAGGCTGAGGATGAACAGGATGGCGGCGATGATGTAGGCCGCAGTGACCATTCCTTGATTCATAACGCTTATTTCCTGAACATTTTGAGCATGCGCTGGGTGACGAGAAAGCCCCCGGCGATGTTGATACTGGCGATGAGCACGCCGATGGCGGCGAGAAACACGACGAAACCACTGCTCGACGAGATCTGCAACATAGCGCCGACCACGATGATGCCGGAGATCGCGTTGGTCACACTCATCAGCGGCGTGTGCAACGACGGCGACACGTTCCAGATGACCTGGTAGCCGATGAAGCAGGCCAGCACGAACACGGTGAAATGGCTCATGAACTCGGCCGGCGCGGCCCCACCGATCAGCAGGATGGCCAGGGCCGCCACGGCAACGCTGACATGGGTGCCGGTCTGTGAGGGCGGCGTTGCGTCTTCGGGTGGCGTTTCCGGCGCTTTCTTCGCCGGTGCCTTCTTCTTGGGTGTGGCGGAAATCTTCGGTGCCGGTGGTGGCCAGGTGATCTTGCCTTCCTTGATCACGGTGGTACCACGGATCACCTCGTCCTCCATGTTCACGTTGATCTTGCCGTCTTTCTCAGGCGTCAGATCGGTGAGCAGATGCCGCAGGTTGGTACCGTAGAGCTGGCTGGATTGCGCCGCCAGCCGGCTGGGGCAGGTCGGTGTAGCCGATCAGGGGTGACCCCGTTATGCTCGACGACCTCGTTGGCCTTCGTCAGCTTGCAGTTACCGCCCTGCTCGGCCGCAAGGTCGACGATCACGCTGCCACGCTTCATCGATTCCACCATGTCGGTGGTGATCAGTTCCGGCGCCGGCTTGCCCGGAATCAGCGCGGTGGTGACGATGATGTCGACCTCCTTGGCCTGTTCGCGGAACAACGCCATCTCGGCATCGATGAAGGGCCTGGCTCATCTGCTTGGCGTAACCGCCATCACCCGAGCCGTCCTCGTCTTCGTCCTCTTCCTCATAGTCGAGCTCGAGGAAATCGGCCCCCATGCTCTCCACCTGTTCCTTCACTTCCGGCCGCGTGTCGAAGGCACGCACCACGGCCCCCATGCCACGTGCCGCTCCGATGGCGGCCAACCCGGCAACCCCCGCGCCGATGACCATGACCTTGGCCGGCGGCACCTTGCCGGCGGCCGTGACCTGACCGGTGAAGAAACGACCGAACCTGATTGGCAGCCTCCACGATGGCCCGGTAGCCGCCGATGTTGGCCATCGAGCTCAGGGCATCGAGCTTCTGGGCGCGTGAGATTCTCGGTACCGAATCCATGGCGAGCACGGTGACCTTGCGCTCGGCAAGGCTGTTCATCAGCTCTTCGTTCTGGGCCGGCCAGATGAAACTGAGCAGTATGGTGTTCTCGCGCAGCAGCGCCACCTCGTCACCGAGCTCCGACTGCTGCGCGGGCGCCCTGACCTTCATGATCAGATCACAGGCGTCATACACCGCCGCGGCATCATCGAGCACCTCGACACCGGCTTCGCGGTACGCCTCGTCGGTATGGTCCGCCGCACTGCCCGCGCCGGTCTCGATGCTCAGCGTGTGGCCAAGCTTCTGTATCTGAGCCGCCGTATCAGGCGTCAGCGCAACGCGCTTCTCGCCCTTGTGCGTCTCTTTGGGAATTCCGATATGCACGCCAGATCCCTCGGGTTGTATTGTTATCGATTATACGGTAGAACTTGAGCACGGTGAAACTGGCAAGCCAGGGTCAACGTGATTTCGAATCGGCGCGAACCGCTCGGTCCGACATCGATTGCGTCGATGGGGATCGTCCCGAAGGGGATCGTCCCGATGGAGCCGATCGACCCGTCCGGCCGGCTTCGGGCCGGACGATACCGAGCAGGTGCGCCGTATCCTTGAAGAACACACGCACGTGGGCCATCGGGTCGCGACCCACGAGTTTCTTGTTCAGATAGGCCTCCCAGGTCAGCCGCTGAATGTCGGGATCGTCGCACAGGCTGACGAACCGTTCGCGGCGCTTGTCGCTCGAGTACCAGAACCTCTGCATGATGCCGAGCACGAAGAATACCTTGCCGTGGGCCTTGAGAAATCGCTTGCGGGCCTGCTTCAACCTGGCGGGCTTACCGGCATCGATGGCTTCCATCACCGTTTGCGCGACGATTCGTCCGCAAGCCATGGCATAGAAGATTCCTTCACCGGAGGCCGGCGCGACGACGCCCGCCGCATCACCTGCGAGAATCACATGCTTGCCGTCATCCCAGCGCCGCAATGGCTTCATCGGAATCGGTGCACCTTCGGTACGCACGGTAACCGCCGAGTCGAGCCCGGTGCGGCGGCGCAGCTCGTTCACCGCTTCACGCATGCCGAACCCCTGCTGAGCCGTACCGGTACCGACACTGACGGTCTTGCCGTGCGGAAACACCCAGCTGTAGAAGTCCGGCGACAGCGAGCCGTCATAGACCACGTCACAGCGGGTGGCATCGGCATCTGCCAACCCCGTTTCGGCTACCGGAGATTCGATGATCTCGTGATACGCGAGCACGACCTTGAGCTTGCTGGTCTTCGGCATCGCCGCCCGGCCAACGGCGGAACGCGCACCGTCGGCACCGATCACGTAACGGGCGCGAAGCGCGCGCTTTTCACTGGTGCCTCGCTTGTCACCGACGCGGACATTGACGATCACGTGGGGTACCGTCGGAGGCACCCAGGTCGACGAAGGTGCCGTCGAGCCGATCGGCACCCTTGTCGACCGCTCGCCGGCGCAACCATTCATCGAAGGTGCCGCGATCCACCATGCCGACGAAACCCTCGTCGATCGGCATGTCCACGGCATGGGCGGTGGGCGAGACCATGCGTGCCGAACTCACCTCAGCATCCAGCACGTCACGCGGCACATCGAAGTCCTTCAGCAACTGCGGCGGCACCGCACCGCCGCACGGCTTGATGCGACCACGCCGATCCACCAACAGCACCGACCGACCGGCTTCCGCCATCTCGGTGGCAGCGGTCGCACCGGCCGGGCCACCTCCGATCACGATCACGTCGTATGTCGTATCCTGATTCATCGATTGACCTCCAGGGCCATCCGGCCGGGTGAAAAGCTGCCCTGGCGTTCAGGGCTGGCAGGTTGGTAGACACGTAAGGCAAGGCGGGCGGCGCCCAGGAACAGCACGCCCTGCAGCACGAAGACGATGGCGTAGGCGATCCGCGGGCTGCTCGTCAGCCACTGACTGACATCGACCGCAAAGGTGGCGAAGACACCGCCGAGACCAAAGGCAATGGCCTGAGCCGCCCCCCAGAGACCCATGCGTACGCCTTCGCGTTGACGGTTGCCACGACCGACGAGGTCCATCATGGAGCCGATGGCAGCGACGGCGAAGGCACCGTTCGCCATGCCGAGCGCGAATACCGCGATACGTAGCGGGAATACCGCGCTGAAGAATCCACCGACCGACAGCACCACGAGCGCCACCGCCGATGCCAGGCAACCACCGATGGTCCATGAGCGCAACGAGCCCAGCCGCTTGCCGCCGATGACACTGCAACCGAAGGCCACGCACAACATGCCAAGCAGTACCCCACCGTGCTGTGCCCCCGAAAGCTGGGTGGATTCGCCGGGTGTCATACCGAACACCGCACCTGCAAAGGGCTCGAGGATGAGATCCTGTGCGCTGTAGGCAAGCATGGAAACGAAGACGAAGATGCTGAAGCGGCGCGAATCCGGCTCTTCCCAGACTTCCCGCAGTGCGAGCCGAAACGGCGTTGCCTCGACAGGTTCCGCGGTAACCGCGTGCCGGCTCTCGCGCAAGCCCCCTTCCCGGTGCCTGGCGGTCACGACCCTGGGCTCGATACCCGAGACGGCGAACAGCGTTATCGTCAAGGCGATCAGCGACACCGTTGCGGTCACAGCGATCAGGCGTTCGAAGGAAAACGGATCGAGGTAGGCTCCGGCGACGATGGCCGTGACGATGAAACCCGCGATCATCATGACCCACACGGTGGTCGCCGCCGCGCCGCGATACCGCGGCGTGACCCGTTGTGCGAGCAACACGAGCAACGAGGTGCCCGATGCCCCGACGCCGATGCCCACCAGCACGAAGGCGACGATGGCGAGCAGAGTGCCGCCGAGCGTGTGATTCGCCAGCACGGCGGTGGCCACCGCGGCCAGCACACCGCCGATGCCGAGCACCAGCATGCCGCCGATGATCCAGGGGGTACGCCGGCCACCCTGGTCGGAACCGTGACCGAGCCGCGGCCGGGTGATCTGAACGGCGTAATGCAAGCCTACCAACAGCCCGGGTAACAGGGCCGGCAGTGAGAGTTCCACCACCATGACGCGATTGATGGTGGATGTGGTGAGCACCACGATCGCACCCAGCGACGTCTGCACCAGCCCGAGTCGGATCACGCCGAACCATCCGATACCTTTTACAGCCCCGTCACGAGCCCGTTCGAATGGCTCTCCCGCTGCTTCTCGCACTACCTCGTCGGCTACACCTGTCATGGCCTGCTCACTCGTTCCAGTCTTCTTGTCGTCGGCGCAAATGGTCGCCGGCGCACAGGATGGTTGGCCGTACAGAGGCTCAACGCAGTGCAAGGGCGCTGACCAGCATGCCCAGCACATAGAGACTCACACCGCTGGCGTTGTACCATGGAGCCAATCCGCGCGGATCAGTGAGCAGCCGACGCATCAGCACTAACTGCACCAGCACGAAAAGACCGACGACGACGGCATGCCAAGGTAGCTGCCAGTACCACAGGCAAGCGACGACGCCCAGCTGCGATACCGTCATGATAATACAAGCCAGGTACGCCGCTCGCTCGGCACCGAGTTGCACCGGTAGCGATCTCAGATTCATCTCCGTATCGCCGGCGATCGACTTGAAGTCGTTCAGGGTCATGATGCCGTGCGCACCCAGGCTGTACAGCGCTGCCACGGCCAGAATCTGGCCATTCGGCAAGGCACCTCCTGCCAGGATCGCCGCACCGGTAATCCAGGGCAGGCCTTCGTAACAAGCTCCGCACGCGGCATTGCCCCACCAACCGTTCGCTTTGAGTCTCAGCGGTGGTGCACTGTACACCCAGGCCAGTACCAGGCCGATGATCGCCGCCACGAGCACCACCGGCCCCAGCAGCGAGGCCACGATCAGTGAAAGCGATGTCCAGATCAAGCCGATGTACAGACCCCAGCTTCCCGGAATACGCCCGCTGGGTATCGGCCGATCGGGCTCATTGATCGCATCGACATGCCGGTCGTACCAGTCGTTGACAGCCTGGCTGGTCGCGCAGACGAGCGGCCCGGTCAGCAGCACGCCGAGGAACACGGCCAGCCAGTGCCCGCTGAAAGCCTGGCCCGTCGAGACGGTGCCGCAGAGAAAAGCCCACATGGGTGGAAACCACGTGATGGGCTTGAGCAGTTCGAGTACGGCCGTCGGTGACGGCAGAGAGTCGCGCGAGAAGCTGATGGATCCGGTTGGCATGGGTGTAAACTATAATTGACACCCGCCGGTGTCAAGAAGATTCACGCCTATTCAAACCCCGGAAGGCGGACGGTGGTTCGATGCCGCGCGATCACGCGAAGGCCTGGCACGGCTTGTCTCGTCATCGTCGTCGTCCATGGAATACCGTCGCAACTTGACATACAGGCTCTGCCGGCTCAACCCAAGCATTTCAGCGGCAGAAGCACGGTTGTTACCGGTCAGTTTCAGTGCAGCCTGTATGCAGAGCTGTTCGATCAATTCGGTGGACTCTCGAACCAGTTCCTTCAGCGGCACTCGACCGACCAGTTGCGTGAGCTGATCCAGCGAGCGTGGTGCAAGTGTCGTGACCGCATCGTTGGCGGCTACACGGCGGCTGATGTTGCGGATCGAAAACCCGATGCACTCGCCTTCTTCGGTCTCGACCATCGAGGCTGACACTTCCACATCCGTGATCGAACCGAACTCGCCGCGCACCTGTGTGCTGTAAAGACGTAGGGAGCCATGCTCACGCAGGCTCGACATGATCACCTGGTAATCAATACCGCCCTGCCCTAGCCAGTTGGCGATCGGTTTACGGCGCATCTGGTCTTGCCTGGCAATTTGCACCAGATCCAGGAATTCCGTATTCGCCAGCAGGATATCCCCGCCATCGTCAGTGATGACCAGTGCATCCGGCACGCTTTCCACCAGCGTCATCAGGCGCTTCACCTTCTTGGGCGATGGCTCGGCGCTCAGCTTGACCTCACCGTGGCGCAGGCGCATCAGCAGATACGACTGCTGGTCATCCTTGAAAAGGGACAGATTTGCCTGTACCGGCTCAGTGCCGACGCCGCTGTTCAGTGTAATCTGCAGGCTTTGGCCATTCATCCGTACAGCGCCCACCGCATCCTCGAGAGTCTGCCGGTCGTCGACATCGAACCAGCGCAACAGGCCGCTGTTGATCAGGCGCCGATCAGTCACACCCAGCAACTCGCAAGCCGCCGGGTTGACCTCGGTCACTCGATTGTTGCTCAGGTCGACTACCAGGATCGCCTCGCGCGAGCTGTGCAGCAGCATGCGATACCGGGTTTCGAAGAGCCGTAGCCGAGCGTAGTCGCGATCCATCGACTGCTGCACGTTCACCAGCCGCTGCTGCACACGCGCCAGGGAGCTGAGATCCTTGCCGAGCGCGACCCGATCGCCTTCATCGTTGAGCAGCACGCTACGATAGACCACCGGTAGGTCGTTGCCGTCGCCACCGAGATGGTTCACCTGCCGTTGCCTGGACTGTGCCGGGTTCTCATCCGCGAGCATGTCGACCACTTTCTGCTGACTCTCCAGCGTGACCGTATCCTGCCAGCTGAGGCCGATCCAGTCGCGCCCGAGTTCGGGAGAGATCGTGGTCGAACTCACACTTACGTCGCGGATGATGCCCTGGGCATCGATGATCAACGCGATATCCGTGGACGCACCGATCAGCTCGGCGGCGGTATGGCCGGAGATCGCATCGAGTGTGGTGGCCAGTGCGGCTAGTGAACTCATCGGGTCACGCAGTTTCAGAACGCAGTCGAAGGGCGGCCCGAGTGTCGAGAATCGCCTTGTGCCCGTCGGTGGCAAGCAGATCTGCGCCGACATGCTTGACCATGCGCGGGTGGCGCAGGAAGAAGTTGCCACCGACCACGATGAGGATGTCCTGATTGCAGGAGATACGCCGTGCCTGACCGATGAGCCGGTCGAGAGCTTCGAGATTCTGATCGCTGTGCAGGGATAGCCCGAGCGCCGAATAGTGCGTTCCACGCAGTCGATCGACGATGAACCCCGCATCCAGGCCACACAGGTTACTGACCTGCCAGCCGTAACGGCGGAAGAAGTCAGCCGCCATGGCAACCCCGAAGGTGTGTTGATCACCGGGCGTGGAGGTCAACAGGATAGAGTAGCTTTCAGGAGTGGAAGCGCGATGAAAACCCACGGATTCGCAATCGCACAATAACCGGTGCAGACAACAGAGCCCGAGGCTGACATCGGCGAAACTCGCCTCGTCCGTGTTCCAGCGCTCACCCAGCGCACGTGCCGCCGGGGCAACCAGATGCAGATAGATGCTCTCCAGGCTGACGCCGCGCCCGAGCAGGTCGGCGACCTCTGCATTCACCGCTTCGGAATCCTGTTCGATACACCAGTCTGCCAGTGTGCGAATGTTGGCAGACGATGCCCACGGCCCTGTCGGCAGCTCGGAGCAACCCCCTTCGATTGCCGGGCTCACCGGTTCCCTGAACGGGTGCGACACCAGTAGCCGCGGAATGAGTTCGTCTTCCAGTGTTCGCAACAGGCTCTCCACTGGCACTTCGACATGCTGCCAGTCATCCAGTCTCGTCGGTTTCTCACCCGAGGGCTTGTCATCCGCGTCGGAATCGGCGACTACGTCTTCGCTCAACGCGTGTTGGTGCTCAAGGGGTTCTTTCATGGTCGATGCCCACCCGCCGGTATTCCCAGAACGTGAACTAAACACCAATTCAACCGAATTCGCAAATCTGTCATTCCCTGCCGGCACATCTGCGATCGGGCAGAAGATCATCGGTTCCAGCAGCAGACATCGACGCTACAATTTTGAACCGGTTACTAACCTTGACAAACATCATACACCGATGAACCTCTCCGGTGACAAGGGCGAGTGTCATTTTTAGTTGACACTCTCAAAACAGCTCCATAAACTGGCTCCAGACCTTCATTAGACTGATCTGGAAGTCCATGCCAGCCACCGATTTCTCCGTCCCACAGCACCTCCTCCGGAAGCCCCCGGAGAAGCCTTCGGGGCAGTCAGCCGCAAAGTCCCTGTATACACCCGAACAGCG
Source organism: Granulosicoccaceae bacterium (assembly GCA_965214025.1). Lineage (GTDB taxonomy): Bacteria > Pseudomonadota > Gammaproteobacteria > Granulosicoccales > Granulosicoccaceae > Granulosicoccus. The sequence continues at coordinate 131,514 of CBDCAW010000083.1, forward strand.
CGCTCGCCGCGATGGCACTCGCTGGACCCTCGTGCAGGGAATACTCGCGCCGGTGCAGTTCGTTGCATTCCTGGTCAGTGCCTGGCTTGTCTTGCGCTACCTGCAGACGGGCGAAGGCGCAGTGGCGGCAACGGTCTCCGTGTTGATCAAGACGGCGCTGCTCTACACGATCATGGTGACCGGCTGCATATGGGAGCGTGTGGTGTTCGGTCAATATCTCTTCGCGCCGGCGTTCTTCTGGGAAGATGCGGTCAGCATGGTGGTGATCGCCCTGCACACGATGTACCTGGTGCTGTTCCTGACCGGGCTCGGCTCGCTCGAATTGCAATTCAAGGTTGCCCTGGCCGCCTACCTGCTGTACGCGATCAACGCGGCACAATTCATCTGGAAATTACGGCAGGCGCGCCTCGCCGGCAACGTGCACACCACGGAATCGGCGCACGGGGCGATCGAAGCGCCGGCCACCGAGCGGGTCGCCACCGATCCGATGGTGGAATCCGCCGCATGAACGCACCGGTCTTATGCGACATCCCGGTGACCGTGGAGCGCGGCCAGCGTGAAGTGTTCTGTGGGTTGACCGGTATCGTCTGGTTGCACCGCAAGATGCAGGATGCGTTCTTTCTGGTCGTGGGTTCGCGCACCTGCGCGCATCTGCTGCAGTCGGCTGCCGGTGTCATGATCTTCGCGGAGCCGCGCTTCGCAACCGCCATCATGCAGGAGAAGGATCTCGCCGGGCTGGCCGATGCCAACGAGGAACTCGATCGCATCGCGCATCAGTTGCTGGCGCGACGCCCTGATATTACAACCCTGTTCCTGGTCGGCTCTTGTCCGTCGGAGGTCATCAAGCTCGACCTGGGCAAGGCAGCGGAGCGGCTGTCGGCGGCTCATGCCGGCAGGGTGCGGGTATTGAACTATTCCGGCAGCGGCATCGAGACCACCTTTACCGAGGGCGAGGATACGTGCCTCGAGGCCCTGACCCGGTCGGCACCGCAGACCGACGCGACGCAGCTCGTGGTCGTCGGCACCTTGCCCGACATCGTCGAGGATCAGTTCGAGCGTCTGTTCGATCAGTGCGGCATCACGGCGGCAGCCGGCTCGCTGGCGTTCTTCCCGCCGCGCCGGGCTGACGCCTTGCCGGCCATCGGGCCGAACACCCGGTTCCTGCTCGCGCAGCCGTTTCTGAACGCGACCCGACGGGCCCTGCTTGCGCGAGGTGCGCAGCACGTGCCTGCACTGTTTCCGTTCGGCATCAACGGCACGCGGGCCTTCTTCGAAGCGGCCGGTAACGCGTTCGACGTACCGCCTACCCGGATCAACGACGGCATGGCTGCACCGGTGGCGCGTGCCACCCAGGCGCTGGCGCGGTACCGTGAGCAACTGCAGGGCAAGCGTCTGTGGTTCATGCCCGACTCACAGCTGGAAATTCCACTGGCGCGTTTCATGGCCGAGGAATGCGGCATGACGCTGCTGGAAATCGGCGTTCCGTACCTCGACAGACAAACCCTGGGCCCGGAAATGGCAAGGGTGCCCCCCGGCGCCACGATCGTGGAAGGGCAGGATGTCGACACTCAGCTCGATCGCCTGCGCAAGGCTGCCCCCGACCTGACCGTGTGCGGACTCGGCCTGGCCAACCCGCTCGAAGCCGAAGGTCATCGCACCAAATGGTCGATCGAGCTGGTGTTCACGCCGGTACACGGGTTCGAACAGGCCGGTGACCTGGCGGAACTGTTCGCCCGCCCCCTGCGCCGCCAAGCCGTACTGAAGGTCTGACCATGGAACTGTCACTGTGGACATACGAAGGCCCACCGCATGTCGGTGCGATGCGCATCGCCAACTCGATGCGCGACGTGCATTACGTGCTGCATGCGCCGCAGGGCGATACGTATGCCGACCTGCTGTTCACGATGATCGAGCGTAACGACCATCGGCCACCGGTGACCTACAGCACCTTCCAGGCGCGTGATCTCGGCGCCGACACGGCAGGGCTGCTCAAGCAGACGATCCGCAGTGCCTACGATCGATATCAACCCCGCACACTGCTGGTCGGTGAATCCTGTACCGCAGAGCTCATCCAGGATCAGCCCGGGTCGCTGGCACGCGGCATGGGTATCCCGGTGCCCGTGGTGTCGCTGGAACTACCGGCTTATTCCAAGAAGGAAAACTGGGGTGCCAGCGAAACCCTGTACTACATGGTGCGACAGGTGCTGTCGGATCTGTCTGACCAAGTCGCACCCAGCCCCCCGGCGTCGGACCGGTCGAACCCGTCTACCCGACGCCGTCCGCTGGCGAACATCCTGGGCCCGGCAAGCCTCGGCTTTCGATGCCGCGACGATGTGACGGAGATCCGCTCCCTGCTCGACAGCATCGGTATCGATGTGAACACCGTGGTACCGCTCGATGCGACGGTCGATGATCTGCTGCGGCTGCCGGCGGCGGACTTCAACATCTGCCTCTACCCGGAGGTGGCACGGACCCTGTGCACCTGGTTGCAGCGCACCTTCGAGCAACCCTTCACGAAGACCGTACCCATCGGCGTCAATGCGACCCTCGACTTCATCGGCGAGATCGAAGAGCTGACCGGGGTGGATGCCAGTGCTGTCAAGCAGGCCAGCTCGAGCCGCCTGCCCTGGTATTCCCGCTCGGTGGATTCCACCTACCTGACCGGCAAGCGGGTATTCATCTTCGGCGACGGCAGCCACGTGATCGCTGCCGCCCGCATCGCACGTGACGAACTCGGTTTCGAGGTGGTCGGCATCGGCACCTTCAGTCGTGAGATGGCCCGCGACGTACGTGCCGTGGCGAAAGACTTCGGTATCGAGGCACTGATCAGCGACGATTACCTGGCCGTCGAGGAACGCATCGAAGAGTTGCAGCCGGAGCTCGTGCTGGGTACGCAGATGGAGCGTCACGTGGCCAAGCGGCTGGGCATCGCGTGTGCGGTCATTTCCACACCGATACACGTGCAGGACTTTCCGGCGCGTTATTCGCCTCAGATGGGTTTCGAAGGCGCCAACGTGATCTTCGACACCTGGGTGCACCCCCTGATGATGGGCCTGGAGGAGCATCTGGTGCACATGTTCCGTGAAGACTTCGAATTCAACGACCGCAGCGCCTCGCACCTGCACCGCGCAGAGCGTGAAGGCACGAAGCCGGCGGCGGATGAGGCGCCCGATCCGACCGACGTCGCAGGCTCAGATACGTCCGCACCCGCAGACGTCGACCACACTGCCGCAGACCCGGGAGAACCGGCACCGACCCGATGGGCGGCAGACGCGGAACGAGAGCTCGGCAAGATCCCGTTCTTCGTACGCGGCAAGGCACGACGCAACACGGAGACCTACGCGCGCATGAGCGGTGTGGGAGTCATCACGCTGGAGACGTTATACGATGCAAAAGCCCACTTCGCACGTTGAAGCCACGCCGATCCGCGTCACCATCGTCACGCTGGATGGTCACCTGGGCGGCATCTGCGACCGTGTTCAGCAGCAGCTGGAGCAAGAGGTGCCAGGGTTGCAATTTTCGATGCACCCGGCCAGTGAATGGGCGAACGACGAGGATGCTCTGAAGCGTTGCGAGGCGGCGATCGGGCAGGCCGATATATTACTGACGTCCATGCTGTTCCTGGATGCACACGTGCAAGCGGTGTTACCGGCCCTGCAGGCGCGTGCGCCGCAGTGCGATGCGTTCGTCGGCGTGATGTCCGGTGCCGAGATCGTCAAGCTCACGCGTATGGGTTCACTGAACATGAGCGGCCCTCTCAAGGGGCCGGTGGCCATGCTGCGCAAGCTGCGCGGCTCGAAGAAGCCCGGGGCCTCGAACGCCTCGTCACAGATGGCGCTGTTGCGCCGGCTGCCACGTATCCTGAAGTTCATTCCCGGCAAGGCGCAGGATCTGCGTGCCTACTTCCTGACGATGCAGTGCTGGCTCGCGGGCTCGGAAGAGAACATTGCCTCGCTCGTGAGGCTGCTGGTTCATCGCTACGCCAGCGACGAACGTGTGGCCCTGCGTGACATGATCGCGGAGTCCGCACCGGTCGACTACCCGGACACCGGGCTCTACCACCCGGCACTGGCCCGGCGCGTCACCACCTGCCCGAACGACCTGCCCGCACCTGCCGACTGCCGTGCCACGATCGGCCTCCTGCTGATGCGCTCCTATGTGCTTGCCGGCAACACGAAGCACTACGATGAGGTCATCCGGAGCTTCGAAGCACGGGGTCTGCGGGTACTGCCGGCGTTCGCCACGGGCCTGGATGCCCGCCCGGTGATCGACGCATTCTTCAGGAAGGATGGCGAGTCGCTGATCGATTGCCTGGTATCGCTGACCGGGTTCTCGCTGGTCGGCGGCCCGGCGTACAGCGATTCCGTGGCGGCCGGCAAGGCCCTCGAAGCACTCGACGTACCTTACCTCGCCGCTCATCCCAGTGAGTTCCAGACACTGTCGCAGTGGCACGAAGGTGGCCAGGGCCTGACGCCGATCGAAGCGACGATGATGGTGGCCATTCCCGAGCTCGACGGAGCCACCGGGCCGATGCTGTTCGCAGGGCATGAGTCCACCGGCAAGACCGGCAAGGGTGACGAGCGCGAGATGCGTCCCGTCGACGAGCGTATCGACACGCTGGCCGAGCGGGTCGGCCACCTCGTGTCGTTGCGTCACGAACCACGCCACAGCCGCAAGCTCGGCATCGTGCTGTTCAACTTTCCGCCCAATGCCGGCGCTACCGGTACCGCGGCCTACCTCGCCGTGTTCAACTCCCTGTTCAACGTGCTCACCCGGCTGAAGCGGGAAGGCTACGATGTCGAGGTACCGGCCTCCGAAGACGAGTTGCGCGAGCAAATCCTCGGTGGCAACTCGGAGCGCTACGGCACCGATGCGAATGTATTGGCGGTGGTGCCCACCGACGAGCACGTGCGCCAGACCCCTTGGCTAGAGGAGGTGGAAAAACACTGGGGCCCGGCACCTGGCAAGCTGATGACCAATGGCCAGGGCCTGTTCGTCCTGGGGGCACGGTTCGGCAACGTCACCGTAGGTATCCAGCCGGGCTTCGGCATCGAAGGTGATCCGATGCGCCTGCTGTATGAAGGCGGGTTCGCACCCACGCATGCGTTCTGTGCGTTCTACCAGCATCTGCGCAACACCGTCGATGTAGACGCACTGTTGCATTTCGGCACACACGGTGCGCTCGAATTCATGCCCGGCAAGCAGACTGGCATGAGTGGCGAATGCTGGCCCGATCGCCTGATCGGCGACACCCCGAACTTTTACCTGTATGCGGCCAACAATCCATCCGAGGGAGCCATCGCGAAGCGCCGTTCGGCGGCCACGCTGATCAGCTACCTCACACCGACCGTGACAGAGGCAGGACTCTACCGGGGTTTGGCGGATCTGCGCAGTTCTATACAGCAGTGGCACCGTTTGCCGAGCCAGCATAGCGAAGAGGCCGGCGAGCTGATCGACCTGTTGCGCCAGCAGTGTGGCGAACTGGACGTCCAGTTCGAGGATGAACACGATGGGGGGCTCGACTGGCAGCACGGGCGTGTCGCCGACACGATCAGCCGTCTGCAACGGATGCTCGACGACTACGAAGGCACCCTCATACCGCAGGGCATGCATGTGATCGGTGAGGCGCCCTCCGTCGCGGAACGTCTGGATCTGCTGCACGCGTTTCAGAATTCCACCGAAGCCGCCGCCACGCGCGAGGCAGTGGCGGCCGTACTCGAGGCGCACGATGCCGGTACCTTCACCGAGATGGCATGGGAAAAACCGGCCGCCGCGTCAGCCGACGACGGCGATGCGGATCAGCGGCGTGCCGATGCACCGGTGCCCGGCGAGCCTTGGCAGAACGTCGTGGCACGCATGAACGGGCACCTGAAGAGCGATGCGGAGCTGGATGGTATCGTGCACGCACTGGATGCCGGCTTCGTCAAGCCTGCGCCCGGGGGCGATGTGCTACGCAACCCCAAGACCCTGCCCACGGGCCGCAACATCCACGGCTTCGACCCGTTCCGCCTGCCGACTCGTTTCGCACAGCGCTGCGGCGAGCGTCATGCCGACCTGCTGATCGAGCGACACCTGGCGGATTCCGGTGCCTTGCCGCGTTCGGTGGCCTTCGTGCTCTGGGGCACGGACAACCTGAAGAACGAGGGCATTCCGATCGCACAGGTCATGGCGCTGATGGGCATACGGGCCCGCGTCGATGGCTTCGGCAAGGTGTGTGGAGCCGAGCTGATTTCGCTCGAAGAACTCGGCCGCCCACGGGTTGATGTGCTGGTGACGCTGTCGGGCATCTTTCGTGATCTGCTGCCGTTGCAGACAAGGCTGCTCGCCGAGGGCGCGCTGCTGGCCGCAAGGGCTGACGAACCGCTGAGCCACAACCCCATACGCGAACACACCCTGGCGTATCAACGCACCCACGGTTGCGATTTCGAAACCGCCGCCCTGCGCGTGTACAGCAACGCCGAAGGTGCCTACGGTGCGAACGTCAACCAGTTGATCGACAGCGGTGCCTGGAGCGACGAAGGCGAACTGGCGAGCACCTACGGCAATCGAAAGTGCTTCGCCTACGGTGTCGACGGCAGCCCGGTGAAGCAGACTGCCATGCTCGAATCGGCACTGGGCGATGTCGACCTGACGTACCAGAACCTGGAAAGCGTCGAGCTCGGCGTCACCTCACTCGACTACTACTTCGATACCCTCGGCGGTATCAACTCGATGATCAAGAAGGCGCGTGGCAAGGCGGTGCCTACCTACATCGGTGATCAGACACGCGGAGGCGGCTCGGTACGCAGCCTGAAAGAGCAGGTCGCGCTGGAAACCCGCACGCGCATGCTGAATCCCAAGTGGTACGAGGGCATGCTCAAGCATGGCTACGAGGGTGTGCGTTCGATAGAGGCATCCGTTACCAACACGCTGGGCTGGTCGGCCACCACCGGACAGGTATCGCCCTGGGTGTACAGGCAGCTTGCTGAAACATTCGTACTCGACAAGACCATGCGTGATCGCCTGGCAGAACTCAACCCCGCCGCCTCGGCTCGCGTCGCGAACCGACTGCTCGAGGCCCATGAACGAAACTACTGGTCCCCCAGTGAAGATGTCCTGCAAGCGCTCAGCGATGCCGGCGACGAACTGGAAGACCGACTTGAAGGTGTTTACACCGGAGCCGCCGCATGACCGTAGCCGCCACACCCATGACTCAACTGAAGCGACCCGTCAGCCAGGGTAGCGTTCCCGTCCGCAACCGCGAGCCCGAGAGCGGCGGCAGCGTACAGGTACACCAGGACGCCAACCTGAAGATCGAGGGCGCCAAGGTATTCGCCGTTTACGGCAAGGGTGGTATCGGCAAGAGCACCACCTCGTCGAACCTGTCAGCCGCGTTCTCGAAGCTCGGCAAGCGGGTGCTTCAGATCGGCTGCGACCCGAAGCACGATTCCACGTTCACGCTGACCAAGCAGTTGATGCCCACCGTCATCGATGTGTTGCAGTCGGTCGAGTTCCACAATGAGGAACTCTCGCCGGACGACTACGTGTACGAAGGCTACAACGGCGTGATGTGCGTGGAAGCCGGCGGCCCACCCGCAGGCACCGGCTGCGGTGGTTACGTCGTCGGCCAGACCGTGAAACTGCTCAAGGAGCATCACCTGCTGGAAGACACCGATGTGGTCATCTTCGATGTATTGGGCGATGTGGTTTGCGGCGGTTTCGCGGCTCCGCTGATGCATGCCGACCGGGCCCTGGTGGTCGCTGCCAATGATTTCGATTCGATCTTCGCGATGAACCGCATCGTTACCGCGATCAATGCCAAGGCGAAGAACTACGACGTGCGGCTCGGCGGCGTGATCGCCAACCGCAGTGCCGATACCGATCAGATTCAGCGATTCAACGATCGGACCGGCATGCAGACGCTGGCCCACTTTCCGGATCTCGACGTGATTCGTCGCAGCCGCCTGAAGAAGGCCACGCTGTTCGAGATGGACACTTCACCGGAGCTCGAGAAAGTGTGCAACGAGTACCTGCGCCTGGCAGCATCGTTGTGGGCCGGCACGGATCCGCTGTCTGCGCTGCCGCTCGAGGATCGCGACATCTTCGATCTTCTAGGTTTCGATTGAAGCGCACCTCGACGACGGCCTCCGAGAAACGACTCGCCATGCCAAGTACCAGCTACCTCGACAAGCGTCATCAGCTGCAGGAGTACTTCGATCGCACTGCCGTGGCGGCCTGGGAACGCTTGACGTCGGATGCGCCGGTGTCGCGCATTCGTCAGAAGGTACGTGCCGGCCGCGATGACATGCGCGCCACCCTGCTGGGTTGGCTGCCCGCTGATCTGAACGGCAGGCGTGTACTGGATGCCGGCTGCGGTACCGGTGCGCTGTCGATCGAAGCGGCCCGCCGGGGTGCCGACGTGGTCGGGATCGATATCAGCCCGAACCTGATCGATCTGGCCAGGCAGCGCACCCCGGTGGAGCTCGCCGGGCAGATCCAATTCGAAGCCGGCGACATGTTGGGTGGCGACCACGGCCTGTTCGATCACATCGTGGCAATGGATTCGTTGATCCACTATCGGCCGGACGACATGTTGAGTGCAGCGGCAGGCTTGCAATCCCAGCTGAAACGCGACCATGAGGTCGACCGGAAAGACGCTCGGGAAGGCGACGAACCACCGGCGAGCCTGTTGTTCACATTCGCGCCGCGCACGCCGTTGCTGATGGCGGTCTACCATGCCGGCAAGTTGTTTCCGCGCTCCGATCGCTCGCCGGCCATCGAACCCATCGCCGAGAGCCTCGTGCGCAAGCTCGTGGCAACCCGCCCGGACCTCTCTGGCACCGTGGTCCTGCGCACCCGTCGAATCGATGCGAGCTTCTACAAGTCACAGGCGATCGAATTGATTCGTCACCCGCAACCCGACTCATGAAGGCGGCGGCACTCAGGAAACCGCAGGTGTCGGCAGAGCGCCTGCAGGCCTGGCGTGCGCTGTTCGGGCGCCTGATGCCGTTCGCGGATGCGGCCAGCGATGAGTTGCCATGGTCGCGTCTGCTGCGCCTGTCGATGTTCCAGGTATCGGTCGGCATGGCGCTGGTACTGCTCAACGGCACCCTGAACCGCGTCATGATCGTGGAGCTGGGCGTACCCGCCTGGCTGGTCGCTACCATGGTGGCGATTCCGCTGGTGTTCGCACCGTTCCGGGCACTGGTCGGCTTCCGCTCCGATCACCACCGCTCGGCGATCGGCTGGCGCCGGGTTCCCTACATCTGGATGGGATCACTGCTGCAGTTCGGCGGTTTTGCGATCATGCCGTTTGCCCTGCTGCTGCTCTCCGGCGATGGCAATGCACCGGAATGGGTCGCCCGTGGTGCTGCCGGGCTTGCATTCCTGCTGGTCGGCATCGGTCTGCACACCACACAGACCGCCGGATTGGCATTGGCTACCGACATCGCTTCGGAAAAGAGCCGCCCCCAGGTGGTCGCATTGCTGTACGTGATGCTGCTGGTCGGGATGTTCATCAGTGCGCTGGTATTCGGGCTGTTGCTGCGCGACTTCGAGCAGATCAAGCTGATCCAGGTGGTTCAGGGTGCCGCGATCCTGACCATGGTGTTCAACATGGTCGCGTTGTGGAAGCAGGAGTCGCGGCGCCCGGGGATCAACGTCGACAGACAGCAACGACCACGCTTCAGGGAAGCCTGGAATCGCTATGCCGAGGCCACGCACGGGCTGCGCTTTCTCGTCGCGGTCGCGCTCGGCACGGCTGCCTTCAGCATGCAGGATGTGCTGCTCGAGCCGTACGGCGGCGAGATCCTCAACCTCAGTGTCAGTGCCACGACCTTTCTCACCGCACTGCTGGCCGCCGGCAGCCTGCTGGCCTTTGCAGTGGCGGCCTGGTTGCTGAAGGGTGGCAGCCATCCGGTCCGGCTTGCAGCTACCGGCGCACTGATCGGCATCGTGGCCTTCTCCACCGTGGTCTTCGCAGAACCTCTGGGGTCGGCCAGCCTGTTTCGTGGCGGCACCTTCCTGATCGGTTTCGGTGGCGGCCTGTTCGCCGTGGGTACGCTGACCCTGGCGATGACGATGGTGGACGAGGAACATACCGGCCTGTCGCTCGGTGCCTGGGGTGCGGCACAGGCTACCGCGGCCGGTATCGGCATTGCCGCTGGCGGCCTGATCCGAGACAGCGTGACGCGCCTGGCAATGGACGGCACGCTCGGCGAGGCCCTCGCGAACCCGGCAGTCGGCTACAGCGTCGTCTATCACCTCGAGATCGCTCTGCTGTTCATCACACTCGCTGCCCTGGGACCCTTGTGCACACCAGCCCTGCCATCCAGACCCGATACTTCATCCAGACAGTTCGGCATCGCCGAATTTCCGAACTAGCCCCTATGAACGAACCGCCTGTATTTCCGAATCAGACAGATCAGTGATACGAACCCGTCAAACAACCACATTGGGTAGATGAGTTACCCGGAGGCCTTTACCATGCAACAAGTCGGCGCTTTCACGCAGTACATCGATGTCACGCAAGTCGTTCTCTACGTTTTCTGGTTGTTCTTCGCCCTGCTCGTGATCTACCTGCAACGGGAGAGCAAGCGCGAAGGGTATCCGCTGGTGTCGGATCGTTCGAAGCACATCACGGTGCAGGGCTATCCGGCCGTACCGGAACCCAAGACCTACCTCCTGCCGCACGGTGGCACCTTGCAGTTGCCGAACGATCGTACGGATCGAGATCGCGAACTCAACGCCGTACCACTGTTCAAGGCACCCGGATCGCCGCTCGTGCCGAAGGGTGATCCGCTGGTCGACGGCCTCGGTGCCGCTGCCTGGGCCGATCGTTCCGACGTACCGGATCTGAACGGAGAAGGTGAACCTCGATTGAAGCCCCTGTCTGCCCTGGGTGGCGCCTGGCGTATCGCCGAATTCGATGCGAACCCGATCGGCATGGATGTTCGCGCACTCGACAAGGTCGTGGTCGGCAAGATCACCGACGTCATGGTCGATCAGATGGAATTCCTGCCGCGCTACTATCAGGTGAGATTGAATTCCGGCCGGGAGATACTGTTGCCCATGATGTTCGTAAAGGTAAGGAAGAAGCGTCGCGCGCCGGCGGACGGTTCCCTGTACGAGCGCATGATCAGTCGACGGGAAAAGGAAGTCCATGTAGTGGCGATCAACAGTGCGCAGTTCGAGAACGTACCGCTGTGTGCGAGCAACGATCAGGTCACGCTGCTCGAGGAAGACAAGGTGCAGGCCTATTACGGCGGTGGGCATGTGTATGCCTCGCGCCAGCGTACCGAGCCTCTGATCTAGGTTGGCTTCGACGCGTGCGGGCACCTGCCCGGCGCCTGCAGGGTGCATGCCCTGTAGCTGATCGCCCCGATGGATGATTGCCATGAGTGATGTTGATCCCGATTTCGATTTCGAACACCTGCCAGGCGTACCCGCGCCCCCTGCCGGCGGGTGAACGTATCCTGTGGCAGGGCAAGCCACTGTGGCGAACGCTGGCGATACGCGCCTTTCACTGTCGCAAGGTCGCCATCTATTTCGGGCTTGTCCTTGCGGTCGTCCTGATCAGCGGATGGAACGAGGGCGCGACACGTATGGAGCTGGTCGACGATGCGTTGATCACGTTGTTCCTGTGTGCATTGGCGCTGGCGATACTCGGTACACTTGCCTGGCTCAGTGCCAAGGTCACGATCTACACATTGACCAACAAGCGCATTCTCATACGCTTCGGTATCGCGTTGCAGGTGACCATCAACCTGCCGTTCACCCAGATCGCCTCTGCCAACGTACGCGAGAACAGCGACGGTACCGGTGACATTCCGCTGGTGCTGACCGACAGTACCAACGTCAACTACCTGGTGCTATGGCCGCACGTCCGGCCGTGGCACCTGGCCTCCCCGCAACCCATGCTTCGCGCTGTGCCGCATGTGCATCGTCTGGCAACACTGATTTCCGAGGTCGTGCAGCAACCGCCACCCGGTGTCACCTCTCCCGATACCGCCTCTGAAGATGCATCCGACAAAGTCTCGACGGATACGTCGAATGCGGTGGATGCGTCGAATCAGGCGAGACAGTCACCCCGTTCTTCGACAGGCCCCGCTCACGGCCCAGTCTCGCTGGAAGCGGGTTGATGAACGCGCTTGCCGACAAGCGCTCGGTTGCCGACCGGAACGCGCTCGCCGCGCAGCGAACGCCGGTGGCGCGGCGCAACATGTTGCCAAGGTGGCTACGCATCACGATGGTGGGCATGCTTGTCTTGTCGGTGGCGGCAGCATGGAACTTCCGCGGCTCGGTGAACAGTCAGGCGGACGATCAGGGTGAGATCGTCGCGAGTCGCACGCTGTTCTTCACGGATCTGGCAGTGGGCGGCATCCGCATCGATGACGGCGCCACCGGTGAACCGATCACCACCTTGCGCAAGGGAGAGGATGGCTTCATGCGTAGCGTCATGCGCGGCATGGCTCGAGGACGCAAGGCCGAGGGTCTGGGCCGCGAACAGCCGTTCGAACTGATCGTCTGGGAAAGCGGGCTCTTGTCACTACGTGACCCGGCCACCGGTCGAAGGGTGGAGCTCTCGGCGTTCGGTCGGGACAACGTGCGCGCATTCTCACGTCTGTTGTCGGCCGATGCAGGCGTCGGCGGCAATAGCAGCGCCGGCAGCAATGCCGATGACACCGGCAGTGCCAGCACCGGCGACTGACCTGGACGCCGCTGCCACCATGAGCTCAATGCTGCTACCCCTGCTGTTCGTCATCACGGTCTGGTGGGTAGGTACGGGCGTGGTTCTCTACCTGCAGCAACGGCTCGATCCGCGGGGGCGCACCCTGCCCCTGATGCTGATCGGTATGCTGGTGCTGTGCGCGGTCTCTATCTGGCATACAGCCGCATCGCCCAGCCCCGGCGGTATCGCGGTTGCCTTCCTGGGGGCGGTCGCGATCTGGGGCGTTCTCGAGCTCAGCTACTACCTGGGTATCGTCACCGGCACCCATAGCCGGTATTGCCCGGCGAACTGCGATCGCTGGGTGCGCTTCAAGCTGGCTCTGGGCACCAGTCTGTATCACGAACTCAGTATCGTATTCATCGGCATCGCCATGTCGGTGGCCTTGTGGCAAGCCGATAACCCGGTCGCTCTCTACACCTTCGCGGTGCTGTGGCTGATGCGTTGGAGTGCCAAGCTCAACCTGTTCTTCGGTGTACCCAACTTCAACAGCGACTGGATACCCGATCGCCTCGCCTATCTCGACAGCTACATGCGCCGCTCGCGTGTCAGTGCGCTGTACCCGGTATCGATGATGCTGGCCTGCCTGGCCTTCGCGGCACTGCTCTACCACGCGCTCAATGCGCACGACCATCTCACGCTGATCTACGGGTTGCCCGCCTTCCTGCTGATGCTGGCGGTCGTCGAGCATGTGTTCATGGCCCTGCCTGTGGAAGACAACGCGCTGTGGAACCGCATCTTCAACAAGCCGACCGGTCAGGCCATGAAGGTCCATTCTCCCGACGTCCACCTTGGCAACCCGACTACATGAGTGCACCGGTCTTTCCATTCTCCGCGATCATCGGCCAGGAGGACATGAAGCTGGCGCTGTTGATGGCGGCCACCGATCCTTCGCTCGGCGGGGTGCTCGTATTCGGTGATCGAGGCACCGGCAAGACCACAGCGATGCGCGGTCTGGCCGCCTTGCTACCGGAGCGCGCTGTGGTTGAAGGCTGCCTGTTCGCCTGCGATCCGACACGACCGGACGCGTTCTGTGCGGATTGCCAGGCCCGCGCGGGTGTCGGTACCCTGCCCGTCGTGAAGCGACAGGCGCCGGTGGTGGATCTGCCGCTGGGTGCCACGGAGGATCGCGTCACCGGTGCGCTGGATATCGAGAAGGCACTGGCGCAAGGGATCAAGGCGTTCGAGCCCGGCATTCTGGCTGCTGCCAATCGCGGATTCCTGTACGTCGACGAGGTCAACCTGCTGGAGGATCATCTGGTCGATCTGTTGCTGGATGTAGCAGTCTCCGGTGTGAACGTGGTGGAACGTGACGGCCTCAGCGTGCGCCACTCGGCACGTTTCATCCTGGTGGGCAGTGGTAACCCGGAGGAAGGCGAGTTGCGTCCGCAACTGCTCGATCGGTTCGGGCTGTCGGTGGATGTGACCACACCCTCGAACATCGATGATCGCATTGCCATCGTGCGCAGCCGCGATGCCTTCGAATCGGACCCTGCCGGCTTCTGTGCAACCGTTGCGGAACAGGAGGCCGAGGTGCGTTGCCAGGTCATGGAGGCCGGCCGGCGGCTTGCACAGGTCGAGGTCAGCGATGCGATGCTGCGCAGCATGAGCGAGTTGTGCATCTCGCTCGGCACGGACGGCCTGCGTGGCGAGCTGACCCTGTTGCGTGCCTGCCGGGCTGCCGCCGCCCTCGCCGGCAAGTCCGCGGTCGATCGCGAGAACATACTCCAGGTCGCTCCGATGGCGCTGCGTCATCGTCTGCGCCGGGATCCACTGGACGACAGCGGTTCCACAGTGCGCGTGGAGCGCGCCCTGGGCACCCTGGGCCTGGCCGCATGAGCCTGCCCGCAGCAGATACCGCGTTGCTGCAATGGGAACTGGCGTTGCGCGCCGTGGAGCTCTTGCATGCCGATCCGCAGGGGCTCGGCGGCATGGTGGTGAGAGGCCGGCACGGGCCGGTGCGAGAGCGCTTTCTGTCGGCTCTTGAAGAACGTTTCAAGATCAGACGCGTGCCGATCAATGTCAGTCAGGACAGCCTCTGCGGCGGTCTCGATGTCAGCGCCACACTGGCCACCGGCCGCACCGTAATGCAACCCGGCCTGCTCGGGGAAACGGGGTCACTGCTGTTGTTCTGCGGTGCCGAGCGTCTACCACCCCGTATCGTCGGGCTGCTCGCCTCGGCATTGGACAAGGGTTCCACAGGTGCGAATCCCGTACCACCGATGATCCTCATCGACGAGAGCCTCGATGACGAACCCGGCCTGGCCGGCAGCGCGATCGCCGAGCGCCTGGCACTGCAGTTCGAAGTTCCGGAGTTGTCTTATCGTGATCTTGGCTCCGCGCCCGAGCATACCGCGGTGACCTTCAAGGCCGATTCGAACCCGGAAGGCGACGCATCATCAGCGATCGCCGTCATCGATGTCTCCGCACAGATCGCGGAACTCACCCGGCTCGCCGATCGCCTGGGTATCCACTCTATCCGTGCCGTCCTGCTGGCAGTGCGTGCCGCCCGCGTCGGCGCACTTGTCGCCGGTGAGGCGGTGGTTACCACACGCGCTGCCGCACTCGCCGTACAGCTGGTGTTGGCCCCGCGTGCACAGCAGCTGGCCGATGAATCGGAAGCGAAGCCCGAAGAGGCGGGCCCTGACGACCAGCCTCCTCCGTCGGAGGACGAGCTGCCCGACGAAGCCGAAGCCGCCAACGATGACCAGTATCCGAACGCCGACGATCCGGTGGAACCTGCACCCGCCCAGGCCCCGGATCTACCCGGGGATCGGCCGCCGGCAAGCGATCTTGACGAGGAGCAGGCACCACCGACAGACGATGAGGCGCCACCACTGCCGGAATCGCTGGTGGACGCAGCCAGCGCGGTCATGCCATCGCATTTGCTGGCCTCTCTGGCTACCGGGCAGAAAATTCGTTCGGGCATGGCCGGGCGTGAAGGCGAGAATCAGGCGATGGCCGATAGTGGACGGCCCACTGGCGTGATGCGGCCCCGCGGGCGACGCCCGGAACGACGCATGAATCTGCTGGAAACCCTGAAGGCAGCCGCGCCGAAACAGCGGCTGCGTGGCCGGTTGGCAGGCGACGGCAAGCCCCCGGCCATTCGCAGCGACGATTTCCGGCTGACACGTTACCGGCAGCCGAGCCGTACCACCACGGTGTTTGTCGTCGATGCTTCAGGCTCGGCTGCCCAGAGCCGGCTTGCCGAGGCCAAGGGTGCCGTCGAACTGTTGCTCGCCGAGTGCTACGTACGACGTGATCGCGTGGCGCTGGTCACGTTCCGGGGTGCGGGTGCCATGCTTGATCTTTCACCGACCCGCTCCCTGACACGTGCGAAACGCTGCCTGGCAGGCTTGCCCGGTGGTGGCGGCACGCCGCTGGCGGCCGGCTTCAATGTGGCGGCGGACCTGCTCGAACAATTGCACAAGGCAGGCGAAAGTACCGTTGCCGTATTCATGACGGACGGCAAGGCGAACATCGCCAATAGCGGCGAGGCATCGCGCCCGCGGGCGATGGAAGATGCCGAGCAAGCCGCCCGCAGGCTACGTGCATTGCCCACTCGCCTGCTGATGATCGACACCGCGCCGCGCCCCAGGGCGGCAACGGCTGCACTGGCGAACTTGATGCAAGCCCGATACCTACCCCTGCCTATGGCCAACGCCGCCGGCCTGCCGGCACTCGTGGCAGGCACCGCCGGATGATACCGACGCCCGCCTGTTCAACGTACCGCACGGGTGGCTACGACTGGCACGTGGAGCGTTGGTGCAAGGAGGCTTCAAGCGGAGCGAGTACACGACCCATCGCCCTGCTCCTCCACGGCACCGGTGCATCGACCCATACCTGGGCGAACCTCGCACCGATCCTGTTCCGGCATATGGACCTGATCGCCGTCGACCTGCCGGGCCATGGTCGCACCGGCGCGACAGCCACTGCGGACCTGTCACTGGTCGGCGTGGCCCGAGCCGTCGCTGGTCTGATGAGAGCCATGGACCTGACACCCGACTGGGTGATCGGCCATTCCGCCGGTGCCGCGGTCGCGGCCCAGTTGCATCTGCAGGAGTCCATGGCGCTCCAGCGAATCGTGAGCCTCAACGGCGCTCTACTGCCCCTGGGTGGTGCGGCCGGTTGGTTCTTTTCGCCATTGGCACGGCTGGGCGCCAGCACTTCCTGGCTGCCACGCCTGTTCGCCTCTCGCGCTCGGGATCCGCGCCATGTACGCCGCCTGCTGGAGAGTACCGGCTCACGTGTGGATGATGCAAGCCTGGAACGTTACGCCCAGCTTTTCAGTGACCCGAGGCATGTCGCGGGCGTGCTGCGGATGATGGCCAGCTGGCACCTGGAAATCCTGCAGCCCCGGTTGCCGCGGCTGGACACCGCCGTGCATCTGATCGCCGGCAGCAACGATCGAACGATTCCACTTCGCCATGCTCGTCAGCTCGAACGCCTGATCCCGGATTGTCACCTCTCCGTCATCGATGGCGTCGGTCATCTGGCACATGAAGAAGCGGCGGACAGGATCTTCCAGGTCATCGAGAGCCAGGACTTGCAGGCTGCCGATTCACGGCCTGCCACTTCACGCCTCATAGCCACGCACGATGCCCGGCAGCACGATGCCCTACCGTCCGACCCTGCGATGACGCAGGGATTGACGCCCACTCAAGGATCGTCTTCATCATGAACACTTCACCAGAGCGCTCCTCGGCAACCTGCTACCCGGCACCACAGTGCCCGGTACCCCGCTCCACCGTGATCGTCCAGCGATCCGCCAGCGACCTGGCCGCCTGCCGGCAACTGATACGCCACGGTTCACATTCGTTCTTCATGGCCTCCCTGCTGCTGCCCAGGGCCACTGCCGTGCCGGCTACGGCGCTCTACGCCTTCTGTCGAATTGCAGACGACCTCATCGATGCCGACCAGGGTGGCACCGCGGCGGTCGACGCCCTGAACGAACGGCTCGAGGCCATCTATCGAGACCAGCCGCAGGATTTCGCCGAAGACCGTGCGCTGCACGAAGTGGTCATGAACTTCGGTATTCCGCGGGCCATGCCGGCTGCCTTGCTCGAAGGCCTGGCCTGGGATGCAAACGGACATCGCTACGAGACCCTGTCGGATCTCTACGAGTACGCCGCCCGCGTGGCCGGCTGCGTCGGTGCGATGATGACACTGATCATGGGTACTTCCGATACGCGCGCGGTGGCCAGGGCGCTCGATCTCGGCGTGGCCATGCAGCTGACGAATATCTCGCGGGATATCGGCGAAGACGCCAGGCTCGGCCGCTTGTATCTGCCGCGCCAGTGGTTCGCAGATTGCGACCTGGACCCGGACGCATGGCTGGCCGACCCGGTGCAAGACGGGCGTATCACCGAGATGTGCCAGCGCCTGCTCGGTTATGCCGACATTCTCTACCGCCGCGCTGATTCGGGTATTGCACTGTTACCACTGGCATGCCGGCCCGGCATTCGCGCTGCCCGGCTGATCTATTCGGACATTGGGCGTGAGATCGCAAGGCAGGGCTATCGAACCGTGGAGCAGCGGGCAATCGTGCCGAAAACTCGCAAGGCCGCGCTGCTGGCCAAGGCATTGGTGACCGTGCCACTGAGCCACCCGGACCACTTCAGCGATCAGCTCGAATGGCCACCGCTGCTGCAAACGCGCTACCTGCTGGCAGATATCGACTCCATACCCTACAAGCCGCGCATCGACTGGCTGATCGACCTGTTCGGCTCACTGGAGTCGCGCGACCGACGCATGTATCCTCGCTGAGCTGCGCAGAGACGGGCAAGCTTTTGAGATTACGTAAACGCTTCGAGAACCGCCGGCAGGCTTCCGAGAACACCTACCAGCTTTCGAAAATACAGGCAAGTCACATGACCGTACAGCGAATTCCAAGCCAGATCGATTGCGCCCTCGGCTCCGGCGCTCGTGTCACCAGGCTTCTGGCTTTTACCGCACTTGCATTGTCACCGATGATGGCCACGGCTCAGGAGCTATCCGCGGCAGACATCACCGCGGCGGTCAGCGAGAAGACTTACCAGGGCTCGATGACTGCCGATGCTTTCGCCGAGTACTACGCCGAGGATGGAACCGTCAAGGGTGACGGCTACACGGGTCAGTGGCAGGCGAAGGACGACATGATGTGCTTTCAGTACGGAGAAGATCCCGAACAATGCTGGGGCGTGATCATCAACGGCCCGGCCATGACCTTGCTCAAGGATGGCGAGCCTGACGGCAGCGGCATGCTGATCGATGGCAATCCGCTGAAATTCTGACAGCGGCTGGTACGGTTGGTGTCGGCACCGGGAAAGTGCAACTGATGGACCTGCCCCTCTCATGATCGATCTGTACACCTGGACGACGCCGAATGGCCGCAAGGTGTCGATCCTGCTCGAAGAACTGGGTGTGCCCTACACCGTGCAACCCATCGACATCACCGCCGACGAGCAGTTCTCGCCGGCGTTCCTGGGCATCAGCCCGAACAACCGGATTCCCGCCATCGTCGATCACGAGACGGGTGTAAGCCTGATGGAATCCGGTGCGATCATGTTGTACCTTGCCGAGAAGCACGGGCGCTTCATGCCTGCGGGCGAGGCTGAACGGTGGCAGGCCATCGAGTGGTTGATGTGGCAGATGGGCGGGCTGGGGCCGATGGCCGGGCAGGCCCATCACTTCCTCAAGTTCAACCCTCGCAAGGCACCCTACGCCGAAGAGCGTTATGCGAAGGAGACGGCGCGCCTGTACGGTGTGCTGGATCGACGATTGGCAAACCGCGACTTCGTCGTCGGGAACCAAGGCGGCGACTATTCAATAGCCGACATGGCGATCTGGCCGTGGATTTCACGTCATGAGTGGCACGAAATCGATCTACATCGGTACGAGCATGTGCTGCGCTGGTATCGGACCGTCGCCGCACGCCCCGCCGTGCAGGCGGGTTACCACGTGCCCGGGTTCACACAGGAAATACCATTACCCTGAGCGGTTCGCAAGAGCTTGTCGAAAACCGCCTCACGAGCTTCACCCCAACGTTGCGCGAGCGCTCTGTGCGCAATGAACTTTGTGCCCCAAACGAGTCATCGTTATCACTTTCCCGCTGATTTCGGCCTTTCGCACAGCCGACAAGGTCAAGGTCGGTCAACCGTAGAGGCAACGTCATGCCAATGGTTGAAAGGCCCCTGAGCGCGGCAACGCTATCGCGCTACAGAGCACCGAACCGCGGGATGAAAAATCATGGGAAAGACTTACAAGGCCATGCCACCTGAAGACTATGACGATGGCTACGACGAATACGATCCGGACTTCGACGACTTTGACGAAGATGAGGGCTTCTACGATCTATCGGACGAGTATTCGGCCGGTGCCGAGCTGAAGGAACTCGGCCTTTCGGAGGCTGCCGAAGGCCACTATGAAGCTGGAAACGAGGGCCACCACAACCCGTCGAAAACGCACTACAAGAATGCAGGGCATGGCCCTTCACGCCGGCCGGAGATGAACGTGCCGCCCCGGCAGCTCCCACATGACTGGGAAGATTTCGACTACGGATTGGATGCCAGTAACGATGACGATCGTGAAGATCTGCGCTGGGGATGAGGAGTCGACCTGACAGACGCGCGCTGGTTCATCTGGATGGTCCCGGCTCGCGGGCGCTGCCCTGGATTATCGGGGCGCCCCGAATCACGCGGCGCCCCGGTTTCAGCGAACCACCGAAGCAGGGTCGTTACTTGAGGCCTCCTGGTCGGCGGGCAACATCAAACCCACCTCCTCGG
Source organism: Granulosicoccaceae bacterium (assembly GCA_965214025.1). Lineage (GTDB taxonomy): Bacteria > Pseudomonadota > Gammaproteobacteria > Granulosicoccales > Granulosicoccaceae > Granulosicoccus. The sequence continues at coordinate 151,983 of CBDCAW010000083.1, forward strand.
CACTGACCCGCGGTTCGTCGTCGCTCGACGGCAGCGACGGGATCGAGTCGATCGGCGTTGTGGCTGCCGCATTCGCACCGGTGCCACCGGGTACTGCACCCGGGGCTCCCGGTGCCCGCCAGACCGGATAATCATCGAGCATGCTCTCGCCATAGAATGGCTTGGCAACACCTTGATGGCAGGTGGTGCAATTGACCTTCGGTGCATCACCCAGTGCACCCAGACGCTTCGGTGGATACGTCGGTCCCAGCGGTTCGAGGTACGCGTTGTTCAGTGCCGGCACCATCTGCAGTGCATGCCAGGCGGTCACGCGAGCCGGCGGTGACATTTCCCAGGACGTGAAAGAGCGCGTGTTGTGACAGTAGGTGCAGTTCTGCCCCAGTGATTCGGACATGTGAATCATCAGTGAGTACGTGTTCTCGGTCGTCTGTGTGGGTTCGTTGGTCTTCACCCCTTTCAACGGCAACGGGTATTGCGATATCGCACGGATCTGAGCCTGATCCTTGGTCAGGTACTTTGAGAACGGGTCGCTGTGCATCGAGGTGTAGCCGACATCCTCGGCCACATGATTCTGCGAATAGCTCTTCGAACTGAAGCCGCTCGCGGTCTCGGGGCCGTCTTCCTTGAACCAGACGTACTCCGGCACGTTCTTGCCACGATGGCACGTCAGACAAGTCACTCCGGTGTTGCCGACATGCGGTTTCCACTTCGAGTTGATCTTCTGCGTCATCTGCATCATGCGACGTGAGACCCGCTTGGTGTAGAGCTCGTTCGAGGCAAAATTGTTGCCCACATGACAATAGGCGCAGCCTTGCTCCGGCGACACCCATTTGGTCATGGCCTGCATGGTCCGTGTGAACTGACCGACGCTCAGATGCCCGAGCACCTCGACGTTCTGATAGACATCGCCTGCCTTCGGCCCGGTATCCGGCACCGCCGGCTGCGGCTTGGGCAGCACGTTCGCATCAACCAGATCCTTCGTCAGATCGGGGTTGCTGGTGGTCTGCATACCCACACCGCGATAGCCGATCTGCTCGGTCTCCATCGGCGGCGCTTCCCAGCAGCCCTGCAACACGATCGCACCGATCATGACGATCGCCGCACGGCTCAGACGCGTGCATTCACGGTGTCGGGATGTCGTTGTCGTGCTCATTGTGCTGCCCCCGTACCACCCATGATCGCCGCCGGTGGTGCTGTCGGATCCACGCCGGAACCCATTCCCGCCGCCGGATCGACCGATGGCGGATAGACCTCCGGATAGGCCGGTGCGATACCGTGCTTGACGCCCCAGAGATACCAGTTGTCTACGACCGTTCCGGTCAGAAGGATGCCGATGCCACCGGTGATCGGGCAGAGCACGGCAAACCACCAGGCCCAACGGTGAATCGATTCCATGGAGGCGTTGAAACCCATGCACCAGCGCCAGAACAGTGCGGCACGCTCGGTGGCCGTGCCCCGATCGGTGATCTGCTCGATCTCTCGTTCGCCACCGTAGCGGCCCACGGCAAGTATGGTCCCGGCGTGCATGCCGAAAAGAACGGCCGAACCATACAGGAAGGTTATCGACAGCATGTGGAACGGGTTGTAGAACAGGTTGCCGTACCGAATCGAAAAGGCGGCCGTCCAATCGAGATGCGGGAATATGCCGAACGGCACCGCCTCACTGAAGGACCCCATCAGCAAGGGCCGAATGAAGCCCAGCACCAGGTAGAGCCAGATCGCCGCACCGAACGCCCATGGCACGTGATAGCCCATGCCCAGCGCCTTGGCACGTAGATAGGTTCGCAACCACCAGAGCATGATCGCAACCGTCAGGAAGAAGCCGGCCATCAGCCACCAGCCACCTTCCGCCAGCGGTGGAATGCCGATGCCGTATTCCGGTGACGGCGGCTCCAGCGCCAGCCAGAACAGCTGGCGAACGAACTGCACCACATCCCAGTTCACCGAGGCGAGCATGTTCAGGCCGATGATCTCGAAGGCGATGAAGCCGCTGATCAATGACAGCATACCCGCGGTGCCAAGATAGATCGGGCCGATCTGGGCATTTCCCAGGACCCCTGCCCAGCGGCTGAAGTTGATACCACCGAGCCGTTCGCCGACCCCGTTGGCAATGGGAATCCCGGCTTCGCCCGGACCCCGAACCTGAACCTGCGTGAAGATGTTCTGATATTCAGCCATGGTGCTCTCCTAACCCCATACCGGAAGGTCGAGCCACCAGTTCCACCATTCCGGCCAGCCGCGTGTCCAGAAGGGTCCACTGATGACGATGCAGACGGCACTCCAGAATGAGGCATTGATCGCGAGGAACATGCCCAGTCGGTGGATACCCAGGGTACCGATGGAATAGCCGATGATGTCCCGGAAGTAGGTGTCTTCATACTCGGGAGTCTTGACCTTTTCACCCTTGGGAGGGTTGGTGGCCGATAGTACGAGCCCGCCGTGCAGTGAAAGCGCGAGCACCGTGGTGAAGAAGAACGTGACGGCCAGCATATGCGCCGGGTTGTAATGAAAGTGCAGGAACTGATAGCCGACGTTCGACACCCAATCGAGGTGGCTCAGAATGCCGTACGGAAATCCGTGCCCCCACGCGCCCAGCAGTATCGGCCGAATGACGACCAGCGTGACGTAGGCGAGAATGGCGAACGCGAAGACGATGGGTACGTGATAACCCATACCGAGCTTGCGGGAGATCTCGACCTGTCGCAACGCCCATGAGACGAAGGCACCGATTGCACAGATGGTGATCACCTGCCACAGCCCACCTTCCATCAAGGGTGCGAAACCCAGGCCGTAGCTGATGTCCGGCGGCGCGATGTTGATCTGCCAGACGTTCCAGGTCGGTCCTTGCGAAGCTCCATAGATGATCAGCAGCGTCCCGATCACCGAGAAGAAAATCGTGGTAACGCCGAAGAAACCGACGTAGAAAGCGCCCACCCAGAAGTCGAAGAGGTCGCCGCCGATCAACGTGCCCCCTCGGACACGGTACTTCTTTTCAAAGCTCAGCATCGCCATGAGTGGCATCTCTCCTGTGTTGGCTGAACGCGTCGGTGCTCAATACCGACCTACGCTTTCCACGGTTACGAACGAGCGGTTATGTACAAGCGGTCGTGAAAGTGCTGCGAAAATCAACTGCCATTGGATGGGTAGATCAGCCGGCAGGTGGTCGATACCGGATCGAATGGGTATCGACGACCTGCCCGCTGGCCATCACTGCAGGCAAGCCGGGCAGCCGGACTCAGCCAATTCGCGTCAGCGAAACGGTACTGGGCGGCACGATCGTGCCATCGATGCTCGCTGCCGGCTCCGGTGCGATGTTCTGCGGCCCTTCGATCCAATTGAAGCGGTCTGTGCTGAGCAGGATGAAATGAATCACGATTGCCAGTATGAAAAGAAAGCCCGCCAGGCCAATCAATGCCCTGCGCGGATCAAACAGTAGCCAAATGCGCCACATGATGAGTTCTCCGGTTGATCAAGCGAGGTAGGTCATGGCGGCGACGACTTTTTCAGTCGTGCCGTTGAGCATCGAGTAGCCCTCCACACCCGGGAACCACGGGCGCCACATCCACACGAGGAAGTGAGCAACCACGGCGATTGCGGTGAAGAACAAGAAACTCGTGATGAAGATCGCGTGAAACTCACGAGCCTCGTTCTGACTCAGCCCAGATAGGGAACCACCTGGTGTGTCTTCAGCCATTGGTAAAGCCTCCTGATTGACGGACCATGGGTCCTGTATAGACGCCGATGGCGTCAGCAAGATACCGGGCCGATGGCCTCGGCGATTTTCCATTTGGGCTGTAGCGCCAAACGAAACCGTATGTCTGAAACGCTGCCGGCGCCGGCACGCCGGTCAAGGCCATTGGCACGGCCTGCCGGCCGAAAGCGACGAACGGCACGGTGCGATTCAGACCTGAAAGATGTAGGGGACGGTGCTCTGCGCGGCGTTCTTCGCCTCGCACACCAGACCACAGCGCGACGCCGTGCCATCGAGGAAACGCAGCGCCTGCGGCAGCATGCGGTTGAGCACGACCAGGCAGAGGCAGACGCTGAACACCAGCGCGAACACGACCCGATACTCGACCGCGCTGACCGGAGCCAGATGGTGGCTCTGCTGGTCGATAGAGGCGGCTGAAGCGGTCCCGGTTTGCAGAACTGTAGGTAGATTCGTCATGTTGATTTCCGCTGTCTGTTCTATCGATGTTTGCCCGTGACCTGCGAACGGCGATTCCGAGGTCGTGTATGAGCAGGTTTCGTGACGGGTCCTGGCCGACATCGGCTGGTTCCGGCTGGCCGTGTCTCGACGGACTGTCAGTATCCCTTCTCAGTATGTGTCATTCTAAGTTGACACCACAAAATGTCAATTAAAAACTACGGTTTTTTCACATTTCAAGTGCCTGTTACACAAGCGCAATGAAGCCGCTCGCGATGCTTGGGCGAGAGAGGTCTGACAGGAAAGATCAGAGAAGGCGGAGGAGAGGCCTGCGCGGTAGAAAGGGGTGCAGCGAGGCTCTTCCAAAGGGCTCTTTGGAGCCGGCCCGGCAGGGGCCGGCCCTCAGTGCACCGGTTCGTCGACGTTACCCTGCGCCTGCACATGTGCGACGGTAACGCGGGTGGCGCCTGCCTCCCTGGCGGTTTTCTCGCTGGCATCGCGCAGGCGCTTGGCCGCAGAGATGCGCACCAGCACCGGCTGGTTCTCCACCTGCGCTTCGAGCAGCTGGTGAGCAGCCTGATCCCAGGCCAGCGAGGTCTGCAGACGGCTCGGTGTGATATCGGCCGTATCGTCGAGCACACTGCCCAGCGGGAGGATGTGGAACAGGGCGTCGAACAGGGCGTTGCACACCTCCTGCACCAGATAGGTGGCACCTGCATAGCCCATGAACGGTGTACCGGTGTGACGCCGGATACAGGTGCCGGGGAACGAGGCCGGTATGTAGCAGGCCTTCGAGCCGATCTCCGCCAGGTACATACGCTCGTTATAGCTGCCGAACACGATCAGCGGCGTCTTCTCCTGTACCAGCTGGCGAATGTTTTCGTTGTCAGTCTTCTTGCCGGGGCATCGCGAGATCGCGAACTGGCATGGCAGGCCGAGCTCATCTTCCAGAAACAGGCGCATGCCACGTGCATAGGTTTCGTGAGCGACCACCCCGAAGCTGGCCGTGCCGAAGAAATCCTGAGTCACCGATCGCCACAGGTCCCAGATCGGCTTGATGGTGGTGTGCTTCTCCTGCTCGATGAACGGTTCCGGATCGAGCTCCGCCAGCTCGCCGAGCGTGCGCAGGAATTTCGTGGTGCTGTGCAGGCCGATCGGCGCCTGCAGATACGGACGCTCCAGCGCCTCGCACAGCATCCGGCCGTATTCGCGAAACAGGCAGATGTTCACGTCCGCGTCCGCCAGCTTGTGGATGTCGGCCAGGTGCGCACCCAACGGAAACACCATGTTCACCTCGCACCCGATGCCTTCCACCAGGCGAACGATTTCGGCCACATCCGATGGCATGTTGAACTGACCGTACATCGGCCCGATCAGGTTCACGCGAGGCTTGTCACCCTCCTTGCGCCGACGCTTCGGTACCCGCTTCGGCCCGAACTCCGTCCACAGCCAGTACAGGGCGCGGTTCGCACTCTGCCACTGATCTTCATCGATGGTACGTGGCAGGAAGCGCAGGATGCCGGTACCCTCCGGCGTCACACCACCGCCGATCATCTCGGCGATCGAGCCGGTGACCACGACCGCCGGCAGGCTCGGGTCGAGTGTCTGGTGTGCCCGCCGCATGGCCTTTTCAGTACCTTCCTGGCCCAGCTCCTCCTCGCCGAGGCCGGTAACGACGATCGGCAACTCGTGGGGCGGCAGGCCATCGGTGTAATGCAACACCGAGGTCACAGGCAGATTCTCGCAGCCTACCGGACCATCGATGATGACCTGCAGGCCTTTGATGGCAGTGAACGCATACACCGAACCCCAGTACCCGCCCGCCCTGTCGTGATCGAGTACCAGCATCAGTGGCCCGCCGTACGTTTGCTGTCGAAAACCAAGTTGTCGAAAATCAACATGAAATGAACCTTGTTCGGTTGCCGTGCTCTTGCGCACATTGGCCCGTTCGACGAGCTTGCATACCTATCGTCGCCTATTGTGTTGCCGTACTCTTGCGCGCATCGGCCTGCTTGGCCAGCTTGCGCGCGTATTGCTGCTTGTACTCCGGGCGTGCCACTGGCTTCTCGCGCCATACACCGGCGGTATCGCCCTCGCCCACCCCGGCGAAGAATTCCTTCATCGTGGCAAAGCGGTCGCGGTTGTCCATGGCAGCATTGATCACCTGGGCTACCGAGCCGGCACCGGCCGGCCCCATCAGGGGCCGTGCGGATATCAGATTGGTGAAATACAAGGCCGGCACGGCCGCGTTCTTGGCCGCCTGAACCAGCGGCGTGGTGCCGATGGCAAGATCAGGCTTGTAGTGTTCCATGGCCGCCAGGTCATCCTCCAGTGAAGCGCGGAACTTCACCTCGACATCGCGCGCCTCAAGCCATTGCCGGTCGCTGGCCGACCACGGTGTGGCCGGGCAGGCAGAGCCCACATAGTGAACGGTGGCGCCACTTTCGATGGCGAGGCGTGCCACCAGCAGCTCGGAGCCTTCATATCCGGAGATGATCAGTGATCCGTTGATCGGTGCCTTGTCCAGCACCTGACGGATGATCGGTAGGCTGGCGTCCTTCGCGGCAGCGACCTTGTCGGCGTCGATACCGCAGGCTGCACCGATGGCGTCCAGCCAGGCTTCGGTACCCTCGACGCCCACCGGGGCGGAACCGACCACGGTGCGCCCCGCTGCCTCGAACTCGCGCACCGATGCGGTATAAAACGGATGCAGCGCGGCTATCACGGCACCATCGAGCGCGGTATACAGCTCGCGCCACTCACGCGTCGGAACGGTCGGCCCACAGGCCAGGCCCATCGGCTCGAGCAGCATGCCGATGCCGACCGGATCGGCCGGAAACAGCTCGCCGAGCAACGTGACGGTCGGCCGCTCGATCTGTCGGTTGTCCGGTGCCGCCACCGGCCCCTGCTGAGCTTCGCGCCGAGCGTACTTGAGCATGGCACCCGCGAGCACATCCTTCGCTTCGGCATGCGTCGGCACACCGAAACCGGGCACATCGATACCCACGATGCGCACACCGTTGATCTGATCGGGAAGGAGGTCGAGCGGTACGCCGGAGGCGGTCGGTACGCACAGGTTCGTGATGATGACGGTGTCGTACTTTTCCGGGTCGGCCAGCTTGTAGACCGACTCGCGGATATCCTCGAACAGCTTGCCGGTCACCAGAGTTTCGGAATCGAACGGCACGTAGCCGACAGTGCGTCGGGCGCCGTAGAAATGCGAGGTAAAGGTCAGGCCGTACACGCAGCAGGCACTGCCGGACAGCACTGTGGCCGTGCGGCGCATGCGCAGGCCCACCCGTAGCGAACCGAACGCCGGGCACATGCTCTGCGGCTGGTCGTGCGGCCCCATCGGGTAGTCGGCCGCGTAGCGATCGAGAGTATCGCTCTTGCCGGCCGCCGCAGCTGCAGCTCGCATCGTCTCCTTGCCACCGTGACAACCCTCGGCCGACTCAATACCCGGCTTGTGGAATTGTACCGGGACCGCGTCCGGGACCGCGTCCGGAACCACGCCAGGAGTCTTCTCGGGTTCGACGCTGCTCATCGATCAGGCCTCGTCATAGACGACTTCGAGCGTGGGCTTGTCGATGAACGCCTTGCCGCACAGATCTGCCACCGTTGCAGGTTTCATCGGCACCCTCTGGGCCGAATCGTTGGCGGCGAACAGACCCAACAGCCCGTCCTGGTCCAATGGGGTCGGATGTTGTGGTGTAGACAGACCCACCTCTTCAGCCAGCGTGGCGAACAGGGGACCCCACTCACCATCGGGATGCCCGACGATCTGATAGTTCGCGCTCTTGTGGCGGATATCGTCATGGGCCGGGATGGCGGACAACACGGGTATACCGACCTTCTCGGCAAACGCGACCGCCTCCCCGGTACCGTCATCCTTGTTGATGACCATACCCGCCACACCCACGTTGCCGCCGAGCTTGCGAAAGTATTCGACCGCCGAGCAGACATTGTTGGCCACGTACAGAGACTGCAGGTCGTTGGAAGCGACGACGATCACCTTCTGGCACATGTCCCGGGCAATCGGCAGGCCGAACCCGCCACAGACCACGTCGCCGAGAAAGTCGAGCAGCACGTAGTCGAAGTCCCACTCGTGAAACCCGAGCTTCTCCATCAACTCGAAGCCATGAATGATGCCGCGTCCACCACAGCCACGCCCGACCTCCGGCCCGCCGAGTTCCATCGCGTACACACCGTCGCGGATGAAGCAGACATCACCGATCTCCACCTGCTCACCGGCCTGCTTCTTCTTCGATGAAGTTTCAATGATCGTGGGACAGGCCCGACCACCGAACAGTAGTGAGGTCGTGTCGCTCTTCGGGTCACAGCCGATCAGCAGCACCTTCTTGCCCTGCTGCGCCATCATGTACGACAGGTTGGCGAGCGTGAAACTCTTGCCGATGCCACCCTTGCCGTAGATCGCGATGATCTGGGTTTCCTTGGTCGGTGCGGCGGTGGAAATCTCGTCAGGTTCCTGAGCGGCCTCTTCGCGCAGGCGCTGCGTCATGCTCCTGATCTCATCGATGCCGACGGCGTGCGTGTTGCTGTCCCGGCTCACGCCAGACTTCTTGCCAACGGGGGCATCGGCTGTTTCGAATGAATTCATGTCAGGTCTGGCTCCAGTGAAGAATCATCTTCAGGCAGTCGGGATTGGTGAAGGCTTCCGGATAGGCCGCCTCGGCGTCATCGGAGGCAACGGTATGAGTTACAAGGTCGTCGAATCGCAGCGTACCGGCGCTCGTCAATGCCTGCACGAGCGCCAGATCGTCCGGTGACCACTCCGCGGCGATGCCGATCCGTGCCTCGCGCATGAATGCGGCAGGAAAGGCGAAACTCACCGCGTCGGTGTAAAAGCCGGCAAGCGTGAGGTGCCCACCGCGCGTCAGGCGCCCCAACAGCGAGTCGATCAGGGTGCCGCCGGCACCGCTGACATCACAGATGCGGGCATAGTCGTGTCGATCATCGTCCGCCGGGTCGATCACCGGATAACCGATCGCGCCCGCCCGGCGGGCCTCGGCAATCTCCCAGACCACCGGCGCCGGTGCACCGATCGCTATGCAGAGCCTGGCTATCAGACGGCCCAGCACACCATGGCCGATGACGAGCTCCGGCGCGTGTGCAACGATGTCGGCCAGGTCGACGGTGGTAGTGTCGGGGGTGCCGCGCACTGCAGCTCGGGGTGCGCCCGGCATGCCGGCGGCGGCTTCACGCAACTGATGACGCCGCCGGTAGGTGAGTGCATGCATCGCGGTAGCCGCCAGTGCCAGAAGCGCAGCGTGCTCGGCCGGCAGGTCCCCCACCGACGCGACGCGCGCCTCGGGTACCACGAGCCGCGACGCGGTCGCCCCGAACAGACCACGGACCTCTCCTTCGTAACAGGTTGTACCCGGTACGAACACCCGATCGCCTGCCTGCAGATGGCAATCTTCACCCGCACCGATCACTCGACCGACCGATTCGTACCCGGGTACCAACGGGTAGCCCAAGCCCGGAAACGCCGGCATCGTGCCTTGCCACAGGAGTTTCTCGGTGCCCGTGCTGACACCGGAAACCTCCACGTCCACGATCAGGTCCGCCGCCGTCGGTGCCGCACAGCGCAACTCGCGTCGAACGATCGACCCGGGTCGTTCGATGACGATGGCGTTGGTTGCGAGCGAGTGAGTCATTGGGGAGTCATGGGGGCCAAGTCGAAGGGCCGGTCGTTGTCGTTGGCAGTCTATGGGTAACAGTCTGATGGTGTCAATCTAACGTGACACCTGCCGAGGTCATTCGAAAACGCTCACACCGAGTTCGCGCGCGCCACCAGCAGGCTGGTGAGCATGGGCAGGTGGGTGCGCACCTCGGTACAACGGGAAAAACCTGCCGCCTCGAGCAGCAGGCGCAGCTCGCCTGCCGTACGCGGACGCCCGCGCCCCATCGCCTGCAGGTAAAACCCGAAATACGCATCGGTAGCCGGATCGCCGACCCGCTCACGGGCCATCGGCTCGGCCAACAGCAAGGTGCCGCCCGTCGGCAATGCCGCACGACAGCGCTTGAGAATCGCCAGTGCAGCCTCGTCCTCGTGATCGTGAATCACGCGAACCAGAGATAGTGCATCGGCGCCCGTCGGCAACGCCTGATCGAAAACACTGCCGCCTATGCACGTTACCTCGTTGGGTAGCTGTGCCGCTTCGAAACGCGTGCGTGCGTGCGCGACCACCGGCGGCAGATCGAACAGCATCAGCGACAGGTCCGGTGCCGAGCGGGCCACCGTCCGCAGGAAGGTACCATCACCGCCACCGACATCGAGCAGGCACTGATGACTGCGCAGTGAGTAGCTATCGACGATCTGCTCGGCGACCATCGCCTGGGAGGCACTCATCAGATCGGTATAGGGACCGGTGCCGATGTCGCCCCGGTCGAGATGCTGATCATGGTGCTGGTCCCGCGCACCCTGATAGTCCCAGAACAGCGACAGCATGGTCTTGTCGTTCTCGCGCCGCAGCAATGACAACGGCTCTATCAGATCGCGATAGAAGAAGGCGTGGTGCTCGACCATCGCACACACCCCCGGATTTGCCAGCAGGGCCGCACCGTGAATGCCGAGGCCGAAGCGCTTGCCGGAACGCGCCTCCAGCAGTTTCAGCGAAGTGGCCGATCGCAGCAGCATGTCGCAGGTGTCGCCGTCGAGCCCGGTTTCGCGAGCGATGTCGTCACGTTGCTTCGGCCCCCCCTCGAGCAAGCGAAAGAGATCCAGCTGCACGCAACTGGAAAGCACCTGCGAATACACGAAGCCGGCGGCCAGGTCGAACAAGGCCCGGGCGCGTCGACGGGCCATGAATCGGGTGAGCGGGTTGCGCCGGGCCCAGCGTTGGAAACCGGGGTTGGCCAACAGGCGATTGCGTGCGTCGGCAAAACGTTCACGCATCGCTTCGACGATGCCGCCACCGGCGACTGGCTCCTCGCTCATGGTGCTTTCTCGGGGACCGGGCAATTCGCGATGACCAGACAGGTTGTAGTGTGTATCAGGCTGCACTGCGAGCGACCTCCGCGGGCAGGAAGCGGCGGGCCTGGGCTTGAATGACCTGAATGAGCCTGTCCGGATGCGCACAGGGCGGCACGGACGCGATCACCTCCTCCAACGCTGACTGCAGCTGACGACTCGCCCCATCCACACCGAGCTGATGCGCCGCATTCGGCCGGCCATGGCGTGCATCCGCATTGCTGGGCTTGCCGATATCAGTCTCCGATCCCAGCACATCGTGCAGATCATCGGCTATCTGGTAGGCGCAACCCAGCAACTCGCCGATACGCGCCCAGGCAGCGCTGCTCACCTCTTCCCCGTTCAGCCCGCGACCCGTCTCTCGTGCGCGAGCGTCCGTTGATGGAGCGAATCCGGCCGGCTCCACACCGGCAGCGATCGCACCCGCCTCGCTGGCTGCCGCGAACAGAGCGCCCGTCTTGGCCGCGTGGTAAGCGGCCAGATCGATTTCAGACTCGCACTCCCATGCCTGGCCCGCGCTGATGCCCCCACGTGCACCGGTGCGGCGTGCCAGGCAACGCGAGATTGCCAGTGCCTGACGACAGGCAGCGGCTTCCTCCGTCGGGCTGGCGAGTATGTCGAACGCCCCGACGATCAACGCATCGGAGGCGAGAATCGCCAGGCGCTCACCGAAGGCGCAATGCACCGCCGCGCGGCCCCGACGCGCGCGTGCATCGTCGAAGCAGGCCAGATCATCCTGCACCAGAGAGGCACAATGCAGCAGCTCGATCGCCGCCGCCGCTCGCTCCACCAGCTCCCCATCGGCCGCTCCGCAGGCCTCTGCCACACCCATCACCAGCTGCGGGCGCAGCCGAGAACCACCGGGCATCACGGCGTAGTCGATGGCGGTGGCAAGGCCGGTCGGGCAGCTTTCGTCAGTGAGCAAGTCGACGCTTGATTGCATCGTGCGCTCGATGCGGGGCAGCAGGTTCATGATTCAGGCTCCGGGTTGGACCAGTGTCAGATTATTCTGACATAATAAAAGTGTCAACTTTAATTAACACTACTGATCGTTACCTCATGAGCTCTTCTTCAAGTTCCGATCTGTCGTCCGACCGTACCGACGCGACGGCAGCCACGGTGAACGTGCACGACATGCCGTCACTCGGCTTCGATCAGCCGGTACCGGCCGGCGGCTACCGGTGGTGGTACGTGGACGCGATCAGCGACGATGGCGCTCACGCACTGACGTTGATCGCCTTCATCGGCAGCGTGTTCTCCCCTTACTACGCCCGGGCCCGGGCCCGGGGAGTGGCGCCCGCCGAGGACTATTGCACCGTGAACCTGGCGTTGTACCACGCGCCGGCTCGCTGGTGCATGACCGAGCGTGGCAGGCGCAGCCTGCACACCACGCCCACGTCGCTACGAATAGGCGCCAGCGGCCTGCAGCTCAGACGCACCGCCCCTGAACACGGGAACGGAATTGAACCGGGTCATGAGCTGGTCATCGACGTCGATGAAATCTCGACGCCTGTGCCGCGTCGCCTGCAAGGGCGACTGACAGTGACCTTGCCGCCGTACGAGTATCCGCCGATCTTTCTCGATGCGCAGAAGCGCCATGTGTGGCAGCCGATCGCGCCACGCACACGTATCACCGTGGAGATGAAGAATCCTGCACTCAGCTGGCGAGGCGATGCCTATGTCGACGGCAATCGCGGCAGCGTCTCGCTGGAAAGCAGTTTTCGCTCGTGGGAATGGTCGCGCTGCCATCCGGACGGTGGCGGCACCGTCATCCAGTACGACGTGATTGACAACGACGACAGGCACGAAGAGAAGACGTTTCGGTTCGATGCGCCGACGGATGATCAGCCGGCGTCGGAACAGGCAGACAACGCAGACAACCCGGGTAAGTCAGACGAAGCAGGCAAGGCAGCTGTCGCACCGATGGCCGATCGGCAGGCACCGAAGCTCAGGCATCTCCAGTTGCTCGATCCTACCCGCTGGTTTCGCATCCCCCGTACCGTACGCACCGATGGGACCGTACCGGTCACCGATATGCGAACGCTGGAGGATACTCCGTTCTATTCGCGCAGCCGATTTCGAACCTCGATGCTCGGCCGGCCCTGCGAGGGCATGCACGAAAGCCTGCTGCTGAGGCGGTTCGATCATCCCATCACCCGGCTGTTGCTGTCGTTCCGCATGCCACGCCGCGCGGCCCGTTGGCTGGGAGGTCCCGGTACGGACGCTACGACTGCGCATTCATCGAAACGCATCGAAGAGCCCCGAGAAGAGTCCCGACATGAATGACACTGCCGACACGGCCGCGACGCGGCGGCCACCCGAGGGCGAACTGATCACCGCGATCGACGCGGCAGGTGAACTCTACCCGATAGACAAGCTGGAAGCGCACCGGCGCGATGTGCATCATCTGGCGATATCGGTGTTCATGTTCTGCGAGGGACGGCTGCTGATGCAACAGCGTGCCGATGGCAAGTATCACAGCGGCGGACTGTGGGCGAACACCTGCTGTTCGCACCCACGCTGGAACGAATCGCTGGACGACTGCGCCCACCGGCGCCAGTTCGAGGAACTGGGCTGCCGCACCCCGTTGCGGTCCTTCGGTCAGATCGACTACGCCACACCGGTGGGTCAGCTGTTCGAGAACGAGGCGGCCCACTGCTACGTCGGCTACCTCGACACCCTGACCGACCCGGTTCCCTACAACCCGATGGAGGTGCAGGCGGTCGCGTGGTCGACCCTTCCCGAGCTGCGCCGGGCCATCGTCGCACGGCCGGAGAACTACACACCGTGGATCAGAATCTACATGCAGCAGCACTTCGAGCTGATCGCAGCCGTTGCGCACGAGGCTACCGTCGAGCACGCGTGGTAGCATCTTCGTTGTCCATTCAACCCGTTCGCTGCCCGTTTACTGCTCATCCCTGGAGAAACCGACATCATGTTTCTGTTCACCGTGTTCATGCTGGCCATCCTGGCCTGGTTGTTCTTCAATGCCATGAATGAAAAGCGCTGGGTGGAAGCGCATTCTCACGACGAGAGCGTGGCCAGCGATCAGGGGTTCCTGCCCAGCTTCTCGTCCGTCAGCCAGTCCATGCGCGCAGACGGCAAAGCGGGTGGCAAGGTGTCGATCGATCAGGAAGACACCCGGTTCGCCCGTGCCGTCGCGGGCGTCAAGCGTAGAACGGCAAAGTACAGCGACGGCCTCGAACGGCGCGCCGCAGCAGCCCGGGTCGACGATGCGAACCGTCCGCGTTCGGCAGCCGACGAAAACGACTTCTTCGGGCGCATGGTCAAGCGGGTCGGCGGCTTCACCCGAAACATGGATGCGAAGATCGACCGGCGCATGCAGTCCGGCAGGCAGGTCGGTGAACAGGCCCCCAGAAGGAGCGACTCGGGTAGCGGAACCGGTAGCGGATCAGGCAGTAGCTCCGATGGCAGTTCCGGTAGCGACACGAGTAGCCACGTCGCGTCGCAAACCTCGGCGTTCGAACGTATGGCGTCGAAGGTTGCGGCCGGTGACGATGCGCTCGGCGAACGCATGAAGCAGACCTACAACGCACGCACCGCACCCGATGGCCAGACGCGCAGCTTCGCCGAGGAAAAGGGTGTGTTCAACTCGATCGTAGGCAAGGTATCCGGTGTGATCGAGAAGGTGGAAGGCAAGGTGGATGAACGCCTGAAGAAATCGCATGTGGATCCGGCCGATCGGGATGACCCGAAGAACGACGACTTCCTCGGCCGGATGTCTTCAAAGATCGGCAGACGCATCGATGACGTCAACGAGCGGCTGGTGTACCCCGATAATCTGGCCCATCGGCGTGGTGGCAGTGCGGATAATTCCCAGGGCGGCGGTGAGAGCGACAACGAGCGCGACACCCGGCATGGCGCCAAGACCGACAAAGAGACCGATAAAGGAGCCGGCGGGCACGACTCCGCCGAACGCTGACGCCGGTACGGCTTCGGCAAGGATCATCAGTGCAGTTTCACCTCGGCGCGGGTCGATTTGTAGATCCGGTCGCCGAGCATGATGAGCACCATCGAAAACGGACCGTAGACGGCGCTTTGATGCATGCGGTACAGCGATAGGTAAACCATGCGAGCCATCCAGCCTTCGATGAATACGGTGCCACGCATGAGGTTGCCCATCAGATTGCCCACGGTCGAGAACTTGCTCAGGCTCACGAGGCTGCCGAAATCCTGATACACGAAACGCTTCATCGGTTTGCCTGCCCGCAAGGCCAGTACGTTGCGGGCTGCGATGGTCGCCATCTGATGGGCCGCCTGCGCACGCGGCGGTACGTCGCCGCCATCCGGCATGGTGGACGCGCAGCAGTCGCCGATGGCGAATACCCCGTCCAGCCCTTTTACCGCCAGGTACTCGTCGACCTCGACGCGACCGAGCTTGTTGACCGGAAAACCACTGTCGGCCAGGAAGTCCGGTGCCTTGACGCCGGCCGCCCATACACTGATGTCCGCCGGAATGCGTTCGTCATCGGCAGTGAACACCGCATCGGCTTCGACCTTGGCCACCTGGGTGGCGGTCCGAACCTTCACGCCGATCTTCTGTAGCTCTTTCTGTACCGACACGCCAATTCGCTCGGGCAGGCGCGGCAGCAGGCCCGGTGCGGCCTCGATGACACTCACGCTCAGCCGATCGTTCGAAAATTCGTCGAAACCGTATTCGCGCAGGCGGCTCGCCACATTGTGCATGTCGGCCGCGAGCTCGACGCCGGTGGCCCCGCCACCGACGATCACCACCGACAACGAGCGTCGCGGCTGTGCGTCTGCATTGGCACGGTGCAGTTGAGCGGTGAAGCTGCGGTGGAACCGCTCGGCCTGCTCGCGTGAATCCAGCTGACGGCTGAAGTCGCTGACACCTTCGATACCGAAATCGTTGCTGAGGCTGCCCACGCTTGCGATCAGCTGCGTATATTCGAGGGTACGACCGGGCAACATCTGCCGGCCCTCCTCGTCTTCCACCCGGGCGAGTGTGATCTGTCGTGATTGCAGATCGATTCCGGTGACCTGCCCCAGCGTGAACCCGAAGCCATGCTTTCTCGCCAACATGCGATAGCTGGCCTCATCGTGGTAACTGTTCATCGATCCGGTCGCCACCTCGTGGAAGAGCGGCTTCCAGATATGGGTGTCGTTCTTGTCGATCAGAACGACTTCGACATCGGGGGTGCGTCGCAACTTGCGGCCCAGCTTCACGACCAGTTCCAGACCGCCGGCGCCGCCGCCCACCACCACGATTCTCTCAGTCATTTCATGCTTTCCAGTGATGCCCTGACGGTATTGTCAGGAACCGTAGTCTGAAGTGTTCCAGGCCCCATGGGTGCCCGGGCCTGTGAATCGACAGCGCTTCGGTGCCCGTGGGCTCGGGACGGCCGGCCGCTGATCACGCTCCCGACGAACGCAAGCTATACGCCACCCCGGCGGATTCGGGTCGGCGGCGAGAACGACACGACCCCGGGACGCCCCCTCATGTCACTGATTGTAAAAATTTAATATTCCCGTGGCATCGCAGACTCGTTTGCCAGAATATAGGCAGTCTAGGAAAAAGATCAGGGATGCAGCGCAGACGGGTCGATCACGAACAACATTCAGGCAATGCAAACAGACTCGATGAGAACGGCACAAGTGTCATGATGAGACAGCGTCACTATCTTGACGCCGGAAACAGTTGCTATACTCCGACGGGTGGATGAACGAGTCAGGCGTGAATGCCTCACTGGGTCCATCACCGGCGATTGTTTTCGAAAACCTCGTGACCAGCGCCGGCCATCAGGCCTGATTCATTTTTATCTCAGGCAACAGCGCCTGCAACATAGCCAGCCAACGAGCGCTTCCGGGTCGCGCAGCCCGATCGCAAACCCCAGATCCCAGTATGAAGACAGTCAACTCCATGTACGCCGGTGCCAGCATGCCTGGTTACGCGACCGTACCTGCCACCAGCGATGCGAAAGAGTACCTGCGTCTGCTCGGTCAGCACAAGATCGGCTTGCTGCTCGCCATGGCGCTCGGCGTGGTGCTGGCAGCGCTGTACCTGATCAGCACGCCCAAGGTCTACGAGTCAGCGGCTCTTGTCGAGGTTCGCGAAGAGGCCAACCTGCTCGAACGTGACCGCGAGCAACCGGTGAACTTCGATGCGCCTACCATCCAGGAAGAGGCGAACATTCTCAAGTCGCGCAAGGTACTCGCACCGGTGGTCGATGCCTACGACCTGCGCACACGCACCAGAGCGAACACCGTCCCGGTACTCTCGGCACTCACCGAGCGCCTGCCCGCACTCAGCGAATGGGTGGGCAGTTTCGCGATTGCACGCCCCTACGCCTGGAACGGCGAGCAGATCATCCTCACGAAGCTTGAAGTCCCTTCCGAATGGGAAGACAAGAAACTGACACTCACCACCTTGGAAGATGGCACGTTCTCGCTGGCACGCAACGAGCGCATGATCATGCAGAGCGCACGGGCAGGTGAAGACCTGGAGGCGAACCTGGGCGATCTCGGTGTGTTGCAGATCAACGTCGACTCGCTCGACGCCCCGGCGGGCACCGAATTCTTCGTCACACGCCGCTCTCTCGAGGAGACCATCCGCTCGCTGCGCAACGACATGTCCACCGAGACATCAGACACCAAGTCACGCATGATCACGGTCAAGATGCAAGGTGACGATCCTACTGAAACCGCGATTCTGACCAACGCCATCGTGTCGCAGTATCAAGCTGTGAAGCTTGGCTCCGAATCGCTGCAGAGTAGCGCAGAACTCGATTTCTACGAGCAAAGCCTGCCCACTGTCGAGGAGGATCTGCAGGCAGCGGAGTCGGCGCTGTCGAGTTTCCGGACCGGCAGCGGTGCGATCAATCAGGATGCTCAGATAACCGCCAAGCTCGGTCAGCTCGACAAGTTGGAAATCGAGATGACCGAACTGCAGATCGATCGCGACGAGCTGCGTGAACGCTACACCGACCTGCACCCGAGTACGCGCCAGATCGACAAGGAAATCGGTGTGCTGCAGCGCAAGATCGATGAGATTCGCGGCGGTATCCAGAACGCTCCGGACACCGATCGACAGCTCACCGTGCTGCTGCAGCGCGAAGAGACGGCACGTGACGTGTACAACGAGATGAACGAGAAGCTGCAGAAGCTGCGCATCGCGCAGGCCGGCAACGTCGGCAGCGTGCAGATCTGGGACGAGGCCCTTGCGCCGCGACGAGCGGTGTCGCCCAGCTCGGGGCTGGCCGTGGTGGGTGCCGTGCTCGGCACCGTGTTTCTCTACCTGCTGTACCTGACCCTGCGCTCGGCCCTGTCCACCACCATCATAGATCAAGACAGCCTCGAGCGCGCCAGCGGCCTACCGGTCTTCATGAATATTCCGCGCAGCTCGGCACAACGGCGCATACGCGGCTCCACGTACGAGGGGGCTCGCAAGTTGTTGCCGGGCTCGAGCAACGCGAATACGGCCGATCGGCATGTGCTCGCGCTGAGCAAGCCTGAAGACTATTCCGTGGAGAATCTGCGCGGCTTGCGCTCCATGCTCGCCGATGTCATGGACGGCGCAGCCAACAATGTGCTCATGTTCACCAGCCCACTGCCGAGCATGGGCAAGTCGTTCGTCAGCCTGAACCTAGCGGTACTTTTGGCGCAGGCAGGCAAGCGCGTCCTTCTGATCGATGCCGACTACCAGCGTGGCCAGATACACCGTTCGCTCGGCCTGGACAATGGTCCGGGGTTACCGGAGGTGGTCAGCGGCAAGGCTGAACTCAAGGAGGCGGTCAGAACCACGTCGGTAAGCAGTCTGTATTGCATCACGAAGGGTTTCTCCGGTAGTGACATCAGGCGTGAGATGCCGAGCGATCGGGAAATGAGCACGTTCATGCAAGTGGTCGCTCCACGTTTCGATATCGTCATCGTCGATACCCCACCTGTTCTGGCAGTTTCCACCGCCGCTGCCCTTGGCAAGCACGCCGGATCGACGATCATGGTCGTGAAAGAAGGTGACGTGAAAGAGCCGCAACTCGCCGAGGCGATCAAGCGACTCACGTTTTCAGGTGTTCGAGTTACCGGCTGCATTCTGAACAGCTCTTCCACGCCCACTCCCAAACACTACGCCTACTATCGCGAAACACTCGATTGACGATGTGTCATCGTGAAAACCCGGGGTTGAAAAATCGGAATCATCGAGATCCGCTCGCACGGCGCAGTCATTGAAGACGCGCCGGAATCGAGCTTGTCCGTGCGTTGCGGTATTACGCACATCGAATTTCACGATTACCGCGGATCATACGATTTTGATCAGCTAGACTTCTCGTGTTGATCCTCTTAACGCTGTAATGAACTTCGCAAGGAGATTGAAGTGCCCAGCGCCAAACTGCTCGACGATGCCACCACCGAGATAGCGGTGGATATCTACCCTGCCAATGCTGCCACCATCGACAGTTTCGATGATGCCCGGCACTGGCGCTCACTGGTCACCGTCGACAACGGTGTGTTGCGTCCGATCTCGGGAGTCAGCGCCGCGTTCAAGCGTTGCGAAGACTTGATTCTCGGCACCCTTGCATTGCTCCTGCTGACTCCGCTGATGCTGCTGATCTGCGTGATCGTCAAGCTCGACAGCACCGGCCCGGCGCTGTTCTGCCAACCGCGCAACGGGCGCAATCGGGAAATCATCCGAATCTACAAGTTTCGCACCATGTATCAGTCCAAGAGTGCGTTTCGGCAGGCCCGCAAGGACGACCCCCGAATCACGCGGGTCGGCGCGTTCCTGCGCCGCACCAGCCTCGATGAATTGCCGCAGCTGTTCAATGTTATCCAGGGGTCGATGTCGCTGGTGGGCCCGCGACCGCATCCCCTGCAGCTCGATGAAGACTTTCGCTACGTGATACCTGCGCTGATCTCACGCTACAGCGTGAAACCCGGCATCACCGGTTGGGCACAGATCAACGGCTACCGGGGTGAAACCCGCCGCGTCGGCGATATGGTCGGGCGTATTGAACACGATCGGCATTACATTCGTCACTGGAGCCCGTGGATGGACGTCCGGATTCTCTTTCTCACGATGTTCAAAGGATGGACCCACGCAAACGCCTACTGACATGAACGATACGTCAGCATACGGAGAAGGCTGCAGTCCGTCACCCGCCGAAATTTCCAGCTCGCAAGCGCACACCACCCCCGAACCGTGCCTCCCGCCGTGCCATGTCCTTGGTTTCGATGTTCACCCCGGCACGCTTGCGGATTATCTGAACCTGATCGACCACAGCATGGCCACCCGCTCACCGGTAACCATCCTGTATCACAACCTGCATACGCTGTACCTGTACTGTCGATCACCGCAGCTGCAGGCACACTATGCCGGCACCACCGTGCTCGTCGATGGAATGCCCGTCATCGGGCTGCTGCGCCTGGCGGGTGTCAAGGCAGCCAGAAACCAGCGAATCACCTATGTCGACTTCATCGAGCCCTTGATGCGCCTGGCCCGCGACAACGATTCACAGGTATTTCACATCGGCCAGTCAGAAGCACTGCAGGCGAAGGCCTTCGATACACTCCGCCAGCGCGTGCCAGGCTTGCGCATCAGCGGCCACCACGGCTACTTCGATCAGACCGCCAACTCTGCCGACAGCCTGGCAGTCGTCGATGCGGCCAATCGTGCCGGAGCCGACATGGTGCTTGTGGGGTTTGGCACGCCTCGGCAGGAGGCCTGGCTGGCAGCACATCGCGAGCTGCTGGCGGCCAGCGCAGTACTGGCCTGCGGGGCCTGCATGGAATACGTGGCCGGTGCCGTCAAGACACCGCCCAGGGTGCTGGGCCGTCTCGGCCTGGAGTGGACCTGGCGCCTGCTCGGCGATCCGAAGCGCTTCGCCTTCCGTTATGCGATCGAGCCTCTCTGGCTCAGCGTCGCGCTGATCAGGAATGCGTTGCGTGGCCAGTAACGCATTCGACAACCTGGCAGACCGTGCCGCCGCGCCAGCCGATGCTTCCCGGCTGTCGGTCCTGGTACAGCGGCTGGTGGATTTCCTGCGCGGTAACTTCCTGCGCTCAGTCGGTGCGCAGGCACTGGTCAGCGGGTTTCACTTCTGCCTGAACCTGATGCTGGTCCGCGAACTCAGCCTCTACGCCTATGGTGTTTTCGCCTTCACGTTCGTACTGGCGATGTTCGGCGCTGCCGTGAACAACGCACTGATATCCACGCCGCTGACGGTGTACACGCCCGTGATCGAGGATGCCGCGAAACGCGGACATCAGGAATCGCTGTTCGGAACATTGAACCTGTGCCTGTTCGCAGCCATGCTCGCCGTGGTGGTGGTGTACGGCCAGGGTACCGGGCTGGGTGTCAAGCTGAGCCTGGGCATCGGGCTGTACGTTGCCGTGTACTCGGCTCGCCAGTTCAGCCGCAGCCTCGGCTACGCGCGGCTGCGACCGCTGGTGACCGCCGCGGGTGACGCCACCTACGTCGCGTCGGGCGTGGCGCTGACGGCCATGGTGTTCATGCTCGAAGAGACCTTCACGATCAATACCGTCAGCGTCGTCCTGATGGCCCTGGCCGCCGCCAATCTGGCAGCCATGATCGTGGAGGCATCCCTGCTGCATGCGCCACCGTGGAAACACCTGCGGTTCAACGACCTGTCCGATTACCGGCTCGTCTGGATACAAAGCCGCTGGGCGCTTACCGGCGCACTGACCACCCTGTTCCTGATGCAGGCTCATGGCGTAATCATCAACGCCACGAACGGGCCTTCCGCGTTCGCTCCGCTGGCGGCGGGCTTCGTCCTGTTCGGGCCGGTACGCGTGGCCCTGCTCACCTGGCAGAACATGGTCAAGCCGGAACTGGCAATGGCACTGGCCAACGACGCTCACGAGGCCGTGCGAGTTCAGATCAGGCAGACCGTGCTGTTGATGGCGGCTGCGGTGCTCGCACTCGGTGCGGGGCTGATGCTGTTCTGGCCCTGGATCCACGAGCTGCTGTACGCGCAACGCTACGCCCAGGAACCGATGGCTCACATCGTCGCGCTCTGGTTCGCGATCACCTTCATGGCAGCACTCTACAATGCGCCGAGCGCCGCACTGCAGGCCTTGCGTGATTTTCGCGTGCTGGCGGTCAGCAGCATGATCGGTGCGGTGATCAGTGGCGTGCTTGTGTGGCTCACGCTTGCCTGGTACGAACCACACATCACCCTGTACGGTCTGCTGGTCGCCGAAACCTTCATGGCGATCTACATCACCCGGTTGCTGGCGAAACGTCTGGGCACACGTGCGGGCAAACATCCGGGCAGTCGCAACGGTAGCGCACCTGACGGCACCCGCCCGACGTCATGAGCGGCTCCACGGTGCTGTGCATCTGCACCTACCGCCGCCCCGAGGGTCTGCTGCGATTGCTGGGCACGCTGCCGGATCTTGCCGGCACGAACCCGCTGGAGCTGGTCATCATCGACAACGATGCAGACCAGGACGGTCTGCAGGCCCTGGCACAGCTGCCGGCGGACTACCCTTTTCGGATTCACACCGGCACGGCGAGCATGCCGGGTATCTCGCATGCACGCAACGCCGCCGTCGCGCTGGCCCTGACCCGCGAGCCGGAGTGGCTGGCCTTTCTCGACGACGACGAATGGCCCGACCCGCAATGGCTCAGCGAACTGCTGCGCGTCCAGCAAGCCACCGGCGCCGATGCGGTAGGCGGCCCCACCCGCTCCGTGTTTCCCGAACAGGCAGACGCGACGGTACGTGGCAACCCCTATTTCGGGGCTGATTTGAATCTGCCCGACGGCAGTGCCTGCCAGCTCGAGGCGGCGGGTAACTTCCTCATCCGTGCCACACTGGTACAGAGCCTGGCACCGGACTACTTCCACCCCGCATTCGCCGAATCCGGCGGTGAAGATCTGGCGTTCTTCACACGTCTGTCCACACAGGGTGCACGCATGCACTGGGCGGCGCAGGCCGTCGTCAACGAATCGGTTCCGGCGAGCCGCCTGAGCGAGCGGTGGATGCGCGAGCGAGTGGTCACGATCGCCAATTCCCGGGTACGCGTCATGCAGATGCTTCAGCCGGGCATCGGCGCCGGTGCCGTGCGGTGGGGCAAGACCTGCGCATTGGCGATACAGGCCGGGTTGGCAAGCCTGGCGGGTCTGGCGCATGCACCCTGGCGCGGCAAGGCAAGGCTGTTGCGCTGGAAACTTGCCGGCAAGTTGAGCGCACATCTGGGCCAGGTCAGCCATCGTAGCGAAGGGCATTGAAGTAATTCGATGTCGATCCCGACCGACGCCATCTCGCAGGTTCCCGGGAACACACCACAGTTCTCGGTCGTCATTCCCACGTACAATCGTGCCGGGACCATCGGTGACACACTACGTGCCTGCCTGGTGCAGAGCTGCGACGACTTCGAACTGGTGGTCGTGGACGACGGTTCCACGGATGCCACCGAGCAGGCTGTCGCCGCACTCGATGATCCGCGTATCGTCTATGTGAGGCAGGCGAATGCCGGGCCGGCCGCCGCCCGCAATCGCGGCGTGCGCGAGGCGAGCGGCAGCCACATCGCCTTTCTCGACTCGGACGATGTCTGGCAGCCACACTATCTGGCCAGTGTCGCGGAGGCAATGGTCACGTCGGCCGCAGTTCGGGCCGTGGATGCTTCTCGGGGAGCGGCCGATGAAGCACAGGGCGATAAGGCCGATCGGTGGCTGATCTACAGCCAGTTGATCGTCGATCGAGGCGTCGGCCGCTACTGGAACAAGCCACACCGGGGTATCGGTGAGCAGGAAGCGATCTATGACTACCTGTACGTGTACGGAGGCTTCATACAGACCAGCACCCTCGTGCTGCCGCGGCGGCTCGCCCGCGAACTGCCCTGGGACGAAGCGGTGACGTTCGGCGACAACGACCAGTTCGTGATCGACTGCTGGCAAGCCGGGCTGCGCTTCCATTATGTACCGCTGGCAATGACACGCTACGAGGATGCCTTCCGCAGCGATGCACTGTCGCAGCTGCCGCTGCACGACAAGGCATCGGCGAGATATCTGAATTTCTTTGCCTGGATGAAACATCAGGAAGTGCACATGAGCGTGAAGGCCAGGCATGCCTTCGGCGCCCGCTTCGAAAGCGTGCTGCACGCCCGGCGTGCACCGCTGCGGAGCCTGAAGCTGGTCTTCGTCGCCTGGCGTTGCGGCGCGATGAGCCTGCCGGGTGCGGCACGTCAGCTCGTCCAGAATTTCGCACCCCGCCAGTATCGTCGCCTGACCGACCTCTATGTGCGCTGGCGCGGCCTACCCTGGGCCGAAGCGGCCGCCGACCCGGCAGCCCGATCCCGATCGTCGGCCGGATCAGACGACGACCCGTCGGGCGTACCGCGGCCCGAAGCTGCTGACGACTCATGAATCGATATGCACCAGGCGCGGTGGACGAGGCTGCCTGGCTGCCGAGCCTGGTGCTGATCCTTGCGCTGGTTCAGGGCAGCAGCCTGTCGTTGTCGCTGGCGTTTCATTTTACCTTTGTCTCAGGCTTGTTGCCGCCGGGCGTGAACGTGCTGTGGATGTTGCTGTATCTGTTGGCGCTGATCGGCCTGATGGCACGCTACGGCATCAACTGGGTGAGCTGGATGTGCCGTTTCCGTCTGTTGCTCACGGTACTTCTGGCCGGTGTCATGATCTCCAGTGCCTGGTCGGTCGACCCCGGTCTCACGCTCGTACGCGGCGTTCATCTCATGGGTACCTCATTGGTCGGTCTGTACATCGGTTTGAGCGTGCCGATGGAACGCCTGCTGCATGTCACCGCCGTGTTCATGGGCGTGTTGCTGTGCGCCAGTGCCGCCTCTGCCCTATTCTATCCGGCGCTCGGGTTGGAAAACTACCAGGGCACACAGGTGTGGCGTGGCGTCACCGCCTCCAAGAATACCCTGGGGTTCTGGGCGGCGGCTTCGGTGCTGCTCTTCGGCAGCCTGTGGCTGAATGGCCCGATGGCGGCAAAGTCTTCTCGGCACGCTTTCGCCCGGGGTTCGGCGGGTGCATCATCTTCCCTGGCATCGATGACCGGCAGACGACTGCCCGCCGGGCTGCTGCCGGCACTGGGCATCTTGCTGGCGTTGGCGGTGCTTGCGCGCAGTGGCTCGGCCACCTCGTGGCTCGCCATGGTCTCGGGTGCCCTGCTGATGGGCTACCTCGACATCGCCAGGCGCTGGCAACTGGGGCTGGTCGGTACGGTCGCACTCGGGTTGATGGCCAGTGGCCTTGCCGCTCTGGCTTTCCTTCAGATCAACACGGCCGAGCTGATCGGCCGTTCAAGCGATCTTACCGGCCGTGGCGAGGTCTGGCAGCAAACCTGGGCACTGATCATGCGTGAACCTCTGACAGGCTACGGTTACGGCACACTGTGGTTCCCGACCGACAGTAGCCTGTGGATTCAGGAATCACTGACTCGATTCAACTGGACCGTCTATCACGCGCATAACGGGTTACTGCAGGTCGCCTCGGAAATAGGCTTGCCATTGACGCTGCTGACCATTCTGATGATCGTGGTACTCATGATCGAGGTGATCCAAAGCCAGTATCGGAACGGCTCCGTACTCTCGCTCTTCGTGCCGGGCTTTCTACTGACGTTACTGGTCAGCAACTATGCCGAGGCACGGTTGCTGGTGAATCGGGAGCTGTACTGGATCTTCTTCCTTGCCCTGCCGGTGGCATTGCTCAGCATACGAAGCTCCCTGCCCGCCGGTAATATCGCTGACGATACCGCTGGTGATACCGTGCGCCATACCGCTGGCGATATGCTGGACGCGATGATGCCGGCAATGCCCGACGCCGCACGCCGCAAGTCGCTGCGCATTGCGCATCAGCGGCGTGATCGTCGTGCGCTGAAAGCCCGTCTGCGCCATCGTCGTGGCGCCGAGTCGGTACCGGTCGCTGGCCTACTGAGTTCGTGATCGCGGTACCCTGTCTCCGAACAGTCGGTTGATCGGACTCCGCGATCTCACGACCGCCTCCACAAGCTCACTCGGCAGGTCACCTGACCCTCTCACTCAGTCACCATGTCACAAACCTACCTGATCACCGGCGGCGCCGGTTTCATCGGTTCGCACATGACACGCGCGCTCACCGCCGCGGGGCACGATGTGGTCGTCTTCGACAGCCTCGATCGCGGCAACCGCGACGCTGTGACGAATGCCGTGCTCGTCGAAGGCGACCTGAACCGGGCGGCTGACATCAACGCGGTGTTCGAGCACCATCGTATCGACGCGGTCCTGCATTTTGCCGCGCTGGCCTACGTGGGTGAGTCGGTCAGGCAGCCGACGCAGTACTACCGTAACAACGTCGGCGGCACCCTGAACCTGCTCGATGCCATGCACCGTGCCGATGTCGCCACGCTGGTCTTTTCGTCCACCTGCGCAACCTACGGAGTACCCGCCACACTGCCCATCACGGAGGCCACCGAGCAACGGCCGATCAATCCCTACGGCCACTCGAAACTGATGGTCGAACAGGTGCTGCGCGACGCGGCAGTGGCTCGTGGTCTGCGCAGCGTCGCGCTTCGCTACTTCAACGCTGTCGGCTGTAGCGACGATGGCAGCCTCGGTGAGCGCCACGACCCGGAAACCCACCTGCTGCCACTGATTCTGTTCGAAGCCCTGCGACGCAAGAACGGTGGCAGCAGCGCCGCGACCACGCTGCAAGCGTTCGGTAGCGACTTCGACACTCGCGACGGCACCTGCATCCGCGACTACATTCATGTGGAAGATCTGTGCTCGGCACACATCAAGGCGCTGGAGCACATGCAGCGTACACCCGACGGTGGCGCCGAACAATACAACCTTGGAACAAATCGCGGCTACACGGTACTCGAGGCGATCCAGGTGTGCCGGGACGTCACCGGTATCGACATCACCTGTCGCCTGTCGCCACGGCGTGCAGGCGACCCACCCGAACTGGTGGCCGATGCCTCGCAGGCGATGCGAGTGCTGGGTTGGGCACCGCGCTACCCTGATCTGCACGATAGCGTGAGGCATGCCTGGCACTGGTTCGAACAGCACCCACCGGCATGAGCCCGAGTGGTATCAAACACTTAAATACGATCATGGTATCTATCTCACGAGCATCACGCATGCCACCTGCCCGCCTCATCAGAGCCGTCATCGTCACCGTCACGCTGCTGCCGGGCCTGGCTCCGGCAGCCGGCTCGCGCGACGCTCTGGACGACACCTGCTGGGAGGAGAGCTTCGACGAGCCCTTCGACAGCCTCTCGTTATACGACGAAGCCACCGGTGAAGGACGCTGGAAGCCCGCCTACATCTGGGGCGAAGACATCATCATCAACGAAGAAGAGCAGTTCTACATCGATCCGAGGGTGTACCGCTACGAACCCTTCGAGATCGATGATGGCGTGCTCGCGATCGTCGCGGCACCAACGCCTGCACCACTCAAGGCAGCGGTGGAAAACCAGCCCTACGTCAGCGGCGTGCTGACCACCGAGGAAAGTTTCTCGCAACGTCACGGCCGCTTCGAAGTGCGGGCCAAGGTACCCGCCGGTCAAGGCCTGTGGTCGGCGTTCTGGCTGCTGCCAAGCTTCGACGCCTGGCCCGAAGGGGTGGATATACTGCCCGAGATCGACGTGATGGAGCATATCGGGCACGAACCCGAGGTCTACCACACCACCTTGCACACCAATCAGAACGGCAAGCTCGAGTCTCACCCCTACGATCACACGCTCGATGAGCCGCTGACCGACGATTTTCACGTCTACAGCGTGGTGTGGACGGAGGACGAGGTTCGCTGGTACCTCGACGGCCGGTGGATGGCGGCGAACCCCACTCCCGACGACTACACCCGGCCGGTGCATTTCCTGCTGAACCTGGCGGTCGGCGGCACCTGGCCCGGTACGCCGGATGCCACGACCGACTTCCCCGCCCGCTTCCTGATCGACTACGTCAAGGCGTACGAAC
Organism: Granulosicoccaceae bacterium; assembly: GCA_965214025.1. Classification (GTDB taxonomy): domain Bacteria; phylum Pseudomonadota; class Gammaproteobacteria; order Granulosicoccales; family Granulosicoccaceae; genus Granulosicoccus. The sequence continues at coordinate 180,045 of CBDCAW010000083.1, forward strand.
CAGCTGATACAGCGTCTTGTACAGAGAGTTGAGAGCCAGCTCGTTGACAGAGGCGTCGGTGGACACGATCGCATCGCTCGGCGACAACCACGGCTGCAACGGGTCATGACCCGAGGCGACCGCGAGTACGCAGGCCAGCGTGCCACCCGCCCACAGCATCAACCCCGAGATCCGGTTGAGCCTTTGTCGAAGTAGCTTGCCGGGTTCCAGCCGGACCACGAATGCAAGCATGATCAGTAACACCAGGCTGATGCCGATGGCCAGCGGCAGCGGATGGGCGTACGCATACTGACGGCCCAGTGCCAAGGGATTCCCCAACGAAACTGCCGAGGCCAGATCCGGGCGAAGGCCGGTCTCGTTGATGAACACCGGCGTGATGAACTCTGCAAGCAGGGTCAGCAGCAGCCCTGCCAACAGCCCCCCCACGATGCACAGCCGTGCCAGCGGCAGCAACCGTTTGAACAGAGCCAGCAGCGTGCCCGCCGCCACCGGCACGAACAGCAAGATGCCGCACAGCGCCAGGTCGAAGCGCAGGCCGGTGAGAAACACCGGCAGCAGCGCATCGGCGGCAAGCAGCTCATCGAGATGCCATAGCCCCAACGCCAGACGTGCCATGCTCAACAGGAACATCAGGGTCAGGGTGAACACGACATAGCGACGCAGCAGGTGCCGGGCCGGTAGCCCGCCCTTCATGTCAGCAGGCGAACCACCCGCACCGACTTCGGCTGGCAGGACAAGGTTCCCGACACCGGCGCTTCGGGCGCTTCCGGTGCGGCAGTATCCATAACAGCTTGCCAGCCACCCTTGGCAAGTCCGACCCCGGTCAGCGGAAAGTCCACCGTTCGCTCGTCAGCGTTGAACAGGAGCAGCAGTGTATCGGACGCCCCCGTCTCCGGGCGGTTCACCGGCGGCTCACACTGACCCGATTCATCATCGAGCGCTGACTGGCCATGCTCATCCGACGGTTCCGGAACCGCCGTGCGCATCGTTGCATCACCGGCGAGCTGCAGGGCCAGGAACTGTACATCGCTGGCGTGCCAGTCGCTCACACTCATGAGCTCGCCGTGCCCGTTGAACCAGCTCACGTCAGGCACCCCGGTGGTTGGCGAGCGGTACTTGCCGTGCAGGTACCACTGCTGGCGCAGGACCGGATATCGACTGCGCATCGCGGACAGGCGAGTGAAGAACACGGTGAGCCCGGTATCACGCTGCGTGCTGTACCAGTCTACCCAGGCCAGCGGGTTATCCTGACAATAGGCGTTGTTGTTACCCTGCTGGCTGTTACCGATCTCGTCGCCTGCCAGCAGCATCGGTACGCCCTGCGAGAGCATCAGGCAGGCCAGCAGGTTACGTTGCTGTCGGGAGCGCAGGGCATTGATGCCGGCGTCGCGCGTGGGGCCTTCACTGCCGTGGTTGTTCGAGAAATTCGCGCCATGCCCGTCGCGGTTGCCCTCACCGTTGGCCTCGTTGTGCTTGTCCTGGTAGCTCACCAGGTCACGCAGGGTAAAACCATCGTGCGCGGTGATCAGGTTGATACTCGCCATCGGGGTGCGGCGCTGCCATTCGAACAGGTCGGCACTGCCGAGCAGGCTCCTCGACATGGCCGGCAGCAGGCCACGTTCGCCGGCCCAGAAGCGCCGCAGTGAATCCCGGTATTGATCGTTCCATTCCGACCAACCTTGCGGATACTGGCCGAGCTGGTAGCCACCGGGGCCGATGTCCCACGGTTCCGCAATCAGCTTGACGCGCGACAGTACCGGGTCCTGGGCGATGGCATCGAAGAAGCCGCTACCCCGGTCGAAACCGTGGGCCTCACGCCCCAGGATGCTGGCCAGGTCGAAGCGAAACCCGTCTACCTGCATCTGCTGCACCCAGTAACGCAGGCTGTCCATGACGAGCTGCAGTACGCGTGGGTGGGTGATGTTCAACGTGTTACCGGTACCACTGTCGTTGATGTAGTGGCGACGATCTTCCTCGAGACGGTAGTACGAGCGGTTGTCGATCCCGCGATAACACAGGTTTGGTCCCAGGTGGTTACCTTCGGCCGTATGGTTGTAGACCACATCGAGCAGCACCTCGATGCCGGCCCGGTGCAGGGTGCGAACCATGGTCCGGAACTCGGTGATGGCATCGTTGCGCGCATACCGGTTGGCGGGTGCCAGGAAGGTCAGCGAGTTGTAACCCCAGTAATTCCGAAGGCCTTTCTCTGCCAGGAAATGATCATCGACGAAGCCGTGAACCGGCAGCAGTTCCAGCGCGGTCACACCCAGTGACTGCAGATGGCGTACGACAGGCCTGGAACACAGAGCCCCGTAGGTACCGCGGCGAGCGGCCGGCAAGCCTGGAAACTGGCGAGTCAGGCCCTTCACATGCGCTTCGTAGATCAGGGTCTGCGACCAGGGTGTGTTCGGTACCGGTACCGGTTTGCCCATGGCGGACGGTGCCGGCACCCGGCAGCGCGGCACGTAGGCCTGGTTGTCACGCGTGTCGAAGGAGAGATCCGCATCCGGGTGACCCCGTTGAAACGCGTAGTTCGCATCGTGCCACTGCAGCTCGCCGACCAGTTCCCGCGCATACGGATCGATCAGCAGCTTGTGATGATTGAAGCGATGCCCCTCGGCCGGTGCCCAGGGGCCGTACACGCGATAGCCGTAAACCTGGCCGGCGCCGGCATCGGGCAGGTAGCCATGCCAGACATCGTGCGTGCAGGCGGGCAACGCCGAACGGCTCAGCTCGGTTCGCCCATCGGCGCTGAACAGGCACAGCTCCACACGTTCGGCATGGGCCGAGAACAGGGCGAAGTTGATGCCCTTGCCCTGCACGTGCGCGCCCAGCGGTGCCGAACTACCCGGCAGCAGATGGACGGGCGCCATCACTCGCCCATCAGGTTCGTGCGCGCAGCCAGGCCCCCTTCACCATCCTGACCCGTGAGGGGCTTGAGCTTCCAGATATCACGGTTGTAGTCTCGCATGGTGCGATCGGTGGAGAAGCGCCCGCTGAAGGCGGTGTTCATGATACTCATGCGGGTCCAGCGTGCGGTATCCGCCCAGGCGGCGGACACCGCTTCCTGGGCGTCCAGGTAGGCGGGCAGATCCGCGACCGTCATCCACGGGTCGTGCGGATTGTGGGTGGCACCGATGACGTTGCGCACCAGATCCTTTTCGTTGCCATCGAACAGGCCACGACCGAACGCCGACATGATCGCCGCCGTACGCGGTTCGGAAGCGATGATCTCGCCGGGTCGATAGTCGGCCCGCAAGGCCTGCACTTCGTCGACGTCGAGCCCGAACAGGAAGAAGTTGTCCGCACCCACCGCTTCGAGGATTTCCACGTTGGCACCATCGAGCGTACCGATGGTGACCGCACCGTTCATCATGAACTTCATGTTGCCGGTACCGGACGCCTCCTTGCCGGCGGTGGATACCTGCTCGGACAGATCAGCCGCCGGGCAGATGCGCTCCATCGCCGACACGTTGTAGTCAGGCAGGAACACCAGTCGCAACTTGCCCTCGGTGCGCGGATCCTGATTGATGACGGCCGCCACGTTGTTGATCAGCTTGATGATCGCCTTGGCCATCTCGTAGCCGGGCGCCGCCTTGCCAGCAATGAGAATGAAGCGCGGCGCCGCCTTGCCTGCGTCGGGCCCGCCGGCCCCCTCACCGATGATCTCGAGGTAGCAATGCACCGCATGCAGCACGCACAGCAGTTGCCGCTTGTATTCATGCATGCGCTTGACCTGCACGTCGAACAGCATGTCGGCCTCCGCCACCACGCCGGTACGCGATTCCACCAGATCGAGCAGCCGACGCTTGTTGAACAGCTTGATGGCGTGCCAGCGTTGCTGGAAGTCCGGATCGTCGGCTACCGTTGCCAGGGCTTCGAGCCGACCGAGCTCATGCAGCCAGGGTCCGCCGGCCTGCTCCTCGATCAGGCTCGCGAGACCAGGGTTGCATTGCGCGAGCCAGCGGCGGGGTGTTACTCCATTGGTCTTGTTGTTGAAGCGCCCGGGCCAGAGCTCGTTGAAGTGACTGAACAGCCCTTTCTTCAGCAGCTCGGAATGCAGGCGCGCCACCCCGTTGATCGAGAAGCTGCCGACGATCGCCAGATGGGCCATGCGCACCACCGGTGACGGTTCGAACGAGACGATGGACATCGCCGACTGTCGGGCCATGTCGCCTGGCCAACGTGCTTCCACCTCCTGCAGGAACCGGCGGTTGATCTCGTGCACGATCTCGGCGGGTCGCGGCAGCAGGCCGGCGAACATGCCCAGCGACCAGCACTCCAGCGCCTCGGGCAACAAGGTGTGATTGGTGTAGGCCATGGTGGACTGGGTAATCTCCCAGGCGGCATCCCAACCGACTCCGTGGATATCCACCAGCAGCCGCATGAGTTCCGCCACGGCTAGGCTGGGGTGCGTATCGTTGAGCTGGAAGCAGTGGGAATCGGCGAACCGCTCGAAACCATCGTGGCGTGCCAGCCAGAGGCTCAGCGCATCCTGCAGGCTGGCGGAGACCAGGAAGTACTGCTGGCGCAAACGCAGTACCTTGCCGTTCTCGCTGGCATCGTTGGGATACAGCACCATCGTGATGTTTTCCGCCGCCGTCTTCGCGGCCACCGACTCGGTGTAGCTGCCGGCATTGAACTCGGCAAGATTGAACGCATCACTGGCGGTGGCAGACCACAGCCGCAGCGTGTTGACGACGCCGTTGGCGTGGCCCGGAACCGGTACGTCGTAGGGAATGGCCAGCACCTCGTCGGCCGGTACCCAAAAGCGCCGATCGCGGCCGTCGCTCGCAGGCTCGATCTCGACATGCCCGCCGAAGCTGACGCGCCGTGCGCGTTCCGGACGTTCCAGTTCCCACACGTGGCCATCGCGCAGCCAGTTGTCCGGGCTCTCCACCTGATAACCGCCGCGCATTTCCTGGCGGAACATGCCGAAGCGGTAACGGATACCGTAGCCGGTGACTGGCAAGCCAAGCGTGGCACAGCTGTCCAGAAAGCAGGCGGCCAACCGCCCCAACCCGCCGTTGCCCAGGCCCGCATCGAGCTCCAGTGCCTCGATATCCTCCATCGCGACGCCGAGATCGTTCAGCGCCTCGCTGACGTCGGCTTCCAGCTCCAGGTTGAAGACCGCGTTGCCCAGCGCACGCCCCATCAGGAATTCCAGCGACAGGTAGAAGGTACGCTTCGAATGCTGCGCCTCGGCCGCTGCCCGAGTGGCGCGCCAGCGATCCATCATCCGGTCTCGCACACTCAGCGCCACGGCGGTATACAGGTAGTGCGCCGCACTGTCGTGCAGCTCGCGGCCGAGGGTGTGCGAGAAGTGCTGTGTGATCGAGCGCTTCAGCGAATCGGCATCGCAGTCCAGCGGAACGCCTGCCTGCGACCAGCTGTCGGCGGTGGCATCGGCTTCGTTGACCACGGCGGTGGTCCGGGTAGGGGTGGCACTGGTCATGGGCTCGGTCATGGAGTCGAAGAGAGTCAAGAGGAAATCGAATGAAATTCAGCGAGGAATTCTATGGTGATTGAAGGGGATTCTTTGCCAAGTGCCGATGCACTGGTTACCCTAGGGCGACGATCACGGACAGCAACAGCAAGCGAGAGCATACGCATGAGTTCGTTGGAAGAACGACACATCTCTAAACTCACCCGGCAGACACTGGCCCTGATACTCGCCGGCGGTCAGGGCAGCCGGCTTCACGAACTCACCACATGGCGTGCCAAGCCGGCGGTGCCCTTCGGGGGCAAGTTCCGGATCATCGATTTTCCGCTGTCGAACTGTATCAATTCAGGCATCCGTCGGGTGGGTGTGGCCACACAGTACAAGTCGCACTCGCTGGTGCGCCACATCGTGCGGGGCTGGGCAGGCTTCAAGACCGAGTTCAACGAGTTCGTCGAGATATTGCCGGCATCCATGCGGGTCGATAAGGGGTGGTACCAGGGCACCGCAGATGCAGTATTTCAGAATCTGGACATCATACGGACACACTCACCCGAATACGTGATGGTTTTGGGCGGCGATCACATCTACAAGATGGACTACGGCCCGGTCGTCTCCGCGCACGTGGCCAATGGCGCAGATCTGACGGTATCGTGTGCCGAGGTGTCGGTCGAGGAAGCGGCCGGAGCCTTCGGTGTGCTCAAGGTCGATGAAACCGGGCGGGTACTGGCGTTCGAGGAGAAGCCGGAAAAGCCGTCGGAGATTCCGGGCAAGCCCGGACGGGTGCTGGCGTCGATGGGAAACTACCTGTTCAACACGGATTTCCTGTACGAGGAACTGATCCGCGATGCCGACGACGAAGGCAGCTCGCACGACTTCGGCAACGATATTCTGCCGCGCCTGGTCGGCAACTGCAGCGTCTTCGCCTTCCGCCTCGGCGATGATCAGCCCGGCGCACAACCGTACTGGCGGGATGTGGGTACCGTGGATGCCTTCTGGGAGGCGAACATGGAGTTGGTGGGGTTCGAGCCGGAGCTCGACCTGTACGATCAGGCCTGGCCCATCTACACCCACCAGACGCAGCTGCCGTCGGCCAAGTTCGTGCACGACAAGGGCAAGCGTACCGGCACGGCGCTCAACTCGATCGTCTCCGGCGGTTGCATCGTGTCCGGCTCGAAGGTCAGCCGATCACTGCTGTTCTCCAACGTACGCACCAACTCCTACAGCGACATCGAAGACTCGGTGATCATGCCCGACGTGAAGATCGCTCGAAGCTGCACCATCAGGAAGGCGGTCATCGACTCCGGCACCGAGATTCCTGAGAACACCGAGATCGGCGTCGATGCCAAGGCCGACCGCGAGCGCGGATTCCGCGTCACGCCGAACGGCATCACACTGGTCACTCCGGATCATTTCGGTCAATCCCTGCACCGAATTCGTTGAACGCTCCGGTGTCTTCAGCAACGACTTCAGACCCGGAAACGGCCGAGGCCGATGGCTTGCACATCGCGATGCTGGCGGCAGAGAACGACGCCATCCCGGGCGCCAAGGTGGGTGGCATCGCCGATGTGATGCGCGACATTCCGGGCGCGCTGGCTGAGCAAGGTGCGCGGGTGACCACACTGATGCCTGCCTACGGCAGCCTGCATCGGCTGCAGGGCTCGCGCCATCACTCGTCACTGACCACAAGCTTCCGTGGCCGTACCGAGCTTGTCGAGATACACGAACTGTTTCCCGGTCGCGATGCCGGTGTCACTCACTTCGTCTTTCATCACCCGCTGTTCGCCGCCTGCGGCACCGGCAGCGTCTACTGCGACGACCCCAGCGACCAGCCGTTCGCCACCGATGCCACCAAGTTCGCCCTGTTCGGGCTGGCAGCCGCCTGCGCGATTCGCGAAGGCCACTTCGGCGATATCGATCGACTGCATTGCCACGACTGGCATGCTGCCTTCACGTTGATCCTGCGAGCGTACGCAGAGGAGTTCACGGCGCTGCGCTCGATTCCCGTCACCTACAGCATCCACAACCTGGCGTTACAGGGCATACGCCCGTTCGCCGAGCATCCCTCGGCGCTGGCCACCTGGTTCCCGGGGATACCGATCGATCGCGCCGACGTTGCCGACCCACGCTGGCCCGACTGTGTGAATCCGATGGCCGCCGCCATCCGGCTCGCCGATCGGGTGCATACCGTATCGCCGACGTACGCAAGAGAGATACTGGAACCCAACAAGGCCTCGGCAGGCTTCCACGGTGGCGAAGGGCTCGAGGCCGATCTTCGGCAGGCTGCCGATCAGGGCCGGCTGGTGGGCATCATCAACGGCATCGACTATGCCGGGCAGGTTGCCGGGCCACTGGACTGGACAGGTTTCATGAACGTGATCAGCCGCAGCCTGGCGGGCTGGATCGGCCAGCGCGACACGCTGCGTTCGGCCGACTTCCTGGCCCACGGCAGCGTGCGGCACTGGCAGTCGACCAAGCGGCCCAAGCATGTGCTCACCAGCGTCGGCAGGCTGACCGAGCAGAAGATCGCACTGTTGCTGCAAACGCTCGACGACGGCCGAACCGCGCTGGAACACCTGCTCGAACGACTCGGCGAGCGCGGTGTGTTCATCATCCTGGGTACCGGCGACAAGGCGCTGGAATCGCGTCTGCGCCGCACCGCATCGCGGCACGACAACCTGATCTTCCTGAACGGTTATTCCCAGGCACTGAGTGATCTGCTATTTGCCAACGGCGATGTGTTCCTGATGCCCAGCTCGTTCGAGCCCTGCGGCATCAGCCAGATGCTCGCCATGCGGCACGGGCAGCCTTGCCTGGTGCACGCGGTGGGCGGGCTTCGTGATACCGTCGTCGATGATGTCGACGGGTTTCATTTCGTCGGTAGCTCGATGGTGCAGCAGGCCCGTGGCATGCTCGAACGTCTCGACCAGATCCTCAGGTTACGTGAAACCGACCACCGAACCTTTCGTGAAATCGCCACACGGGCACACCAGCGCAGATTCGCCTGGGATGCCAGTGCCAGGCGCTACCTGACGGAGTTGTATCAATGACCTCATCGACCGTTCAGCCGCCGGCCGCCACCGAGCCGCTGCTCAACGCACAGGAGATCGACGCCCTCGTCCGTGGTACGCACGGGTCTCCGTTCGCCATGCTGGGTCAACACAGAACCGACACGGGCTGGGTCGTACGCAGCCTGCAAACCGGTGCCGGCGATGTCGCCGTGATCAACGAGGGTGGCGAGCGCCTGCCGATGCAACGCATTCATGAGGCCGGGCTGTTCGAACTGCAGCTCGAGCACGGCGCCGGGCGTTATCGCCTGATGTTGAACGAGGGCGATGCCACCCACGAGATCATCGATGCCTACTCCCTGCCCTCTGCCATCGGCGATATCGACCGGCACCTGCTCAACGAAGGCACCCACCAGCAACTGTACAATCTGCTGGGTTCGCACCCGATCACGCACGCGGGGGTAGCCGGTGTGAACTTCGTGGTCTGGGCACCGAACGCCACGCGTGTTGCCGTGGTCGGCAATTTCAACCGCTGGGATGGTCGCATGCACGGTATGCGCTCCCATGCCATCAGCGGGCTGTGGGATATCTTCATCCCGGCCATTGCCAAGGGCACGGTCTACAAGCTGGAGCTGCACGGCCCCGACGGGCGGCTGTTGCCGCTCAAGCATGATCCCTACGCCCGTTACTTCGAGCAGGCTCCGGCCAACGGCTCGATCGTGCACCTCGACGAATACGAATGGAGCGATGCGGAGTACCTCGACAAGCGGGGCACCGGTGATCCGCTGCGCAAGCCCATGTCGATCTACGAGGTGCACGCCGGTTCCTGGCGCCGCCATGATGACGGCCGCTCCTACTCCTGGAGCGAGCTGGTCGACAACCTGATACCGCACCTGGTAGACAACGGCTTCACCCATGTCGAGCTGATGCCGGTCACCGAGCATCCGTTCGCGGGGTCCTGGGGCTATCAGCCCATCGGCCTGTTCGCGCCCACCTCACGTTTCGGCAGCCCGGACGATTTTCGCTACTTCGTCGATCGTTGCCATGCGGCCGATATCGGCGTGATCATGGATTGGGTGCCGGCGCACTTTCCGTCCGACGACTACGGCCTGGGCCTGTTCGATGGCACGCACCTGTACGAACATGCCGACCCCCGCCAGGGCATGCATCAGGACTGGAACACCCTGATCTACAACTTCGGCCGACCCGAGGTCAGCAATTACCTGCTGAGCAATGCGGTTTATTGGGTGCGTGAGTTCCACCTCGACGGCCTGCGTGTGGATGCCGTGGCCTCGATGCTGTACCTCGACTACTCACGCAACGACGGAGAATGGGTTCCGAACCGGTACGGTGGGCGCGAGAACCTGGAGGCCATCGAGTTCCTGAAACGCATGAACGATCTGGTTCAGGCCGAGGGCGGCATCACGCTGGCGGAGGAATCCACCTCGTTCCCCGGCGTCAGCCATCCCACACCCGACGGGCTCGGCTTCACGTTCAAATGGAACATGGGCTGGATGCATGACATCCTCACTTACATGAGCCAGGACCCGGTGCACCGCCAGTATCACCAGAACGAACTGACCTTCGGCCTGGTCTATGCGTTCAGCGAAAATTTCCTGCTGCCGTTCTCGCACGATGAAGTGGTATACGGCAAGGGTTCCCTGCTCAACAAGATGCCGGGCGACGACTGGCAGAAGTTCGCGAACCTGCGCGCCTGCTTCGGCCTGATGTTCACCTACCCGGGCAAGAAACTCATGTTCATGGGGTGCGAGCTGGCACAGGGTAGCGAGTGGTCCCACGATGGCAGCGTGCACTGGCACCTGCTCGGGCAGTCGGGGCATGCGGGCATGCTCGCGCTGGTCGGCGATCTGAACGATCTGTACCGCGGTCAGGCTGCTCTTCACGAAACCGATTGCGACGGTAACGGCTTCGAATGGATCGACTGCGACGACGCCGCGCAGAGCGTCATCAGCTTCTACCGTTATTCACAGGATCGAAGGCAGGCTACCATCACCGTCTGTAACTTCACACCGGTGGTTCGCGAAAACTATCGCATCGGCGTGAATGTCTCCGGCAACTACCGGGAGCTGATCAATACCGATGCCGAACGCTACGGCGGCAGTGGCCGGGTCAACGCGTCCGGTGAGCAAGGCGTGATCGTGGCAGACGAGGAGTCGCAGCATGGCCGGCCTGCCAGCGTGTCGCTGACCCTGCCGCCACTGGGTGTACTGGTACTGCAAGCCGTGAGCAACGGTAGCGGGTAGTACACCACCCTCGATAGACCAGGGTCGGGGCCTCTGCTCGGGCCCTCGTGGCAAACCCTCGGAACAGCGCCTTCGAGCAGGTCCTCAGTTACACTTCGTATCCGTTAACCTATTGATCGCTCAAACATGAAAACCCTGCTTGCCCTGATCGTCCTGGCCCTGCTGCTGGCGGGTGGTTACTGGAAGGTGCAGAACCCGGACGCGGGTATCGATGAGCTCGCACGGCAGGCGCAGGGCACGATCCAGCGTTTCAAGCGCGGCGTCGATGTCGTGGTCGACGGCGACGCTGCGGCGGGCACCGGTGCCGACGAGCAAGCCGACGAGTTGGCGGCACGCCTGAGCGCTGTCGAGACGACGCTGGCAGAGGCGCCCGTTGCCAAGGCCGATGAGTTCGCGGCACGCCTGAATGCCGTCGAGACGACGCTGGCAGACGCGCCCGTTGCCAAGGCCGACGAGTTCGCGGCACGCCTGAGCGCCGTCGAGACGACGCTGGCAGACGCGCCCCCCGCCGACAACGACGGCGAACCCGTCCAGGCCCAGCTGGACGCCATCGACGCCCGAGTGAGCGAGATGCAGCGTGGCAACGAGACCAACCGCGCAGGCAATGACATCACTGTGGCATCCATCGAGGATCTGTCCTCGTCCGTCGACACCTTGCGTGCTCGGTTGAACGAGGCGCTCGATCAGGCGGCGCTGAGCGGCGCGGCAGCACCCGCCGAACAGGCGGCCGGCCCGTCGTCGTCGCAGGCGGATGCCATCCGGGCGAACGAAGAATCACAGGCCGCCATGGAGGCGCGCCTCCGCGAACTCGACGCACGGATGGCAGCGCTGGCGAAGGTGGTGGAAACCGCGAAGGGTTCCGCACCCGAGGCAAGCGCGTCAGCAGAGCCTGCCACTGCTGCTGCCATGCCAAGCCCGGTGGCACGTCCTGCAGCAGAGCAGTCGGAAGAATCGCCGGCGCGGTCACAGGCACCGGCGAAACAGGTGCAGGCAAAGCAGGCCGAGGCAGGCAAGGCATCGGCAAAGCAAGCACAGCCAGAGCAGGCACCGGCGCAGGACGAACCTCAGAGCGTCGCAGCGCTTGCGAAGAGCGTGCAGACGCAGAAAGCCCGCAGCACGGAATACAAGATCTACTTCAACCTGGGCGGTACCGGCATCACCGACGAAGCCGCCGACGTACTCGACAGCTTCGTGGTACAGGAGAAGAACCGCGCAACCGACGTATCCATCTTCGGGCTGACCGATCAGGCCGGTTCGGCCGAACACAATCAGCTCGTCTCTGACAGGCGCGCACGCAGCGTACGGGACTATCTCGTCCAGAACGGCTTCGATGCCGAGCGTATCGAAACGGTGACCGGTCTCGGCGAGGAAGCGTCGGCCAGCGTTCTGGATGAGGACCAGACAGGCGCCCAGAGCCGGGCCGTACTGCTGTTCGCGGCACAACCATGAGCCATTTCGAACCCACTGCGGATGATTGCCTGCTGATCATCGACGTGCAGAGAGACTTTTGCGCCGACGGAGCACTGGCGGTGCCCGACGGCGACGCGGTGGTGCCCGTCATCAATGAGCTGAGCAACCGCTTCAAGACCGTCGTGCTGACGCAAGACTGGCACCCGCCAGGTCATTCCTCCTTCGCCAGTGAACACGCCGGCAAGGCACCGTTCGATCTTGTCGAAGCGCCTTACGGCCCACAGACGCTATGGCCTGACCACTGTCTACAGGGGAGCAGTGGGGCGGAGTTCCATCAGGATCTCGACCAGCGGACCGCTCAGTTGATCGTGCGCAAGGGGTTCCGGTCCGCCATCGACTCCTACTCCGCGTTTCAGGAAAACGATCGGACCACGAGCACCTGCCTCGCCGACTGGCTGCGGGCGCGTGGCATTCGCCGCGTGGTATGCGTCGGCCTGGCCTACGATTTCTGCGTGCGCTTCTCCGCCGAGGACGCGGCGGCGGCAGGTTTCGACACCCTGGTCATCGAGGCAGGCTGCCGGGCAATCGACATGCCGGGACCCGAGGGTGGTTCCCGGCAGGTTGCAGCGCGTGCGATGCGATCCGCCGGAGTATCGCTGTTAAACTGACCCGCCTCATGCCCCGCTCACCTGCCGGCATCGCAGTCATCGGCGCATCGGCAGGTGGCCTGGTGCCGCTCGAGCGCTTCTTCGACAGCTTGCCGACTGACTCGGGCATCGCTTTCCTGGTGATTCAGCATCTGGACCCGACGCATGAGAGCGCGATGGTCGACATCCTGGGACGAAACGCGAGCATCGGCATCAGCGAAGCCGTCGACGGGCAATCGTTGGGGGCGAATCACGCTTATCTCATCCCGCCGAACACCAGCCTCACGATCGAGGAAGCTCGGTTGGCGCTGCAGCCACCGACACTACGTGATGGTCTGCGCATGCCGATCGATGTGTGTCTGGAATCGCTGGCTCGCAACCAGACGCTCGCCCGAGCCGCCATCATCCTGTCGGGTAGCGGATCAGACGGTACGCAGGGGGTGCGCATACTCAAGGCCAGTGGCGGCTTCATCCTGGCCCAGACGGCAGCCTCGGCCGAGCATGCAGAGATGCCGGCCAACGCGATCGCCACCGGGCTGGTGGACTGCATCAGCGAACCCGAGCGCCTGCCGGCCGAGCTGATGCGCCTGTTCGACCTGCCATGGAGTGCGCCTGGCAAGCACCCCGGGCTCGGTGTGGCCGAAGACGACGTCAGTCAGGCAGACAGTATCGAACCACAACTGCTGGAGCGGATACTGCGGCGCGTGAAGGCGATATCGGGCGATGACTTCACCTTCAACAAGGCTGGCACGCTGGTGCGGCGCATCCGTCGGCGCATCGGCATGAATCAGCTGAGCGCGATCGCGGACTACGTAGCGCTGGTGGAAAGATCTGACGACGAAGCCCGGTTGCTACGAGACGACCTGCTCATCGGGGTCACCTCGTTCTTCCGCGATCCGCGCGATTTCAAGCGTCTCGAAAGCGCTGTGATCGCACCACTGGTGGCACGCACCCCGACCGACGAGACACTGCGTATCTGGATCGTGGGCTGCGCCACCGGCCAGGAAGCCTATTCGGTGGCCATGCTGGTAGTGGAGCAGCTGGAGGCGCAGAACAAGCACAATCCGGTGCGCATCTTCGCCAGCGATGTGAACGAGCCGGCCCTGTCGGTGGCATCGGCCGGCACCTACGCGGCCTCCATGGTCACCGATGTATCGGATGCTCGGCTGCAGCGTTTCTTCACCCGGCAGGACGGGCACTACACCGCGAATTCCACCTTGAAGGATTGTCTGACCTTCACCCGTCAGAACCTGGTAGGCGAGCCACCGTTCTCCAGGTTGGACCTCATCTGCTGCCGGAATCTGTTGATCTATCTGCAGCCGGAGGTGCAGCATCGGACGATCGCCCTGTTCCATTTCGCCCTGCGACGGCAGGGCTGCCTGTTCCTGGGCCATGCGGAGACGATCGGCAAGCACGATGATCTGTTCGCCCCGTTGGACAGGAGCGCGTGCCTGTATCAGCGTACCGACCGCGCGGTCAACTACGCGGCTGCCTTTCCCGAACGCACCATCCAGCAGCGCGGCGAGGTGAGCCGCCTGCCTCTCGCGCCGGCACGAAGCCGGGCATCGCGTGTCGGCGAACGCGTCAGGCTGCATCTGCTCGATCAGTACGCGCCGGCGGCCGTCGTCGTCGATGATCAAGGCCAGATCGTTCACTTCTCGGGACATACCGGGCCATACCTGAACCAGCCGTCCGGTACACCCACGCGCCACCTGCTGACGCTGGCAAGACCGGAACTGAAGGCGGGGCTGCGCCATTGCCTGAAGCAGCTGACGCTACCCGGTAACGACGGTACCTGTGCATCGCAGGCCATCGAAGGCCAGGCAGACCTGCCGACGGTACGCATCGTGGCGCGCCAGTTCAATCTCCCGGTGGAGACCGATTCGCTGGTCATCGTGATCTTCGAACCGGTCGATACGAGCTCACCGACCGCGAGTGTGCAACGGCCGGAGGCCGGCATCGAGGCGGCCGGACACCTGCGGTTGCTGGAGATGGAGCTCAAGGCCACGCAGGATGAGTTGGCCACGATCACCGAGCACCATGATTGGTCGATCGAGGACCTCAAGGCTGCCAATGAGGAAATCAGATCGGTCAACGAAGAGTTCCAGTCGACCAACGAAGAGCTTGAAACCTCCAAGGAGGAGCTGCAGTCGATGAACGAGGAGCTCTCGACCGTCAACGCGCAATTGCGTCAAAGCGTAGTCGAACTCAGAGCGACCAACGACGACCTGAACAACCTGCTCAGCAGCACGGACATCGCCACGCTGTTTCTCGACACGTCGCTGTGCGTGGCGCGCTACACCTCCACCACCCTCGCCCTGTTCTCGTTGATCAACGCGGACATCGGCCGTCCGCTGTTCGACATCCGACAGAAGTTCGAAGACACCGCCCTCTACGATGATGCAACCCGGGTACTGGCTACCAGCGTCGCTCGTGAAGCCGAAGTACATGCGGGCGACGGTCGCATCTACCTGCGTCGCATCCTGCCCTACTTCCGCGAGGACGCCAGCGTCGGCGGTATCGTCATCACCTTCGTGGACATCAGCGCGAGAAAGACGGCCGACCTTCAGGCGATACGGCTCGCCGCCATCGTGCGCGATTCCGCCGATGCAATTACCGTGATCGATCTGCAGGGACGCTTCATCGAATGGAATCAGGGTGCCGAGCGGCTGTTCGGCTGGACCGAGAATCAGGCTCGGGTCAAGGACATTCAATCCATCACGCCGGCCGATGCCATGGAGCCGATGCACAGGATGCTCGACGACATGCAATCGGGGCTGGTGCGCACCGTCTCCTTCGAATCGACGCGCACTTCGCGCCGGGGCGGGCTGCTCGACGTGTGGCTGACGGCCACGGCACTGACCAACGTGAATGAGCAAGTCTATGCGGTGGCACTGACCGATCGCGACATAACGCCGATCAAGCGCACCGAATCGCAGCTGCGCGAAGCGGACCGACGCAAGAACGAATTCATGGCGATGGTCGCTCACGAGTTACGAAATCCGCTGGCAGCCATGGCGTCGAGCATCGAGGTCATGCAGCTGTGCCACGATGATCCGACCGCACTGGAGCATGCCAGTGAGGTCGTCGATCGCCAGTTCGACAAGCTGACGCGGTTGACCGATGACCTGCTCGACGTCTCGCGCATCACGCGCGGTCATGTGACGCTGCGCAGCACTCGGGTCGACGTCACCGACGCTCTGCGCAGAGCCATCGACGAGGTTCAACCTGCCATGAACGAGGCCGGCCATCAGCTCATCGTCGATCTCGACCCTGCTCTGCCGGCCGTCAACGGTGATATCGACAGGCTCTCGCAGGTGTTCTCCAACCTGTTGTTCAATGCCGTCAAGTACACGCCTGACCCGGGTCACCTGCAGGTGAACGCCTACCGACAGGAAAACACCAACCGTATCGAATTCACAGATGATGGCCTTGGCCTCGATGCCGGGGCCATGAGCCGGATCTTCGACATGTTCGAGCAGGCCGGCCGTACCTCCAGGGCGGGCTTCGAGGGGCTGGGTATCGGCCTGTCATTGTCACGTTGGCTGGTCGAGAGCCACGGTGGAACCCTGGAGGTCTTCAGTGAGGGCAGCGACTCGGGCAGTACCTTCGTGGTGACGCTGCCGATCGCGGATGAAAACCCGACCGAGCCGGACGGATCGGCGGGTGTCGCGTCGCGTACGAAAGACATCGCGAGCAAGGGTATCGAAGGCGGTGGGCAGCGCTCGAAGGGTTCGAGTAATTCCAAGACCGAGGATCCGGGCATATCACTCGATACCGCTGGGCCGTCCGGGCATGACACCATACTGGTCGTCGACGACAACGAGGACGCTGCCATGTCGCTCGAGCGGGTTCTGCAGGCCCTGGGTCATACGACCTTCAGTGCCTTCAGTGGTGAACAGGCACTGCTGAAAATGCACGAACTGCAACCCCGGATCGTATTCGTGGATATCGGCCTGCCGGATATGTCCGGGCTGGAGCTGGCGCGACGGTTGCGTGCCACCCGCCCCGGAGCGGCGGCACGAATCATCGCACTCACCGGCTTCGGCAGCGGCGAAGATCACGACTCCTCGCTGCGGGCAGGCTTCGATGATCACCTCGTCAAGCCGGCGCGCCTCAGCACCCTGAAAGAGCTTCTGGGGCGACGGGCCGGCTAGTACGACCGTGTCACCGACTGATCGGCTGCTCCACCACCTTGTAGAGAACCACATGCGGCCCATCGTCGTCCGGCGAGTGGCCGATACCCACCCGCCCCGTGCCGATCAACGAGGCAACATCCCGGCGAATGAATACCGCCGACTGACGATCGCGCTGGATGAAGGTGCCATTCGTACTCAGATCACTGAGCATGAACTGCCCGTGCTGCCATTCGATCAGTGCGTGCTTGCGGCTGGCACGATCGCTGGCGATGGGCAGGTCGTTCTCGGTGGATCGGCCCAACGAGGCCGATCCGCTCGCACACTGCAACACCATGCGACGCTTGCCGGCCACCAGTTCCAGTACGGCACCGGCATCCGGCGTCGAGCTGTTCACCGGCTGGCTGGCGATCACCGTGGTGGAGTCGTCACGATCGAGCCAGGCGATCCGGTAGATGCCGATGGCTTCGGAAATCCCTTTCAGCGTCGTGGTGTCGAGCAAGGTGGCCCGCCGCCGATTTTCATCACTGAGCCAGTCGATGCAGGTGCGGGTGGCGGTGATCTCGTCGACCCGGGCGAACGAGGCCACGCGAGCGGCTATGTTCACCGCCGTGCCATAGACATCGCCCTTGTCGGGAATCACTTGTCCGTAGTGGAATCCGACCCGCACCGACAGCGGCGAATGACGATGCAGCTGCTGCATGGCACAGGCGGCAAGCAGGGCATCGTCGCAGTTCTCGAAACTGGCCAGCGACGCATCCCCCACCGTGCGCAACAGTGTGCCGCCGTGGTCGGTGATCGCATGCTCCATGAAGGCCAGGCTTTCAGCCACCCGCCGGTGCGCTTCCAGATCGCCCACCTGCTCGTACAGCCGGGTACTACCGCCGATATCGGCGAACAGTATCGCTAGCGTACGGGATGACAGGGCCATGCGGGTGAATCTGCGTGATCGTCTGGTCCCTGCATTTTAGCGTACCCCTCACATGCTCTGCTGGTACTTCTGATCCTGTCATGCACAACTGCCTGTATAGTCGGACGGAATGACAGAACCCGTCATCATCATGTGGGAGGACCACTAGCCATGGCCGCACTGCTGGCTGTCGATCACAACGCCGAAGATGCAGACGTGCAATTCGTGGAATCGCTGCGGAACACGGGCTTCGGCGTGCTGAGCAATCACCCGATTTCCGAGGCACTGGTCAGCGCCATCTATCAGCATTGGGCCGAGTTCTTCAACGGCGAGGAAAAGGATGCCTACCGTTTCGACCCGGCAACCTACGACGGCTTCTTTCCGATGGCCATGGCCGAGACGGCCAAGGGCAATGCGGTCAGGGATATCAAGGAGTATTTTCACTTCTACCCCTGGGGGCGTTGCCCGCCATCGCTGCAACCCGAGATCGCCGCCTATTACGCGCAGGCCGTGAATTTCGCCAGCACGCTGCTCGGCTGGGTGGAAGAACACACACCTGCGGAGGTGGCAAGCCGTTTCAGCGAGCCACTGAGTCAGATGATTCACGGCAGCGAGCAGTCACTGCTGCGCGTGCTTCACTACCCGCCGCTGCCCGAACACAAGGATCCGGCGGCGATCCGCGCCGGGGCCCATGAAGACATCAACCTGCTGACCCTGCTTCCGGCGGCCAACGAACCCGGCCTGCAGGTGTTGTCGCAGGCAGGCGAATGGCTGGACGTGCCCTGCGATTTCGGCAACCTGATCATCAATGTGGGCGACATGCTGCAAGAGGCCTCCGGTGGCTGGTTTCCATCCACGACGCACCGGGTGATCAACCCGGAAGGTCAGGACACCACGCGTGCACGCATTTCATTGCCTCTGTTCCTGCACCCGCGCCCGGACGTGGTGTTGTCCGAGCGACACACCGCCGGCAGTTACCTGGAAGAACGACTCGCCGAGCTACGGCAGACCGATAGCCCCACCGCATGATCGCGAGGCGCGATGGCCCGCGAGACGATTGCAATCGAGCGGCTCGATCAAGCGTGATCGTTGCACGGGCCCTAACCGGCCGGTGACAGGGGGGCCGGCTTGCGCTCCGGATCGATCGTGGCCAGTGTGTATTCGGCGAAGTCCCGCCCCATGTCTTCGTACAGGTAGTAACCCACACAGCCCAGCGCCTCGACCTCCTCGCGATGATCGGGGAACCGGGTGGCCACCGCCAGGGTGTTGAAGAAACCCAGCTCACGGGCCATCTTGATCACGACCAGGTTCTCGCGATGGTTGGTCAGGCTGACCAGGATCATCTTGCGCGCGCTCAGGCCGGTCTGCTCCCAGAAGTCACGGTCCGAGGCGTCGCCGTGCACACAGTGGTAACCGGCATCGCTCAAACGTTTGGTGATCGTGAAGTTCTCTTCGATACCGACGATACGCGTGTGTCCGGCGGCGTAGAGGGTATCGTAGGCGGCCCTGCCCACCCGGCCCATACCGAGGATCACGGTTTCGGCATCACCCAGCGAACTGATCGCCTCCTCGGGCAGGCGATGCGTCTTCTCGTGGCGGCTCAGCACGGGCTGATAACGACGGTAGAGCTCATGCGCCTTCCGGTTGAACGGTGTGGCCAGCAGGAACGACAACGACAGGGCCAGCGCCAGCGTGGTTATCCATACCGGCTTCAGCGTACCGGTTTCCACGGCGATGGCCGCCACGATCAGGCCGAATTCGCTGTAGTTGAACAGTGCAAGGCTGGTCAACCAGCTGGTACGTGCGCGCAGACCGAAACGGGTGAGGAGCACGAAGTAGATGACGGGCCGCAACAGTATCAACACTGACAGCATCAAGGCCACCGCCAGCATCTGCATCGACGGTATACCGTAGTAGCCGATCTGCAGGAAGAAACCGATCAGCAGCAGGTTCTTCAGGCCCAGCAGCTGGGTGTAGACCTCCTTCGACTTGGGGGGCGAAGAGTAGGCCAGCAGCACGCCCATGACGAGTGCGCCGAGCCCGCCCTTCAGGCTGACGGCCTCGAACAGGGCCACCGCACCGAAGGCGAACGCGATGCCCGAAAGCAGCAACAGCTCACCGTGCCCCACCTGCTCCAGCACGCGTCTGATCAGTGGTCGCAGGAATGGCAGACCGAGCAGCAGCAGCGCCCACGGCGAAGGGTAATGGCCGGACGACACCACCAGATAGACAACCGCGAGCACGTCCTGCACCACCAGGATGCCGATCGCGATCGTGGCGTAGAAGGAGGCCACCTCGCCACGTTCCTCGAACAGCTTGATCGCCAGCACGGTGCTGGAGAAAGACAAGGCGAACGCCAGGGTCCAGGCACTGCCCATGGAGTCGAAGGCCAGCGGTGCGAACACGATTCCCATGACCATGATCACCGCGGTGGTCAGCGGTACCGCGATGAACATGTGCAGCAAGGCCGACCCCCATACATACACCGGCTTGAGCGAGCGCAGGTCGAGCTTCAGCCCGATGGTGAACAGCAACAGATTGATACCGGCATCCGCGACCGGTGCCAGTGCCTCGCCATCGCCGATGTCCAGTGAGAATGCGATGAAACCGGCGACCAGGTAGCCCAGCAGGGGCGGAAAACCCACCTGACGAGCCGCGATACCCGCCAGGAAGGCGAAGACGATGACGATAGGCTCCATGCTCAGCTCTCCAGCACCTGATGTGCCAGTGCGATCCAGTAGGAACAACCGGGCGCCAGGCTTGTATCGTCGAAGTCGTAGGAGGGGTGATGCAGGCCGGCGGAGTCGCCATTGCCGATGAACATGAAGGCACCGGGCCGCGCCTCCAGCATGTAGGAGAAGTCTTCTGAGGCCATGCAAGGCGTGACCGCCTGATCGACGCAGGTGTCGCCGACAAGCCCGGCCGCCACCTCACCCGCCACTCTGGCCGCAGCTTCCGTATTCACGGTGACCGGGTAGCCGTGGTGGTAGTCCACCTCCGCGCCGGCTCCGAAGGAGGTAGCGGTATCGCTCGCGATCTGTGCCACCAGGGCCTCCCCCTGCGCTCGAACGTTCTTGTCCAGCGCGCGCAACGTGCCCTTCAGCCGCACCGTCTCGGGCAACACGTTGTAGGTGTCACCGTCGCTTGCGATGGTGGTGACCGACAGCACCAGTGGGCAGGTCGGATCGATTCGACGCGCGGCGATGCTCTGCAGGTTGATGATCAGATGCGCGGCGGCCAGGTTGGTATCGATGCACAGGTGTGGCATGGCCGCATGGCCGCCACGGCCGGTCAGCGTGATGTCGAAGGTATCGACGCTGGCCATGATCGGGCCGGGGCAGATCGCGAAGCGGCCGAGCGCGATACCCGGCATGTTGTGCATGCCGAAGACCTCGTCGATGTCGAATCGCTCCATCAGGCCGTCTTCGACCATCTCCCGCCCGCCGCCGCTGGTCTCTTCCGCAGGTTGGAAGATCACCGCGACCCGCCCCGCGAAGTCACGCGTCTCGCACAGTACCCGTGCGGCACCGAGCAGCATCGCCATGTGCCCGTCATGGCCGCAGGCATGCATGCGGCCTTCGATGGTCGAGGCATAGGCCACGCCGCTGGCCTCGATGATCGGCAACGCATCCATGTCGGAACGCAGGCCGATGGTACGCCCTGCCCCGCCATCGGCATCACGGCCGATGATCAGACCGACCACCCCGGTACGACCGATCCCCTCTACCACCTCATCACACCCGAATTCGCGTAGCCGCTCGACGATGAAAGCCGCCGTGTCATCGACCGCGAAATCGAGCTCGGGATGCCGGTGCAGGCGATGGCGCCAATCGGTGATCTCCGGGAGCAATTCACCGATGCGCGGATGAACGCGAATGCCGGGGTGCTCGGCACCGGACGCACCGGCCATCAGCGCGGGCCTCCGCTCGCCGCTGCATCGCGGCCCGGGTCATCACCATTCTGGTACTCCTTGCCACCCTTGTAATTTCCACCATGAGCGGCCGACCAGGCCAGCGGATCGTTCAGGAATGCCTCGACCTCGGCCAGCGTGCGTTCGTCGAATCGAGGGGAGCTTGGCAGCGCGGCGGCCCCCGATGCGGCGCCCGTTAGCACGGCGCCCGCCGCCGAGCTGCTCAGGCCTGCAGCACCGGTGTACAGTGCACGTCGGCATTCGGCCAGAACATCCCGCCAGGTGGCCAGATAATGCAAGCGCAACCCCACTTCGCCCAGCCGCCTCGGTGTCTGCTCGAAGATATCGTAGTAGAACACCACCAGCGTGTCGGTGACCTCGGCACCGGCCCGGCGCAGCGCTTCGGCGAAAGCTACCTTCGAGCCACCGTCGGTGGTCAGGTCTTCCACCAGCAGCACACGCTGACCTTCATGAATATCGCCTTCGATCTGCGCGTCCCGACCGAAGCCCTTCGGCTTCTTGCGCACGTACTGCATCGGCAGGGCCATGCGCTCGGCGATCCAGGCGGCGAACGGAATTCCGGCCGTCTCGCCGCCCGCGATCGCATCGAAGGCCTCGAAGCCGGCATCGCGCTGCAACGTGGACACCGCGAAATCCATCAGCGTGGCGCGAATGCGCGGATAGGAGATCAGCTTGCGGCAATCGATGTACACCGGGCTGGCCAGACCCGATGTCAGGATGTACGGTTCATCCGCACGAAAGTGCACCGCCCGGATCTCGAGCAGCATGCGTGCCGTTAGGCGAGCGATGTCGTCGGGTGCAGCGAACGAGGATGTATCCATGAGATCTCGAGGGTTATGGCCTGCAGGGCTCGCAGCATCGGTATCGGGGACAGAGCGCCTATGCGACGACATGCCAGTGTAGCGGCCTTCCGGGATCGAACACCACTACCGTTTCATCACCGGCTCGCACCGGCGCCGGCAATGGCACCGGGTTTTCTCGCCACTGCAGAGTCACGCTACCGGTATTCACGGGCAGCCTGTAGAACGCAGGCCCGTTCAACGACGCGAAGGCTTCCAGATGCGCCAGCGCATCGGCCTCGGCGAACACACTGGCCAGACAGGACAAGGTGTTCGGTGCGTTGAAGACGCCGGCACAACCGCAGGCGCTTTCCTTCTCGCCCTTCGGGTGAGGTGCACTGTCGGTGCCGAGGAAGAACCGGGAGTCGCCGCTGGTGGCGGCGGCCACCAGTGCCTGCCGGTGGCTCTCGCGCTTGGCGATCGGCAGGCAATAGTAATGCGGCTTGATCCCGCCGACGAGCAGATGGTTGCGGTTGATCATCAGGTGATGCGGCGTAAGTGTGGCGGCCTGGTGCTCTGGCTGCGACTGCACGTACGCGACGCCCTGGGCGGTGGTCACGTGTTCCAGCACGATGCGCAACGTGGGCAGGCGCTGGCGCAGCGGTAGCAGCACCGTGTCGATGAAACGCGCCTCACGATCGAAGATGTCCACGTCCGCATCGGTGACCTCGCCGTGCACGCACAGCACGATGCCCTGCTCCGCCATGGCCTCAAGCACCGGCAACACCCGTTGGATATCCGTCACACCTGACGCC
The DNA here is from genome assembly GCA_965214025.1 of Granulosicoccaceae bacterium. Taxonomy (GTDB): domain Bacteria; phylum Pseudomonadota; class Gammaproteobacteria; order Granulosicoccales; family Granulosicoccaceae; genus Granulosicoccus. Next base: position 203,385 of record CBDCAW010000083.1, read on the forward strand.
GAGTTGGTGGTCGCACCGGCCGGGTAGAGCTTCACCGCCGTGACCACGCCGGCTGCGACTGCATCGAGCACGGTGGCAGGGGTTGTATCGTCGGTCAGGTAGAGTGTCATCAATGGCTCGAAGCCGGCGCCATCGGGCATGGCGGCCATGATGCGTTCGCGGTAGCTTTCGGCACCGGCCAGATCGACCACCGGCGGTACCAGGTTCGGCATGACGATGGCGCGGCCGAAATCCGTGGCGGTGGCTGCCGCGACCGCCTCGAGCATCGCACCATCGCGCAGATGTACATGCCAGTCGTCCGGGCGTGTCAGCGTGATCTCGGTTTGTGTGGGGCGCATCAGGATGCCGCTGCCTTGTCCAGGGTTGTTCGGTGCGGGTTCGCGCGCGAGTCGTCGACCTGCGTCAATGCAATCATGGTACTGCCAGCCAGCAGGATCGCGGCGCCGGCCAGTTGTGTCAACGTCAGCGTGGCGTTGATCTGCGGAGCCAGCCAGTTGATCAGCACCGCTGCCATCGGGAAGAACATTTCGGCCACCGCGCAGCTACGAGCCGGCAACCTCTTCATGCCGAAGTAATAGAGTGCCATGCCGCCAAGCCCCGATAGCATCACCATCAACACCACCTGCCCACCTACCGATACCGATGCCACCTGCGAAGGGGCACCGAACAGGAACAGGCAAGGGCTGAGTACCGCGAAGCCGAGAAGGAAACGGCCGGACATCAGCTCGGCGGTGGAAAAACCCGCGTTGCTGAGTTTCTTGCCGAACACCGTTGAACAGCCCCAGGCAACGACCGCGAACAGGGTGCAGGTGTAACCGAGCAGCAGATCGCGCGATTCGCGGCCGCCCCAGGCGGCACTGCTGAAGGCAGGCCGCAGATCCTGCCAGGCGATCAGCAGGCTGCCGAGCAGGCACACGCCGAGCCAGCGCAGGAAGCGTGCATCGACCTGCTCACGCAACAGCAAGGCCGCCAGCGACACCGCCACCACCGGCTGCAGCTTCTGGATCAGTATCACGATGGAGGGGTTGATCAGCGAGAACGCCTGGGTGAAGGCAACGGTACCGAGCGCGGAACCCAGCGCACCGACCATCACGAACGAGAACAGATGGCTTCGCGTGAAACGCTGACGGAAGCGGCGCAGCATCGGCACCAGCCAGTAAGACAGCACGAGCACCAGCACCGCATGCTCGAGCCAGACGATCGACCAGGCATTGATGCCGCCGAACAACAGGGGGTAGCGCACCAGCGTGTCGAGTGCCCACAGGAAGCAGGCGCCGAAGATGAGCAGTACACCGGGCATCAGCCGACACTCCCGCCGTTCGTCTCGATCGCCGGTGCCGCGCCCGGTGGCCTGCAGGACGCGAAAGCACCTGAACGACTCGGTGTGACCATCAGCCGCTGCGCTCGCTGATCATGCGCTCGAACGCCGCCAGGGTCTCGGCGGACACATGATGCTCCACGCCTTCCGAATCGCGCTGAGCCACCGCTTCGGAGACACCCAGGGCCAACAGGAAGCGGTAGACGATATCGTGACGGTGGCGGGTATGGCACGCCAGGGCCTTGCCGGTCTCGGTCAGGAAGATGGCCCGATAGGGTTCGCTGGTGACGAATCCATCGCGTTGCAGGCGGGCGACCGTCTTGCTGGCGGTGGGCTGCGAGATGCCCAGGTACTCGGCGATGTCCACCAACCGCGCCTCACCGCGTGAGGCGATCAGATCATCGATCAGCTCGACGTAGTCTTCGGTGGTTTCCATCAGGTGCGCCTCACGCACCGAACGGAACACCTCCGCCTGTTGGTCGGGCGCCGACAGATCGCGCCCCGGGGGTGCGGTTTCAGCAGGGTCGGCTGGGTTGTTCATGCGACTTCATGCCTTTGATCAGGCCGCGGCCAAAATGCAGCTGGCTCGACAGGAAGCCGTGGCACTTCACCCAACCGTCATCGACGTCACGAACACGCTGTCGACTGATCCGCACGAACACCGGCCTCGGTTTGGTAGCGGCATACTCATCCAACCATTCCAGTTTCATCGAAGTCGCCCATGGTACAAGTTTTCGCTGCCGGTAGAACTACAAGATGCATTCCTGTCCATCGAAGGTATCATGCACCCCGACCACTCAGGCAGCCGCCCCCGGGTAGCCGGGCCCTAAGGGCTGCCGGGGTCGGCCGCCACCCACTGCCGGGAACTGCGCCGCCGCTCGTTCATCCGCCGGATGAAGGCGATGATGAACAGGGCCGTGAGGATCAGCACGATGGTCGGCGCGGGCGCGCTGTCGAGAAAGAAGCTGGCGTAGGCGCCGGCCAGCATCGAGAACAGGCAGGCCGCCACCGACACGATCATCATCCGCCCGAAGCTGCGCACGCTGAGGAAGGCGATCGCGCCGGGTGTTACCAGCAAGGCCACCGCAAGGATCAAGCCCACCGACGTCAAGGTGGCCACGATCGTCAATGACAGGCCGATCAACAGACCGTAATGCAAGGCGTGTACGTTCAATCCGGAAGCACGGGCCTGTGCCGAGTCGAACGCATGCAGCAGCAGGTCCTTCCATTTCAGCAGCAGCAACGACGACACGAGCAGGCTGATCAGCCCGGCGGTGAGCAGATCCTCGCTGCCGACACCCAGCATGTTGCCGAACAGCACATGATCGAGATGCTCATTGGTATGAATCGAGGTATACAGGATGATACCGACGCCGAACATGCCGGAGAACACCACGCCCATCACCGTATCCTGCTTGACACGGCTGTTCTCGGCCAGGTAGCCGGTAAGCAGCGCACAGCTCATGCCGGCCACGAAGGCACCGACGATCAACGGCAGGTTCAGGATCCAGGCCAGCACCACACCCGGCAGGGTGGCATGGCTGACCGCATCGCCCATCAGCGCCCAGCCCTTGAGCACGAGGAAGCACGACAGCAGCGCCGTGGGTGGCGCGACCAGCAACGCGATGCAGAACGCGTTCTGCATGAACGGAAACTGCAGCGGCATCAACAGGGTGTCGAGGGTGCTCATGTCAGCAGAGCATACACTTCATGGTAGTTCGTCCACTTCATGAGTTACGGTCCGGAGCAACACGCTATTCCGCCTGAAAATGTACGGCCGCGTCGGCGTTGCGGGGTCGGTTGAGCGCCGCGCTGGCCTTGCGGCGGCCTGCCAGCAGGCCATGTTTCGGGGCGAATACGAAGGTGAGAAGGAAGATGAGCGTCTGCAGGCTGACGATGACACCACCGGTGGCACCGTCGAGAAAATAGCTCAGGTATGCGCCGAAGAAACTGGTGAGCGCGCCGATGGCGACCGACAGCATGATCAGCCGCGGAAAACGATCGCACAGCAGATAGGCGGTGGCACCGGGTGTGACCACCATCGCGATGACGAGAAACGCACCCACGGTGATCATGGCCGCGACCACCGATGCCGACAACAGGATGAAGAACATTGCCTTGAGCAGCTCCGGCCGCAGACCGATGGTACGAGCGTGGTTTTCATCGAAGAACGTCACCATCAGATCTTTCCACTTCGCCAGCAGCACGGCCAGCGAAACGAAACCGATCAGCGCCAGTTGCAGGGTATCTTCCGGGGTGATCGCGAGGATGTTACCCATCACGATGGTCTGGATGCTGACCGCCAGGGGGTTGACCGACACCATGAACAGGCCGAGGCCGAAGAACGAGGTGAAGATGATGCCGATGATGACGTCGATCTTCAGGCCCGAGCGTTCGCTGAGAAACAGCATGGCCCCTGCGGCCAGGGCGCCGGCGATGAACGCACCGAGTGAGAACGGCAGGCCGAGCATGAAGGCACCGGCCACACCCGGCACCACCGAGTGGCTGAGCGCATCACCGATCAGCGACCAGCCCTTGAGCATCAGGTATGACGACAGGAAGGCGCATACCCCACCGACCAGCGCCGATACCCACATGGCAGTGGTCATGTAGCCGTAGCCGAACGGTTCGAGCAACAGGTCGATCATGAGTTGCGCTTGCGGCCGGCCAGATCCGTGACGTTGCCGCGTACGCTCAGCCTCGACGGAGCCGTGGCCGACGCGCGATCCGCATCAGCCCGGATCGCGGGATCGCCGTAGTGCACGAACGGTCGCTCATCATCGGTAATGATCGACACCTCGCGCGGGTCGTCGTCGTCGTGCAGATCGTCCCCGCTCAGTGAGAAATGCCGTAGCACGCCGCCAAAGGCCTCTTCCAGGTTATGCCGGGTGAAGACCGTCTCGGTGGGCCCGTAGGCGAGCACGGTATTCTTGACCAGCACCGTGCGATCGCAGAATTCCGGCACCGACCCGAGGTTGTGCGTCGATACCAGCATCACCCGGCCTTCCTCCTTGAGTTCCCGCAACAGTGCAACGATCCGATCTTCGGTCTTCACATCGACCCCGGTGAACGGTTCATCCAACAGAATGACCTTGCCATCCTGCGCCAACGAGCGGGCGAGGAAGATGCGCTTGCGCTGCCCGCCGGAAAGCTCGCCGATCTGCCGTTGCCGGAAGTCCTGCATGCTGACCCGCGCCAGCGCCTCGTCGACCGCCGCGTGATCCGCCCGCGACGGGCGCCGCAGGAAACCCATGTGACCGTAACGCCCCATCATGACCACATCCTCGACCAGCACCGGAAAGGCCCAGTCCACCTCTTCGGCCTGTGGCACATAGGCCACGAGATTCTCACGGATGGCCTGCTTCACACTCCTGCCGAGCAGGCGGATCTCGCCCCTGCCCGCCGGTAGAAACCCCATGATCGCCTTGAACAAGGTGGACTTGCCGGCCCCGTTCACGCCGACCAGGGCGGTGATCGTACCCAGCGGAATCTTGAAACTGGCGTCGTGCAACGCCGTGTGGCCATTGCGATAGGTGACCGTCACGTCATCGGCCAGGATGCCGCCGCCCGGATCATCGGCCCGCGTGGCATCGACGTCTCGTTTCGTTGCGCTCGACAAGGTACTCTCCTGCTCTTGGTGTTGCCCCGGCTGCAGCCGTGAAGGGCGTTCTAGCAGTGCATCACTTCAGGTTGTCCTTCAGGCCATCCGCCACGGTCTGCGCGGTCACCTTCAGCAGGTCGAGATAGGTCGGTACCGGCCCGTCGGCCTTGCTCAGACTGTCTACGTACAGCACGCCGCCGTAGGCCGCCCCGGTCTCTCTCGCCACCTGCTCTGCCGGCGAGGTATTGACCGTGCTTTCACAGAAGACCACCGGAATCTCGTTCTCTCTGACCCCGTCGATGACTTTGCGCACCTGTTGCGGCGTACCGACCTGGTCGGCGTTCATCGGCCACAGGTAGAGCTCATTCATGCCGAAGTCACGTGCCAGGTAGCTGAAAGCGCCTTCGCAGGTGACCAGCCAGCGTCGTGCCTTCGGGATCTTGCCCACCTGCTCGCGCAAGGGCTGGATCGTATCGCTGATCCGGCTCTTGTAGGCATCCGCATTGGCCCGGTAGGCATCCGCGTTGTCAGGATCGTGTCGAGCCAGTGCACCGGCGATGTTGTCCACATAGATCTCCGCGCTTTCCAGCCCCATCCAGGCATGTGGGTTGGCCTGGCCTTCGTAGGAACCTTCGGCTATGGAAATCGGATCGATTCCTTCGGTCAGGATTGCCGACGGCATGTCGCCCAGGTTGCCCACGAACTGTTCGAACCACAGCTCCAGGTTCAGCCCGTTCCAGAGGATCAGATCTGCATCGCTGGCGCGCACGATGTCTTGCGGCGTGGGCTCGTAGCCGTGAATCTCCGCACCGGGTTTGGTGATCGATACGACCTCTGCCCGGTCGCCCGCCACGTTGCGTGCCATGTCGGCCAGCACGGTGAAGGTGGTGACCACCTTCATCCTGTCATTCTGCGCATCGGCCGTTCCAGCCATCATAGTGAGCAGCAGCATCACGGCGAACGCTGTCTTCAATCGTTTGATCGGCATGGCATGTTCTCAAGCTCTGTGTCGGTCAGCACTGTGTCGGTCTGATGCAAGGCGTAAATCTTAGCCTTGGCTTAAACATTGAGTCAATGCATCAAATTTACAAGGGTCGAGCGAATCTGACGACGTGACACTCTGAACCCTGATGCCGGGCAGGAGCAATCCGGCGAAGCCCTGGTGCAGTCGAGATGCGCTCCTGGCACGGGCCGGGCATGGATCTCGTTCAATCACGCCCGTATTCGTTGTCGAATGAACACCGGGTTGAATTAACCCTGGACTCTGCAAGGTTGTTGACGAGAACGATTCGCATTAAACTCCACGGCTTTCCAGTGTGCGAACCATCGATTCCTGTCCCATGCCAACCTCCAGTTCATCAGTACGTCAGTTCGAGAGTGCCCGCCTGCGGTCTCTTCAGTCTCGGTCACCCGTACCCGCCGGGTCGCACCGTTCCTCGCGCATGAGCCGAACTGCCTGGCCTGCACGTCTGTCGTGTATCGCCGCAGGCTCGGTGCTGCTCATCGGCACCCTGTTGCCAGGCGGTGCCGCACTGGCCGCCGACGATGCCGGTGAGGTAAACGTCTATTCCTATCGCCAGCCGTTCCTGATCAAGCCAATGTTCAAGCGCTTCACGGAAGAAACCGGTATCCGGGTGAATACCGTCTTCGCCCAGGAAGGTCTGGTGGAGCGCCTGATCAACGAGGGCGGCAACAGCCCCGCCGATCTGATCTTCACGGTGGATATCGGGCGCCTGGACGGCGCGGTACGTGCCGGCGTCACCCAGGCGGTGAACAGTGACGTGCTCGATCAATCCATTCCGGCAGAGTTTCGCGACCCTGACAATCAGTGGTTCGGTCTGACCAACCGGGCCCGTCTGATACTGACGGCGAAGGGACGCGTGGACGAGGGCCTGGTCACCTCGTATGAAGACTTGGCCAAACCCGAACTCGAGGGCCGGCTATGCACTCGCAGCGGCAAGCACGAATACATGGTCGCACTGATCGCCTCCATGATCGCGCACCACGGACGCAAGGAGGCCACCACCTGGCTGGAGGGCATGAAGGACAATCTGGCACGCAAGCCACAGGGCAACGATCGGGCCCAGGCGAAAGGGATCGTGGAGGGTCAGTGCGATGTCGCGGTCATGAATTCCTACTACCTCGGTGCGATCGCCGACGACCCGGCACAGGCGCCTTGGCTCGAAGCGCTGGAACCTGTGTTCCCGAACCAGACGCCACCGGACGATCGCGGCACCCACATGAACATCAGTGGCATGTCACTGACGAAATCGGCACCCAACAAGGACAACGCGATTCGGCTCATGGAGTTTCTGGCAGGCGATGAGGCTCAGGGAATGTACGCCGAACTGAACCACGAATACCCGGTCAACCCGGACGTCGCCGCATCCGAGCTCGTGCAATCGTGGGGCGAATTCAAGACTGACCCTCTCCCGCTGGCCGAGATCGCGGCGATTCGTGCCGATGCCAGCCGACTCGTGGATGAAGTCGCCTACGACTACTGATCGACCATGAGTGTGCAGCGCTCCCTGCCCGGCCATACGCCCGGTGTAGGCTTCAATCGCCTGGACACCGGTGACGCACGCCCGGTGGTCGTGCATGGCGGTGCACGAGGCGCTACCGCGGGTCGCCGCAGCCAGGGTGGCCATGGTCGTTGGACCTGGCCATCGCTGGTGGTGGCTTCCATGGTCTGCCTGCCCATGGTGTCGGTGCTGTGGCTCGCCTTCTCACCGACCGACAACATCTGGCCCCATCTGGTCGACACGGTGCTGGCGAGATACATCCTGACGACGCTGGGTCTGATGGCGGGCGTTACCGTCGGCACGCTGTTCATCGGCGTGAGCACGGCGTGGCTGATCACACACTACGAATTTCCGGGTCGGCGCCTGTTCAACTGGGCCCTGTTGTTGCCGTTCGCGGTACCCGCTTACGTCATTGCCTACGTCTACACAGACCTGCTCGAGTATGCCGGGCCCGTGCAATCATTGCTACGCGCCAGCTTCGGCTGGCAACTGGCCAGCGACTACTGGTTCCCGAGCATTCGCACCCTGCCCGGTGCCATCGCGATGCTGGTGCTGGTGCTGTACCCGTATGTCTATCTGTTGGCTCGTGCGGCATTTTTGGAACAATCGGCGTCTGTGTTCGAGGTGGCCCGGTCACTCGGCGGCTCGCGACGATCATGCTTCTTCAAGGTCGCCCTGCCCATGGCCCGCCCGGCCATTGCCGTGGGTCTCGCCATGGCTCTGATGGAAACCCTGAACGACTACGGCACGGTCCACTACTTCGCCGTGCGTACACTGACTGCCGGCCTCTACGATGTCTGGCTCGGCATGAACAACCTCGGTGGAGGCGCGCAGATCGCGACCCTGATCCTGGTGTTCGTGATGATGCTGATCGGTCTGGAGAAAGCCAGCCGTCGGCAGCAGAAGAGCTTTCAACCCGGCAGCAGCCGGTACCGTGAATTGAGCCGCGAACCGCTGGTCGGGGTTCGCCGATTCTTCGCAGTCGCCCTGTGTGCGCTGCCGGTATTGCTCGGCTTCGTGGCACCGGCCATCGTGCTGGTGCGCTATTCCTTCATCTACTTCGAGCGATCGTGGAATGCCGACTTCCTGCGCATCGCCTGGAACAGCGTGGCCCTGTCGACCACTGCGGCCTGCACTGCCGTGGCCATCGGTGTACTGCTCAGCTACAGCAAGCGCTTGCAGCCGACGCGCCTGCTGCAGGGCGGCATCGCCGTTGCGAGCCTGGGCTATGCGGTGCCGGGGGCCGTGTTGGCGATCGGTGTGATCGTCCCGTTCGCTGCCTTCGACAACACCCTGGATGCGCTGGCCGAAAGCTGGTTCGGCCTTTCCACCGGCCTGTTGCTCAGCGGCACGGTGTTCGCACTGGTGTTCGCCTATACCGTGCGCTTTCTCGCAGTCGCCTTCGGGGCCGTGGACGCCAGCATGTGCAAGATCAGCCCGCACATGGACGACGCGGCGCGCTCGCTCGGGCAGTCCTCGGGCTCGATTCTCGCTCGAATCCACCTGCCGTTGATCCGCGGTGGCGTGATGACGGCCGCGCTGGTGGTGTTTGTCGACTGCATGAAGGAGCTGCCGGCCACCCTGGTGCTGCGCCCGTTCAACTTCGACACGCTGGCCACGCAGGTGTATCAGTTCGCCTCGGATGAGCTGATCGGGCAGAGTGCATTGTTCGCCCTGCTCATTGTCATCACAGGGCTCGCTCCGGTGATATTGCTGAGCGTGAACATCGATCGCTCACGGGAGCTGAAGGCGGCCGGCCTGGCAACGCTGACGCCGGCTCGAGCAGGATAGGCTCGCTCTACAGCACAGCACCGATACGGGTATCTATCGCCGATCGGCACTCCGCACTGCTCGAGCTCGGCCCTTCACGCACCTGACTGGAGAGGCGTGCTGCCGGCTCGAGCTCAGCGTCGCCCCATTCAAGCGCCGACGACAATCCCGCCATTCGGGTGCAGCGTCTGGCCCGTCATGTAATTGCCATCGGCGCAGGCCAGGAACAGGTAGCTCGTCGCTACCTCCCATGGCTGCCCTGCGCGCCCCATCGGAGCATCCGACCCGAAATCCTCGACCCCCTCGGCAGGTATCGTGGCCGGAATGAAAGGCGTCCATATCGGCCCCGGGGCCACGGTATTCACCCGAATGTTGCGCGGCATGAGCTGTTTGGCCAGCGAACGGCTGAACGCGACGATTGCACCACGGGTGGAGGAGTAATCCACCAGCTCGCCCATCCCCATGAAGGCGTTCACCGAGGCGGTATTGATGATCACCGAATTATCCGGCAGGTGTTCCAGTGCCGCTTGCGTGACGAAGAAGTACGACATCACGTTGCTGTCGAACGTTCTGCGCAGGTTCTCCTCGGTAATCTCCCGCAGGTCGGTCGCCCAGTACTGCAGGGCCGCGTTGTTGATCACGATGTCCAGCGAACCGAAGTGCTCGACCGTCTGACGTACCACATCGAAGGCATGTTCTCGAGCGCCCAGATCACCCGACAGCAACAAGGCCTCGCCTTTCTCATCCTCGACGATCTGCCGCGTTGCCCGCGCATCTTCGCCTTCCTCGAGATAGGCAATCGCCACCTTTGCACCCTCACGCGCGAACAGGGCCGCCACCGCCCGGCCGATACCGCTATCGCCGCCGGTGATCAAGGCTACCTTGCCGGCCAGCCTGCCCGACCCGCGATACCGCGGCATGTAGTCCGGTGCCGGCGTCATCTCGTGTTCATCACCGGGCATGCGATCCTGCTCCTGGGCAGGGATCGAGGGGTGATCACTCATGACTTCGATCTCTCGTGCTTCATCTGCTTGCCGCAGCAGCTGAAGAACGGCTCACCGTCTTCGCACTTGCACGATTCGGTCACCAACACTTCCATGCCGCACTCCTGGCACTGCAACTGGTCACCTTCGGTCGGTTTCTTGTCGTCACTCATCAGGTCGTCGTCTCGGTTGCGGATGATCACCGATCAGTGTGACGCAAGCTCGCAAGCGATGCCTGAAGCACGCTTGAATTGGCAAAATGGTGAACGAACCCGTGTAGTGACGATCACCGCCGGCGCGGTCATCTTCCGGACGGTACCGGGGCACCGACTATCAGCAGCTGAACGCCAGGGCGGGTCAACTGGCTCGCAGGTGGGGTCGAAGGTACGGATCGACGATGGGGCAGCCTGCCGAGCTACTCCACGCGAAACGGCAGGTTCGCCGTAGCCACCCCCCCCTGACCGTCAGCCGCGTAAAGGTAGACGCGATAGTCACCCGCAATGACCGGCGCATCGAAGACACCACTGATCTGCCCCGCACTCACCGATTCCTCCCTGATGTCGATCGGCAGCACCGCAGGTTCAGACTCGAACGCCCCGCCCTCGCTGCGTATGCCCACCTCCTCCATCAATTCCCAGCGCGGCGTCATGACCTCGCCTTCCGGGTCGGTAACGTCGACCACGACGCGAGCGCTTTCACCGGGTGACAGCCGGATGCTCTCGGTCGGTTGCCGACCGTCGAGCGAGATGGCGGTGGCGCCCGGCGCACGGTTCGGCGGGTACTCGCCCGTCCAGAAACGGCGTAGCTCATCGACACTGGTCGTGCGCTCGCCGCTTTTCGTGAACAGGCCATACCAGGTAGGCGTGCGTTCCTGCTTCTGGCCCCAAAGGAAGGCGAACGAGCCGATCAACCGACCGGTGGGATCGCCATCGATCGCCGGGGTCATCCGCTCGACCATACCGGCGGCCTTCACGGCACTCGGCTCCTCGATCTCGCGGCCCCAATCGGTGGTCGGCACTTCCCAGTGCCCCAGCGGCCCGTACTCGGTGATCATGAATGGCCAGTCACCGCTCATCGAGGTCACGGCATCGGGAACGGCCGGCAGCGCACCGTAGGTCTGCAGGGAAATGAAGTCGAGTGACGGCATGCGCTCGAGCGCGGTCGTGATGTCACTCTCCAGCGATTCGGTGAACGCGAGCGTCACCGTGGCCGGGTGATTGGGGTCGTTCTCATGGATATAGTCGAGAATATCGTTCAGTGCAGTGTAAACCTGCGGGTCTGGAGGGACCGCATTACCCGACCCGTCGAATAGCAGATTGGCCTCGTTCGCCAGGACCCAGCCCAGCACCGAGGGGTCGTCCTTGTATTCATCGATGGTCGCAGTTGCACGTTGATACTGTTCCGCAACCGCGGCAGGGTCATTGTAATCGAAGCCATCGAGCTGCTTGGCCACGTCCAGGCCCACCAGCACCTTCAGGTCATTGTCACCGGCCACCTCGAGCTGGGTGTCCAGATCGGCGGTTCCCCAGGTGCGAAACGTGTTGCCACCCTGCTGTGCGAGCGTGGCGATGTCGTCCGGTTCGCTGAAAACCATGCCCGCGCCATTGACCGGATAGACCTCGCCGTCCACCAGCACGCGATACCGGCCGTAGCTCTGTTCGATACTTACCTGCACCGGCCCCTGGGCCCCTGGGCCTGGCCGTCATCGGCCGGGTAGGTGCCCTGTTGGGCGAATGAAACGGCCGGCAGGGCACAGGCCATGATCGCGGCACGAAACACGATCGCCGCCGGCCGAGGTCTCGTGCCCGCACACAAACCTCCACTTCGTGACAGCGTTTCGCGACGCGCTTCGCGAGCGGTTTCACATTGAATGCCGTGATGGAGAATGTTGCCTTGCATGATGAGACCAGACCTACGGGCCCAGGAGGCCCGACTTGAATTTGGACATGACGGTATCACGAAATTTCATGTCGCTTTCCTTCGATCTGGCCATACTTGCCGGAGAGCTGACCGAGACCACCGATCACCGGAGCGGGAGTGTGTCGAGTATCTCAAGCTGCCTGAGAGTGGCAACCATCATCGTCACCTCTGCGTCAACAGGAGTGGTGAGTGCTCCTCCCTGGCACGACGATACCGGTGGCGAGCAGGCCGTTCGCCACTGCCCAACGACCCTGTAGTGCCTGGCCCTGCACACCATCGATATGCAAGCCCGGTGCCGTCAGGAGAACGCTGAAGCTCCCGCGCCGTGAGTCGGTACCGTCGCGGCGCAGATCGACAAGCCCCTGCTCGAAGCCGAGCATTGCGCCGGTCAATGGAAACTGCGCCTTGTACGCGGCCTCTTTCGCGCAAAACAGCAACTTGCCCCAATGCACCGCGACCTCTTCTCGCGACAAGGCGACCACTTGCCTGAGCTCCGGTGGCAGCGCGATCATGGCAAGGACACCCTCGGGCAAGGCCTCGTGCGGTTCGGCGTCGATCCCGATGGCTCGGTGGTTTGCACTCCAGGCCACAGCGGCGGCGGCGAACCCCGCGCAGTGGGTCATGCTGCCAATCATTCCCGGTGGCCAACGCGGCGCGCCGTGCCGGTCCGGCAGGATCGGTACGCCAGGCTGCCCCAGGGCGGCCATAGCCTGGCGGGCACAACGCCTCGCGGCAGCGAACTCGCGCTGCCGCTTGCCGACGGCCGATCGGATGAATGCCTGCTCCGAAGCGTGCAAGTCGAGCTCTGACGGATGATGATAGAGCTCGGCGGTGGTAACCGCCGGAGTCATCAACAAAGACTGCATCAGGCTTGTATGCAAGCCATCCGTGCTACCGGTCATCGCACGGCCGTTGTCATCCATGAAAACCGCTCATGACAGGTTCAGCGTCGCTGTCAGGTGTGCGAACCACTCCCGCCCTCCTTCGGCAGGATCAGGCCAGCGCCTCCCTCACCTCCTCCACGGAGTTGTTGTCGTCGTTCCTGCCGAAGATCTCGTCCATCTCTGTGCCTATGGCCTCGTCGTATTCGCCGTTCGGATTGGCAAGCTCATGGAGCTCGGTCAGATATTCCACGGCTTTCTCGTTCACCTTGCCGCCCACATTCGGATCGATCAGCTGCACCACGCCGTCTTTCCGGAACTCCACCCGTCCGTTGTCTCTCAACTGGATGGAGCCAACGTCGATCCGATCTACGTCTTCCACGAAGTCACCGAAGGTTCCGTCAAGCTCGACGACATTCACATCGGGCCTGTCCCCCTCATCCAGATGTTCTTGCAAACGCTCTATATCGTTGTAGTCGTCGGTTCGACCGAAAACGTCGTCGACCTTTCTGGCGATATCCTCGTTGAGTTCGCCATTCGGCCGGACGATGTCGTGCAGCTGAACGAGGTGACTGAAGATGTCTTCGTTGCTCGACGACGGGGAGCTATTGGCGCCGAAGACGTCTCCGCTGCTTGACGACGAGGAATCACTGTTCTTGTTCAGTTTCTGCCACATGCCATCCTTCTTGAAATAGATGACGTCCTTGTCGTCCTTGTCGCGGCGGATGGACGCCATGTCGACCTTGTCGATGTCTTCCTTGAAGTCGGCATAGGTTCCGACATCGGATGCCGCTTCGAGATCGGGCAATGCCTCGTCTTCGGGCACCTCTTCGGTCGAGTCGGGGCTCTCCGGGTTGAGGAAGGCATCGAGGGCGTCGAGCTCGTTGTAGTCGTCGGTTCGACCGTGAATCTTCTGAATTCTGTCTGCTACTCCTGCATCGAACTCTCCATCCGGGTGGGTGAAGTTATGCAGGCGCGTAAGGTAACCGGCGATATCCTCGCGGACGCGTCGATCGGTCTTGCCACCCTTCAATGGGTCGATCACCTGATCCGAGCCATCTTTCCTGAAACTTACGCGGCCACCGTCCAGAAGCTGGATCGAGTCCATGTCCACCTTGTCGATGTCCTCCTTGAAGTCGTCGAAGGTACCAATTTCCACGGGAAGGTAGAGCGTACCGCTGTCGTCCAGCGGCAGTGTTCCGTCGTCGTTCAAGATCACGTTACCCTTCTCATCGACCGGATTGCTGTCCTGGCCGCCGAGAAGCGAATTGCCCGAAGGGTCTGTCTCGACGGAAGTCGGTGAGTCGTTGATATTCGCAACCGCGCTGTCGGGGTTGTCCTTGTGCCAGTCCGAGAACCAATCGGGCGAAATGTTGCCGTCCTTCTCGACTTGATCAGTAAAGTCGTCGTACTGATCCGGCTGCGATTCCCAAACAGGCGTACCGTTCGGAAAGGGACCCTGAACATGCTGGTTATCGAAATCGTATTCGTGCTGGGCGTGCTGAAGGTAGTTGAGCTTCTCACCGTAGTTCTCCTCCATCATGCCATGCTCCTGCGCATTCGCGAACAAGTCTTGCGTGTCCTCGTTGGCGTTCTCCTGCTGCTCCTTTTTCACCACCTCCATGATGCCCAGGCTGATCGCACCAATGGCCACGCCACCCAGGCCAAGCGCACCGGCCGCCACACCCAGCGTCGCCCCTGCGGCAGCTCCGCCGACGACCGAAGCGGCAAGCCCGGTTCCGGCCGCGCCGATCGTGACCGTGCCGCCAATGATGCCCAAAGACGCCTGGGCGTAGGCAGCCGGCCAATCCTGAGGGTCCTTGCCTTCCTTTCTGAGTTTGTCTATGCCGATGCCGCCCAGCGCGATATCGAGGGCGCCACCGGTCGTATCGGCTATCGCCCCGGCTATACCCATGGCGGTACCCACATACTTGAGCTTGTCGTTCGGCGTTCCCCCCACCCCCTTCTTGTCTGCATCCTTGTTCACCCGTTCGAGCACTTGCTCCCGGTTGGCGGGATCCAGCTTGTCTATCGAGCCGGAAAAGGCCTTGCCACGCTCGTCGAAAATTCTGGCCTGCGCGGCACTGATGTCTTCGTTGACTTCACTCATGACCTCGGCAGTGCCGGGCATCGTCTGCCTGCCGCCTTCTAGGTTGTAGGGGTTGCCGTTGTTGATGCGCTCCATGACTTCAGCGATCGACGGGGTGTCAGTACCTGAGTTACCGGAACCCGATGCGCCGCGAGCCTCTACTTCGTCATTGAACACCTTCGCGAAATCAGAGCGATAACGCTCGCGTTCTTTGGTGCCGAAACCCTCGCTCTCGCTTAATTCATCGAACCAGCTCTCGAACCGCTGGTTCGCCTCCTTGGGGTCCAGATCCTCTATGGCGGTATCGAGGGCCAGGTTGAGAAAGCCCGTCTCGCGATCCACACGGGCTTTCGTATCGATGTCCCCTGCTTCGCTTGCCCCATCGAACAGGTCGGTGACAGCAGCGGAATCGCCGGGCTGTGCGGCAGCCTTGGACGGCAAGCCGCCCGACATCATGGCTACATCACCTGACCACTTACCATGCTGTTCCGGGAAGTTGTCCAGCTCGATCGGCTTCGCGATCGATGGAGACGGTTTACCCTGTTCCTTCTTGAAAGCGTCGGGAAGTGCCTTCTTGAGGGGCTCGCGAAGGGCCTCCAAACCACTGCCGTCCAGACCCAGGGTACTGGCCATGCCGGGCTTGTCGAGAATCTTGCCGACGGTCGTGTTGGCAAAGTCCGGAGCGGCGGCCACCATCGTGAGCAACATGCGAGCCTCACCCATCTTGTCTTCCTTCGTTCTTTCATCCCCCTTCGACAGCATGGAGTAACCTGCTGCCAACGTCGGGAGCACAGCGCCCATCGTGGGAATCACACCACTTTTGACCACGGAGTTGATGGCCACCGCGGCACCACCTGACACCCCGTCTTCGATGCCATGGGCAACGCGCTTCATGACGTCTTGCATGTCGGCTTGTCCGTCCGGCGTCCCTTGCTTGATCGAATCGACGAGCGCATTGCTCAACACGTTCTCCGCTTCCTTGAAGCCTTGCAGTTTCTGCTCCAGGTGTTTCGGTACGTCGTCGGTTTTACCCGCAAGGTGATTCTGAATCGTCGTGTTCGCGGCCCCGTTACCGAAGACCATGAGCGTGGTCGCTGCCAGGCCGGTTTTCACTTCATTCCTGACAGCAATCTCCAGCGCTTCGTCCGAGTACTCACGGTTCTCCACCATCTTGTTCAAGCTGTCGGCGCTGCCTCCGAAGATCAGCTTCTCCCGCACCTCCTCGGCCTTGTCCGGATCCAGCTGCGTCAGCGACTGCAGATCATTCTGAAACCGAGTCTCGGCACCTTCCTGGCTCTTCTGCAGGAACTGCCCATACTCGTCGCTCATCATCGTCTTGAAGATCTTGTCGGTCAGCCCGTCCTTGTCCTCGATCTTGTCGACCGCACCCTGCATGAGTTTGTCGGTACCCTTGCGGACAGGCTCCATGTCCGCCAGCTCGCCGAGGCGCTGGTGAACGCCTTCCTCGTCGACCAGCCCGTACAGACTGGCAGTGTGTATCAGCTCCGAGTCGGCAAATTTGGTATCGCTCGCGTTTCCGTCGCTGTGGGTCTGATTGGGCAGATAATGCAGGCCGCCGGTCATCGCGGACTTGACCTGAAACAGGTCGAGGTACTCGCGCCGCGGGTCATCGGTCTCCAGATCTTCCCACTCCTCCTTCATGTCCTCTTTGAAAAGCTGCGCAACGGTCTTGTCATCGTCCGTGGTTTTCGCCGCCATGAAGTCCGTTGCCGACGAGTTCGGCAGATCTACGTTGATGTTGTCGTCGGTCTGCTGGATGCCGATATTCTTGACCTTGTTGTCGAGCTGGGAGTACTTGAAGGGCGAAACCTCCTTAGAGACCGAGTAGGTTTCACCATCGAGGTTGTAGGTGATCACATCCTCGCCCTGGCGTTCCGGGCTGATGGCGCTCATCGGCGGGAGCTCGCTATTTCTCTCTATCGGAGTCCAGTTGTTGTCCTTTGCCTGCTTCTCGTAATCGATCTTCTTGTCGGCCTTGTTGCCGGTGTTGTCCTTGTTTTCGGTGTTCTTGCTGTCACCGGTATTGTCCTTATCCGTGGCCTTGCTGTCTTCCGTGGTGGACTTCCGTCTCGTTCCGGACATGGGCCCGGCCAGTTGCTGCACTACGTTGGCATTGGGAAACGGCTCCTTCTTGCTCTCGACGTCGTTGTTGGCGGCAGCTTTCTTCTCCGTGCCTTCGACGGGCTTGTCCGTACTCTCGTCATCGACCGGTTGGGCAGCGCGTTGGTTGGCAATGCCGGCGTTTGCAATTTTCATGGAATACGTCCTATGGTTGATCTGGATTCGCTGACGCACGCTGCGAGATCAGGGTGCGACTTCACGATTTGATTTGAGACGTTCGCCTGCTTCGCCGATGCTGCGTTGCGTGACGTTGCTCTCAATGGCATGTCGCGAGCCTCCCGAATCAATGAAATCGACTTCCCTGAACCATTCGGTTCGATGCGAATGCAATGCGAATGCAATGCGGATGCAATGCGGATGCAATGCGGATGCAATGCGGATGCAATGCGAATGCAATAGCGATCGCGCACGAAGTCTGGAGCTCGTCGTAAATGCGCAGCACTTTCAAGTCAAGTATGTGTTGACAGCTCCTGCACAAATCATGAGCGAACGGGTTGCTACTCGTCCATGAGGTAAAACCCTTACTAGGGCCGGCTATCGGCTAGCCCGCAGGCCGAGGCCGAGGCTGAGGCTGTGTGACAAACGGTGAAAAAGTTGGAAGACGCCGTGGGTAATGACGTGGGTGACGTGGGTGACGACGACGTGGGTAATGGCGTGACCGAAGACGTTGGCTAACGACCGCAGGCAACGACGTATGACGTCAGCCTCGGTATTCCGGTGATCGGAATTCGGCGATCGACACGCGGGCATTGCTCGAGGAAAGTCAATGCCTGCTCATCGTTCGCCCGACTCACGAATACAAGTGGGGCGGGTATTCCTGACCACGCCAGGGCAGGTTGCGCTCACAGCTGAGGAGCGCTCGGTAGTGATCCTTGAAGCGGCTTTCCGCTCCGGGTGCTAGTCCACTCCGAAAAGTATGGTCCAGTAATGTTGCAAGTCTGCCTCGGTGTTGCTCGCACAGCCTACGCCGATATCATAGAAATCGGGATTCATGAGATCCCCACAGAAATCCGGGTCAGAAAGAAAAGCTGTTACCGATGGGTATTCTGCACCCAGCGCCACGACAATGCCGTTCGGGTAGCCCAGGTCGAAAGCCTTTTCCCACACACCGATCCCGTCGGAACCGACTTCGTCCAGGAAATTGTTCGTGGCCATATCCACCGAGTGGTTCCGGGCGGCTTCACCCAGCTGGTCGTTCCATTGCACCGGTTCGATCGCTGGAAAGAGGTCGGCGCCGCATCGCTGTTCCGAGGCGCGGATGCGATTCATCTCGCGCAGGATGGCATCTCTCAAGGTTTTCGGCGGTGCCAGGCAAGAGACAGGGGCGGGCTCGTCAGCGTCGGCCGCCGGCTCTGCAGTGGGCTGCCCCGCGGGCTCTCCAGCAGGCTCATCGGCAGGCGTATCCGCAGGTGCCGCAACAGGCTCAGGCGCCGGTTCCGTCGTGCCCGGGTCCGCCTGCGCCACGGGCTGTGCATCGGCGGGCGCTTCGGCAAGCTCCTCACCCGGCTCGTCACCGGGTTGCGTGGCCGGCTCCTCGAGCGGGGCCCCGGGCTCGACGCCTACCGGCTGCAGCGTCCAGTGCGTGCTTTCCGACCCCTCGAACAGCTCCGCTGTTGCCTGGGCGTAACCCAGTTGCAACTCGGTGTTCAGGTACAGCTCGCCCTTGAATCGGTTTCTGATCCTCTGGTAGCCCTCATAGGGCTCCAGGGTCCACTGCGCGCTGTGGAAACTCACGTCACCGCCGGCGGCCTGTGCGTAATCCTCGTCTTCCTCGAGATTCAGGAAATCACCCGTTTGTCGATTCCTGAAGGCGACGTAGTCCCCCACGACCAACTGCTCCCATACGGCACTGGCATCGGTGACGTCACCATACCCGGCCCGGTCGCCTTCATCGTAGAGGTAGGTGCCGAGCCAGCGGTTCAACAGCCGGAAATCCCCGAGTGACACGACGTCGGCCACGCCGAGATCCGTCGGATCGCGCGGGTCGGAACCGATATCTCGCTCGTCGAGATTGGATACCCCGTCTTCGTCGGCATCGAACACCGCGGTATCGTAGTCCGCCGGATCGAGGGTGATCGTCTCGTTGGCATCCAGCGGACCCATCTCGCCGTTCCAGGCCGCTATTTCCAGCGCCCCGCCTTCGTACTGTTCGATCCAGATTACCTCGACCGCCAGTACCTGCCCCTGGGGCACCGTTCCGGACACGACGAACGCACCGTCTTCACGCGAGGGTGACAGCACCTGCCCGTCGATGCTGAGTTGCACGTCCAGAGCCTCACGGTCGATCGCCCTGCTCTGGGCAATCGGTTCGGGCAGGCCAAGCTCCCAGCCTTCAGCCGTCGCCAGCCCGGCAGCCGTCTTCTCCTGCCGGTCCGATATGTCGAAAGCATCGCTGCACGATGCCAGCAGGAGAGCAGCGGCCAGTGACGCCAGGGCGATCGGTGTTTTGTCTTTGCGGGTACTCATCGAGGAAGTCCATTTTCAAACGCGAGTCACCTCCGAGTCTACAGCCCGGATCGTTCGACAATCAATATCGCACTGTTTGATAGCGCCTGGTCGCGTTGCCAGGTTGCAACACTTACCACCCACCGACCTCCCGATACCAGTCCAGGTCAGTACCACTCTCGTTCAGTACCACTCAGGTCGGTACCACTTAGGTCGGTACCACTCTCGGTCAGTACCATTCTCGGTCAGTACCACTCAGGGCCGTAGCCCGTAAAGTATGGTCCAGTAGTGCTGCAGGTCTGCCTCAGTGTTGGTGGCGCAGGCTACACCGACCTCGAAGAAGTCGGGATCCATGAGATCCCTGCAGAATTCCCTGTTGTCGACGATGGCGTCCACGGCTTCGGCCACCGATACGAATCCAGACCCCACCCCCGAGACGATACCATTCGGGTAGCCCAGCTCGATTGCCGTGTCCTCCACTCGGAATCCGTCTGAACCGATCGCACCACCAAGATTGTTCGTGGCAATATCCACCGAGTGGCTCCGGGCAGCTTCGCCCAGCTGCTCGTTCCATTTCAACGGCGTGGTCGCGCGCAACACGTCGGTGTCGCATCGCTGGTCCGTGGAGCGGATGCGATTCATCTCGCTCAGCATGGCATCTCTAAAGGTTTCCGGCGGTGCCGAGCAAGCGACGGATGCGGGCTCGTCGGCGTCGGCCGCCGGCTCTGCAGTGGGCTGCCCCGCGGGCTCTCCAGCAGGCTCATCGGCAGGCGTATCCGCAGGTGCCGCAACAGGCTCGGGCGCCGGTTCCGTCGTGCCCGGGTCCGCCTGCGCCACGGGCTGTGCATCGGCGGGCGCTTCGGCAAGCGCCTCACCCGGCTCGTCACCGGGTTGCGTGGCCGGCTCCTCGAGCGGGGCCCCGGGCTCGACGCCTACCGGCTGCAGCGTCCAGTGCGTGCTTTCCGACCCCTCGAACAGCTCCGCTGTCGCCTGGGCGTAACCCAGTTGCAACTCGGTGTTCAGGTACAGCTCGCCCTTGAATCGGTTTCTGAACCTCTGGTAGCCCTCATAGGGCTCCAGGGTCCACTGCGCGCTGTGGAAACTCACATCCCCGCCGGCGGCCTGTGCGTAATCCTCGTCTTCCTCGAGATGCAGGAAATCACCCGTTTGTCGATTCCTGAAGGCGACGTAGTCCCCCACGACCAATTGCTCCCATACGGCACTGGCATCGGTGACGTCACCATACCCGGCCCGGTCGCCTTCATCGTAGAGGTAGGTGCCGAGCCAGCGGTTCAACAGCCGGAAATCCCCGAGTGACACGACGTCGGCCATGCCGAGATCCGTCGGATCGCGCGGGTCGGAACCGATATCTCGCTCGTCGAGATTGGATATCCCGTCTTCGTCGGCATCGAACACCGCGGTATCGTAGTCCGCCGGATCGAGGGTGATCGTCTCGTTGGCATCCAGCGGACCCATCTCGCCATTCCAGACCGCTATTTCCAGCGCCCCGCCTTCGTACTGTTCGATCCAGATTACCTCGACCGCCAGTGCCTGCCCCTGGGGCACCGTTCCGGACACGACGAACGCACCGTCTTCACGTGAGGGTGACAGCACCTGCCCGTCGATGCTGAGTTGCACGTCCAGAGCCTCACGGTCGATCGCCCTGCTCTGGGCAATCGGTTCGGGCAGGCCTAGCTCCCAGCCTTCAGCCGTCGCCAGCCCGGCAGCCGTCTTCTCCTGCCGGTCCGATATGTCGAAAGCATCGCTGCACGATGCCAGCAGGAGAGCGGCGGCCAGTGACGCCAGGGCGATCGGCGTCTTGTCTTTGCGGGTACTCATCGAGCAAGTCCATTTCTAAACGTGAGTCGAACGCGAGTCTACCGCTCTGATCGTTCGACAATCAATACCGCACTGTTTGACACCACTCGGTCGTGTTACCAGATCGCAACGTCTATCGCCCGTCCACCTGGCAGACGCAGACCACCTCGCGTTCTTCCTGGCAAAGTCTTTCTGCATCGTGCATTCGACACAGTCGTTCATTCCAAATTGCTCGATCCAGCTTGCATTTCGAGTTATCGTGCGACCCGCCCAGGCCCGCCGGTGCGAACAAAGTTCTTCAGCGTCAACCTACGCTGAAAATCGATTGACCAATCAATGGAGTGAGTAATGGAATCCGCACGTCTGGCATTCATCGGGTGCCTGTTCCTATCCATAGGAGCTTCGAGTGCATGCGCTCAGTCAACCGCTGCAGAAGATCCTCCGCAATACGGCACTCCCTTTGCCGAGGTGCCCGATACTCGGGATATCAATCTCTACCAGGTGAACATCCGTGCGTTCAGCGCCGCCGGCGATCTGGCCGGAGTCACACTCAGGCTGGACGAGATCGCGGACGTCGGCACCAATGTCATCTACCTGATGCCGATCTTCCCTGTCGGTGAAGATTCTCGCAGCATGGTCTCTACATCCACATCGCCCTACAGCATCAAGGACTTCAGCACCGTGGGTGCGGAGTTCGGCGGTCTCGAAGATCTGCGCACCCTCGTCGACGGGGCTCATGAACGCGGCATGGCCGTGATACTGGATTTCGTGGTCAACCAGACGTCTTGGGACCACCCCTGGATTACCGAGAATCCCGACTGGTATCTGCAGGATGAGGGCGGTGTCATCCAGGAGCTGGACCCATTTCCGGACGTCGCCGCACTCGATTTGAGCAATCAGGACATGCGCGCCGCTCTCAGCGAAGCGCTGCGCTATTGGGTGTTCGCCGCCAACGTGGATGGTTTCCGGTTCGACTACGCGAACAACCCGCCGCTCGAGTTCTGGGAGCAGATCAACGGTGACCTGCGCAGCATAGACTCTCGTGAGCTCATCCTGTTCGCCGAGGGTGATCGCCTGGAGAACTTCGATGTCGGGTTCGACTTGAACTTCGGTGACAAGTGGTACTACGACGCAATCAGGCCGATCAGCACCGGTGCGCCGGCAAGCGCCATCGGCAACACGAGCGATATCGAATATACCAATGCCGGCGCAGAGCAGCAGGTGGTCCGCTATACCGGCAATCACGACACCAGTGCGGATGGTACGCCGATCGAAGTCTTCGGCGGTACCGATGGGGTCATGGCGAATTTCGTGGTCTCTGCCTACCTTCGTGGCGTACCGTTTCTCTACGGCGGCCAGGAAGTCGCGTTCGAGCAGCGTATCCCGTTCCCGTGGGACAGCGTCAAGATCGACTGGAATCAGAACCCGGACGTCACGGCAGAGTTCAAGCAGGTACTTGATTTCAGAACGGGTAGCACCGCGATCCGTCGTGGCGATGCCACCGATTTATCGAACGATGATGTCGTGGCATTTTCCAAGGTCGCCGATGGCGAGACGGTCGTCGTCCTGGCGAACCTGCGTGACGGTGAGGCGGAGTACGAGATTCCCGCATCGCTGGCGGGTACGTACAACGATGCCTTCTCCGGGGTCTCGGTTACCCTGCTGGAGAATCAGACCTTGTCGTTGGCAGGTTTCGAGTACCAGGTGCTGTTCACGGCAACCGGCTCACCCAGTCCGCCTGCCACTGGCACCGGTGTAGAAGGTATTGAAGATCCAGTAGGCGTTGAAGATGCAGTAGTAGTCGAAGATGCAGAAGATGCAGAAGGTGTCGAAGGTGTCGAAGGTGCAGTAGTCGAAGGTGCAGTAATTGTCGAAGGCTCAGAAGGCGTTGGCGTTGAAGATGCAGAGGGCGTCGAGAGTGTCACTGGTGAAGCAGCAGCGGAAATAGTGGGGGCCGATATGTCGAACACGTGTGTTCGCATCAGGAATCGATGGCTGGACGCCTATCTCTACGACGAGGGTGATCAGGCAACCTACGGCACGATCGTCGATGAGCGGGCGGAGTGGGAACGGATCACCGTGGATGGCTATCTGGCATTCCGGAACAAGGCTACCAAAGACTTCCTGACTATCGAAAACGAACTGGGCTATGTCGAGGCCACCGGTGGTGACGCCAGCTTCTGGAGCGCACAGTGGGCGCTGCAAGATTACGACGGCTATCAGCGACTGCAGAATCGGTGGCGGAGTGACCGATATCTGAACATCGAAGAACAGCTGGGCTACGCACAGGCCACGGCGGGCCAATTCATCGGGTCATACAGCACGCATTGGGAGTTGGAGGCCGCTTGCGAATGACTGCCAGGTGTTGGTCACTCGCCGACGGCCGCCTCCGTGGGGGGCTGGCCGTCGCGATCGACCACCGGATCGGAGTCGATGACAGGCGTGTCTGACAGCAGATACCGGTAGTTCGTCAACAGTACGTCCGGCAGTGTCGATGGCCGCCCTCGCTCGTTGCCGGAGTTACCGGCACCGAACAGCTCTTCGTCCATCATCCTCACTGCCGACGCGTCGGCTCCCCTGATATACAGCGCCGATACCGGCAAGACCATGCCGGTACCGGTGCTTCGGTAGCTACGCTGCAACTCGACACGACCGATGGCTATATCATGGCGCCGTGCATTCGCGCCGGCCAGCTGCACGTCGCCTACCCGATACCTGACCGTTTGCGCACCCGGCGACGCCGTTGTCTGTTCGGTCGCGAAGCCAGCCCGTTCGACCATCACGCGTATCGTGCTCAGCACGGGCCCTACCTCGTCTTCCGGCGGTGGAAAGTTCAAGACGGCCGCATCGGCTCTCACCAGTTGCGTGATGGCATTGACGAAATCGAGCGCTACCTGTTGATCAGCGATGCTGGCGGCCGGTGCGTCTTCCACGGGCGTACCGCCCGATGAGGAAACCGAAGGTGAAGCGCCCTGCGCCGATGATCGAACGGCGGCGCAGCCGGCCATGCCGTTCAAGGCCATGCTCGCCGCGAACACGACGACAGCTGTTCGTGCCAAGTGGAGGTGCCTGTGTGACATCCGTAAGAAAATCCAGCGAAGGGTAGGAGCGCATGCCGACCGCGAGCAAGACCCCGCTGCCTCGACATGTGAGTAGTTCCCCTTATGGTCAACCGGTGGCCCGGTGCGTTAGGCTATGGTCATCAGCGAAGGGAGAATGAAGTGAGTGATGTTACTACACCGGGCCTGGCTCCTTACGGTGGTGTGTCCGGGTTTAACACTGGCGCATCGACCGCGGATGCCCGTCTTCCGAGCGATGACCCGCTGAGTGCCGGGTTCGTGAGTCTGAGTTCGATACCGCGGAGCAACGTGACCTTTCCGAATGATGTGGCAACGCGTGGCGATACCGACGTCGCCGCGGTGGTCGAGCGCATGGTGGCACATCTCGCCATCCCTGGGGAGCCGTGAGCGGCGCTCCGCTGAGACTTTCCCCTCAGGTCGACTGGCACGCCGCAACCCGGGAGCTTGTCGCAGGCTTTGCCTCGCTGCAAACCCCCGATCAGCGCGTACGATTGATGGACAAGCTGTGCGAGCGTCTCGGCGGGAGCCTTTATCCGGCATTCCTGCAGATCCTGTGCATCGTGGAACGCGACGGTGACGAACGCTCCCGCCTGCTCGTTACCGATACGCTCATGCATGCTCTGGGTACCGGGCGTCTACCGGTCGGGCGCATGCCTGCCTGGGGTGCACCGCGTTCGCTTGATGCCACGCAATTCGAGCAGGGCCGATCGCTCGGTCCGATCGAGTATCTGTGCGTATGGTACGCACAACCTTCCGAGCTGCCGGCTCTCGATGTCAGTACGTTCGGCGAGCTGGGCCGTGGCTTGCTGCGGCTGATTTCGGAAAGCGAATCGGCACGCGTGCTCTATCGTGCGAGGTTGCTCGATAGCGCCGAAGATCCGTCGAGCGGAGCACTCACCCGCGACACCCGAGCGGCATTGGGTGCGCTGGCCGCCGAATGGCAGAACACAGACGATCCGGACGTGCTCGTGGCGGTATGCCTCGAGGCTCTGCGCGCCGCCGGAGAAGAACGCCTGGGCCATATCGAGACGAACCCGTTCTTTTGAGGAACCGCGACGATTTGCCCGGACGATCCGCCCGGGCGCCATCGACGCAGGTGCTGCCTGCCACACGGTTCGAAGCCATCGACTCGCTCGCGATGAGATCGATTGAAGACCCTTCTCAAGGATCAGGCGCGACCACAGTGATCGAGCAACCCTCCGGTGCACAGCCGCTACCCGAATCACCTCCACTGTCGCCACCACCGCTGGCCGCCGCAGCCAGTGCACCGACCGCCAGAATACCGAGACCGTAATAGACATATTTCATCGTGTTGGAATTCCCTTGCGTGGCGGGCGCATCGAATGTGTCACTCTCTCCCGCTTCAGCAGGCTGACTGCGGTTCGACACGATGGGTTGCTGTTCCGCCGCCGGTGATCCGGCTGGCGGCGGTACGCTGCCCGTTGCATCGGTGGAAACTGGCGCACGTAACTCGCGCACCAGGGGCTCCGACGCACTGCCCTTGCCCAGCACGGCCCCACCGGTATCTTCGGCGATCACGAAGTAATCCATGCGCACCGCACGTACGCCCGAGGTCGGCACGTTCGCCACATACAATCCGGGTGTGCCACCCTCGCGCATGGGCAACTGCCGATAGTCTTCGTCGTTCCCGAATCGATAATGCAACACGATCTTCGTCAGGGGCGTCGCCGCGCCAACGTCTGCCTCGATACGCTGTGGTTCACCGAGCATGCCACTGGAGGTCGAAGCCGATCTCGCGGCCTCGAGGGATTCACTCGCCGTTGCGCCGGCTTGTGCGCAGGCGAGCCCTGGCAAACCGACGAACAGAACCGTGAGTACACCGCTGAGAACGAACGCCTGCACCGATCGCAACCCGCGTATCGAACAACGTGTCAGAAAGATCACGGCCATCACTCCTTGAAAGGGATTCAGCCGACAGAATAACTCAGGTCAGCTCGAATTCCGTCACCGCGTTCCGAACACCGTTCACTCCACGAACAGGGAGCGCACCAGGTCGAGGGTTACCCCGGCATTGGAATCCAGCGTCTGGACGAGCGTCGTCATCAGCATCGGCAGCATCAGCATGACGATGGCAACGGCGACCAGCGACTTGATCGAGTTCGACAGGAAGAACACGTTCAGCCGTTCGGCGAAGCGATTGACCAGCCCCATGCCCATATCGATCAGGAACACCACGCCGAGCGCCGGCGCGGCCAGCAGCAGAGTCAGGCTGAACACTCCCCCGAACGTGTCGGCGAACAGCATCACACCATCGCGTTCGATGCGCGGTAGCAGCGTGCCGAGTGGCCAGACGGCGAAACTTCGAAGCAACACGCCGGTGAGCAGGAGCAGCCCGCCGAGAGACATGAACAAAAGGTTCGCCACCCGGCCGAAAAAGTCACTGAGCAGTGTCACCTGATGCCCGGAAAACGGATCGAGGATCTGTGCCTGCGACATGCCGGTCTGGGTATCGATGAGCTCGCCGGCCGCCTCGAACGCCCACAGGAAGAGTCCGAACAGAACGCCGATGGAAATACCGAGAAAGATCTCCTTGGCGATGATCAGCAACAGATGGCCGAGCGAGTTCTCCTGCAGCAGGTCGAAGGGTTCCACCGCGATGGCGACCACCAGACCGAGAATCGCGAAGATCGAGTTTCGCACCAGTGCGGGAATGATCTCGTTGGAGAAGATCGGCATGACCAGAAAGGCGACCGCGATACGAATCGTCGAGAATCCGATCGCGATGGCCAGCCCCGCCAGATCTCCCCAGGTGTCGAGTGCGTTCATTCTCGTGCGTGGTTCCTGCCGGGCCGCTCGCCAACCCGTGTGCCGACGCTCAGCCGCCCAGCCTCGACAGATCGCTGAAGATTCGATCGGTGAACTGGTAGAGCGAGCTGCCCATCAGCGAGGCGGTGACGAAGATCGTGATGACGATGGCGAAGAATTTCGCCGCGTACTGGAACGTCTGCTCCTGCAGCTGCGTGGCCGCCTGCAGGAGTGCGATGAGCAGCCCGACGACGGCGGCGACGACCACCGGTGGTGCGGCCAGGATCAGCACCAGCCACAGAGCCTGACGGGTAATCTGCAGGATCTCGCTGTCGATCATGATCGAACCGTCCGGGTGGCGTGGCCAGGCGCGCGCGCGCTCATGTGTACGATAGGATCAAGCCGTGGGAGAGCTTGATCCAGCCCTCCACCAGAACGAACAGCAGCAGCTTGAAGGGCAGCGAAACGATGGTCGGCGACAGCATGGACATGCCCATTGCCATCAGGATGTTGGCGATGATCAGATCGATGATCAGGAAGGGCAGGAAGATCAGGAAGCCGAGCTGGAAGGCGATCGTCAGCTCCCTGATCGTGAAGGCCGGCACGACGATCACGAAATCCCTGGCGGTGAACTGGTCGCGCTGGTCATCGTCGGCGATCTCGCGAATCGTATCGAGGAAGAACTCGCGCTCTGTATCGTCAGTGTAACGGATCAGGAAGTCACGCAGCGGTTCCTTGGCTCGGTTCGCCGTTTCCACCAGCTGCGTGGCATCGTTCAGCGCACCGTCCGCGGCACCGCTCGCTTCGAACATGCGCAACCCCACCGGGTACATCACGTAGATCGTCAGCACCATGGCGAGACCGTTCAACACCAGGTTCGGTGGCACCTGCTGTGTACCGAGCGCATTGCGCAAGAGGCTCAGCACGACGATGATCTTCGCGAATGAGGTGACCATGACGATCGCGAAAGGCGCAAGACCGATCAGGATGACGGTGATCAGCGTCGAGGAGGGTGAGAACTCGGACAGATCCATCGGTGCGTCTCAGTCCTTGACCTGCGGGGCCGTGGCCTGTGGCATCATGTCGTCGATATCCTCACGTACGAAGAATCCGTACCCCTCGCCGACGCGCGCGATGTGCCCGATGAAACGTTCCTGTTCATCGATCAGGCAGCGAAAACGGGAATCCGCCAGGCGCGCGGGCAGACCGATACGCAGGCTTCCGCCGCCCCCGAGCACGGCGACCGGGTCCCAGGCCACGAACGCATTCAGAACGACATCGACAGCCTGCAGCCGACCATCCCCACCCGGCTCACCCCGCTCCACACTGCGCTTGCGCGATAATGTCCCCGGCGAGACGGCAAGCGTCGACTGCGCCGGCTCGAGATTCGCCTCGGCCGTCACTCCGCGTGCCACCAGGTTGACCCGCCAGCGCTCGTCGAAGGACTCCGGCAACAGTAGCAGCGCGCCTGGGGTCAGGTGCGTCAGTTCAGCTTCGGGCAGCGTGAGGCGTGCCACGCGACAGATCGCCGGCAGCGGTGCGAGACGGATGTCGATCGTCTCGGCCATCGTTCCGGGAATCGGCGGCAGCGACCCGAGTGCGGGCCAGGGCAGATGCACGGTCAATATCAGATCAGTCGCTCTCTGCTGCAGGTTCAGGCACAGCGCCTCGGAGATGGGGAACTCGTCGGTACCAGCGTGATCGGCGAGCGGTATGACATCGAACGAGACACCGAGCCAGCGTGCTAGCGCCTGGAAAAGAGGTTCGGCCCGGGCGACATGCAACGCACGATCGAAGGGCGAGGCCGTGTTACCGAGCCCGGCCTCCGACGACAGATCCAGACGGCAGGGCCTGCGCAGCAGGTTCTCGGCCCGCAACGTCAGCAACTGCCCATCCACTCCGGCGGCAGGCGGCCGTTCGTCTGGCGACGAGTCCGTTCGCGCCACGGTCGAAGGCGACACTGATGTGCTGGTCGACGGTGCAGTCTCTACCGACACAGCATAACCAGCCTGACGAGCTCGGGCCCGCTGCGTGTGCCCAGCTTCTTCATCAGTCGCGCCCGATGCACTTCGACGGTCTTGATGCTGATATCGAGCTCGATCGCGGACACCTTGTTGGCCTTGCCCGCGACGATGCTCTGCATGACTTCGGTCTCGCGTGGCGTCAGTGTGGCCTGGCGACGACGGAAATCCTCCAGCCGTTCGGCGTCCTCATCGGGAGCCGGCTGGCTTTGAGCGTTGAATGCCACGTCCAGGGCCTTCTGCAGCGTTTCGAAGTCGAACGGCTTTTCAAGAAAGGTGACGGCGCCCTTGCTCATGGCTTCAACCGCCAGTGGTACCTCACCGTGGCCCGTCATGTAGACAACCGGAATACGCACGTTCAACCGATGCAGCTCGTCGTGCAGTTCGAGCCCATCCATGTCGGGCATGCGTACATCGAGCAACAGACACCACGGCGCCTGGTGACCGGCTGTTTGCAGGTACGCCAGCGCCTGATGCGGTGAACCGAAATCATCCACCCGGTACTGGCCGGCTTCGAGCAACCAGACGAGCGACTCCCGGAACTGCTCGTTGTCGTCTATCACGATGAGGTGGCGCTCGTTCATGCGACGCATTCCGGTAACAGCACATGGGCAACGCAACCGCTCTGCTCGCCGGGAGTCAGCCACAGCTTGCCGCGATGCATTTCGATGAAGGAGCGACAGATGTTCAGACCGATACCCATGCCGTCCCGCTTGGCGCTGCGAAACGGCTCGAACGGTGTTGCGCTTGTACCACTACCGAGCCCGGTTCCGTTGTCCCGAATCTCTATCGCGATACCGTCATGATCACGGGCAACACTCACGATGATGTGTCGCGCTCCGCGCGGCCGATCACGCAGGGCATCGACGGCGTTGCGCAGCAGGTTGGCGAATACCTGCTGCAGGAGAATCTCGTCGCCCGACACGTAGAGGGGTGCTTCGTCGGCTTCGAGGCGCACCTGCACCGACTCGGAATCGAACACCCAATCGAGCAATTCCAGGGTACCGGCCAGTACAGCGCCCGCTTCACAGGTCACGAGGCGCGGCGTACGCGCTTCGGTGAAGTTGCGCACGCGAGTGATGATGCCGGCAGCGAACCGTGTCTGCTCGCTCGCCCGGGTGAGCGTCCTGTCCAGGGGCTCAGGCAACTGGCCATCATGCTCTCGCGAGAGCACGATGCGCAGGCCCTGCAGGAGATTGGCGATGGCACCGATCGGTTGGTTGAGCTCATGGGATAGCGTTGTCGCCATCTCGCTGACCGAAACACTGCGCGACACCATGAACAGCTTCTCGCGATCAGCGACGTAGCGCTGCAGGTAGCCATCTGGCCGCACGTCGCGATGGAAACGCAAGGTGAGGCGAGTCTCACCGGCATGCGCGAGCGTGACATGGGAGGGTGCCCCGAAGGGTGCCCCTGCCGTCTTCACACCATTACCGAGGGCGGCAGTGTCATCCGCACGGAACGGCGCAACAGCCAGGCCCTGCGGGCTCGGCGTACCGCCTGCCTCGACGATATCGAGCAGCCGCTCCACCGCGTCGATCTGACTCACCGCCGAGCCGGCCTGCAACGCCGGATGCACCTCCTGACAGCCGGCACTGCACCACAGCACGCAGCGGCTGTCGCGCGCGATGATCGCGAACGCCTCACCGGCCGCGCCGAGCGCCGCATCGAGGTCAGCCAGCCATGGCGCTGTCGACAGTTCCTCCATCGACCCGTCGGACGCGGTGGCGAGCAGGTCATTCACCCGCGCTCTCCAGCACGATTCGTTCATCTATCTGCGCGAGCCGTACCACCAGCTCGTCACGCATCGCGGCATCCTGCGCCTCCGCCGTCGGGTCCAGCGCTACCGTCAGCTGGCCGTCGGCCTGACGCGTGACGACAAAGCCCGATTCGGCACTGCCCTGCTCGTCCACCAGTGAGAAGTGCCAGCTGGCAGAGCCCGAGGTGCCCCCTTCCCGTTCATCCGCTGCTATCTGTTCGGCGAGCAAGCGCGCCATCTCGGCCACGGTTTCCCGTGACACCGGAGCCGTGTTCGTCGCAGTAGACGGTTCCGGATGTGGACCGTCATCCTGCAGCGGTCGGGCAAACCAGTCGGCTGTCTGTCGGCACATCGATTCGGCAGAGAGCGACGCGCTGTCCGCGCCGGGATCACGGGCGGCATCGGTGACGCGCTGCGACCCTTGTTCCGAGGCGCGTTCGGCAAGATTCGCATCGGTCTCTCGTTCGTGATCGTTCGACTCGACGGTGATCGCCGTGTCGCTCGCCTCGCGGTCGACCGATGCCTCGACTGCGCCGCGCATCTCGGTGGCAGACCGAGCCACTCCGGTTTGCGCGGGTTCCAGCTCGACCGTGTCGCGCAGGGCGGATCCGGCGCCTGACAGCGTACCCTTCGCCGTTCGCTCCGCCAATGACGATGTCACTGGAGCACCCGCCCCGGTGCCCGGTGGTTCGCCCGAATGCGCCGTACCCGTCGAAGGTCCACCACGGGCGGCACCTGGCTGCCGGCCACGATCGACGCTTTCCGAACGAACTTCACCCGAGTTCCGCTCACCACTTGCGGCGTGTTCCGACCGGGCCACATCGGGTAAGGAACGCCTTGCCGCAGACCCGCTCCGCGCGTCGCTATGGTGACCACCGGGTTCCGGCGTCGCCGTGTGCCCGCCACCTGCCGGTCATACCCGATTCGCTACGAGCCGACGACATGCGCACCAGTGCTTCGCGGCGCCCTTCGAGCAGGCGGCCGAACTCGCCCGCCAGCTTCTGCGCACGGGCGTCGTCAGCCTCGGCATCGCGCTGCGAGCGCGACACAGGTGCGACCGGCAGGAACCCGCTCATGGGCCGGCCCCCTCGGGCCAGGCATGACGAATCGTGGCCAGCTCCTCCACCTCATTTTCGGCCACGCGTTCGAGCCGATCTCCCCGGGACTTCTTCAGCGCCGTCAGACGCTCTCGCAGTGCATCCTCGCGAGCACGCAACCGACCGAGCCGCGACTGCTGACCTTCCACCTCCGCCAGCGCGGACTCGAGCGCGGTGACCGCGTTCTCGAACATGAACTGCTCACGTACCAGATCGCGTGACACGATATCCCGCATGGTCAGCATCTCGGCATAGCGTGGAGCAGAGTTCGATACCTCGGCGGAACCCATGTGCCTTATGATGGCCTTCAACCGAGCATTCTCCGCATCGAAATCTCGCTGACAGACCTCGTGATAACGTTGCGCTTCCGCCAGTGCCTCGCGGGCCTCGCCGAGCTCCGTTTCCGCTTGCCGCACACGCGTATCGAGCACTTCGAGCAAGGCTTTCGTCTGTCGTGCCTCGTCCGCGCTCTTCCGATTGCTGG
>CBDCAW010000084.1:0-52109 GCA_965214025.1 Granulosicoccaceae bacterium
CGAACATGAACTGCTCACGTACCAGATCGCGTGACACGATATCCCGCATGGTCAGCATCTCGGCATAGCGTGGAGCAGAGTTCGATACCTCGGCGGAACCCATGTGCCTTATGATGGCCTTCAACCGAGCATTCTCCGCATCGAAATCTCGCTGACAGACCTCGTGATAACGTTGCGCTTCCGCCAGTGCCTCGCGGGCCTCGCCGAGCTCCGTTTCCGCTTGCCGCACACGCGTATCGAGCACTTCGAGCAAGGCTTTCGTCTGTCGTGCCTCGTCCGCGCTCTTCCGATTGCTGGACATCACTGCGCTCCTGTCAGCGAGTGAAGTGTCTCGAGCGTCGTTCCCAGAGAGATCGACTCACCGGCACCCTGCTCGAGAAACTCGCGAATGGCGGGCATGCGTTCGATGGCGCGATCGGCGAGCTGATCGCTGCCCTGCTGGTATTCACCGATCTGGACGAGAAACTCCATGTCGCGATGCTTGGCAAGCAGGCGCCGTAGCGTGATGGCCGACGCGCGGTGCTTCTCGTCGGCCAGCTCGGTGAACAGGCGGCTGACACTTGCCAACGGGTCGATGGCGGGATAGCGACCCGATTCGCCGAGTTCGCGCGACAACACGATATGGCCGTCGAGAATGGAACGGGTTTCCTCGGCGATGGGGTCGGTGTTGTCTTCATCCTCGGCAAGTACGGTGTAGAAGGCGGTGATCGCGCCGTTCTCATCCGTTCCCGCACGCTCGAACAGCCGCGGCAGTTCGGCGAACACCGACGGGGTGAAGCCGCGCCGCACCGGCAGTTCGCCAGCCGAAAGCCCGACCTCGCGAAGCGCACGCGCGTAGCGTGTGACCGAATCCATCAGCAGCAGTACATGCTTGCCGGCGGCCCGGTAACCCTCGGCAATGGCGGTGGCCGACTGCGCGGCCATCACCCGCTCCATCGCCGGCCGGTCAGAGGTCGCCACCACGACCACGCTGCGTGCCATGCCCTCCTCGCCGAGCGTGTGTTCGATGAATTCGCGCACCTCTCGGCCACGCTCGCCGATCAGTGCGATGACGATCACGTCCGCTCGGGTATGCTTCGCCAGCATCGACAACAGCGTCGACTTGCCCGCCCCGGCCATGGCGAAGATGCCGATCCGCTGCCCTACGCCGACACTCAGCAGCGAGTCGATGACCTTGATGCCCGTCTCGGCAATGGTACCGATCGGCCGCCGTGTCATCGGATCGGGACACGCCGCGTCGAGCGGACGGAAGCTGGTGAACTCCGGCGCCCGCAGACGGCCGAAGGGACGCCCGAGCGCATCGAGCACCAGCCCGGTCATGTTCTCGGCGAAACCGATGCTGCGCTGCTCGTCGAGCACCCGTACCACCGAGTCGTTGGTGACGCCCACGAGGGGTCCGAACGGAAACAGGATCACCTTGCCGTCGTCGATACCGACGACGTCGGCGAGCAGTTCGTGGCGCCCGTCGAGGCTGACGATCAGACAACGCTGACCGATCGCCGCCGTGAGGCCGACGGCGTGCACCGACGTGCCACTCGCCCGCACCACTCGCCCGAGCTGTTCGACCAGCGAATCGGACCTGTCCAGCAGGTCGCTCAGTGGATCGCGCATGGGTATCGTATCGACACTCATGTGGACGGCCCGTCCGGCACGTCCGCTTCGGCGGCGGGCACGTCCGATGCCTGCCGCTCGAGACGCTGCAACTGAGTCTCCAGGCCGGCCAGCACCGTGGTACCGTTCGCCGCACGAAGCCGGCACTGACCGGTCTCCAGGGACGCTTCCGCCTCGACCAGCAACGTGACGCCATGGTCGTCATCCTGCTGCCGTTCATCCAGACGTAGCCGGACAGCGTCCACGTGGTCGGGGTGCACGTGCAGGACGATGGCGGCGGTGGGCATCAGCTCCTGCGCTGCCGTGAGCGCAAGTGCCGCGAGCATCTCGTGCTCACCCACCGCAGCCGCGATGCGCCGCACGATGCCCAGGGCGTTGTCGACGGCGCGCGCTCGCAACACCTCCCTCTCTCGCTCGACGACATGCTCGAGCTCCAGCAGACGCTCGCTGAGGGCATCGGCCGCTTCTGCCTGCCCCCGAATCGAGCCGTTACGATGACCCGTGGCGTAGCCTTCCTTCTCGGCCGCCAGCACACGCGCTTCCATGGTTTCGTGGAGCGTTGACAGGCTGGTCGCCGCATCGATCGCGCTCGACAACGGCTCGACTTCGGCAGCCGGTATGACCAGGCTGTCGGTGGCGAGTGTCACGCGTTCTGCATTGACTACGGAGAAGAAGGTCACGGCTCGTGTGCTCAGTCGCCGCGCGCCATCTTCACCCGGACGGTCTTCGTCCCGGGCTGTGCGCCAACGGCATCGGCAATGCGGTCACCGAAGGCTTCGGTCGACATGCCGTGCAGTTCCGCTGCAATGCGGCCGGCTTGCGGATCGATATCCCGGGCCTCGTGCAGTACCGATTCGGCATCCGAATCGCCATCTTTGATCGAGGGCTGCCCGATACTCAACATCTCGAACAGCAGTGCACGCAACACAGGGTCGGCCACCTCGGTGACCAGCACCCGCACGCCATGAACGCGGACCTGTCGTTCAAGCCCGGCACCTTCGGCCAGCTGCACCTCGTCGATGGACGCCCTGTACGGCCGGCGGCGAAGTGCATCGAGCCGTGTCGTACCGATCAGCTCGCTCAAGTGCTGTAACCGCTCGCCTCGCAGGCACCGACGAATGGCCGGCAGCAGGGCGACAGCACCCGCGATGGTCACTCTTTCGAGACGCGCTTCCGCATTCAGGCCACACCAGCCAGGCAACTCGTCGAGCGATCGCCACGGCAAGACCTGCCAGCGCGAATCATCGGCCAGACCGGTCTCCTCGCGCAGGGCCGCGAGTTGCGTCACGCCAGCCGCCCGTCGACCTCGACGTCCGGAGATCTCAGCCGCCATGGCGCCCGACTTCGCCGGTGGCGGGCTTACGTGCAGCAGGCTTCGATCCCCGCCTGCGCCAGACGGCATAGCCGCCGAGGCCTGCCAGAACCAGTGGCACCACCAGCCATACCGTGCCCGGAAAGGCCAGCATGGCCTCGAGCGGCTGCCGGTCACCCGAAGCCGCGCCGGACGGCACCGTCTGGGCCGGAACCGCCGCCTGCGGCGGCTCGTACGCGCGTGCATCGAAGAACGCGACCGTCACGTTCTCATAAGGCAGGTTCTCGACACCGTTGATGACGATCGACTTGATCTTGCCGACCGCGCCGCTCAGATCGACATCCGCTCGGTGCTTGACGAACACCGATGCACTCGCCGGCTGTCGATCACGCGTCAAGCGCTCGGCCACCGGTATCACGAGATGCACTCGTGCCGTGATGACACCATCGATACTCGATATGGTGTGCGCGATTTCCTGGGAGAGCGCGAAGTTCAGACGCGCTCGTTCCTCGAGTGGTGAAGACACGAAGCCCTCCTTTTGGAAGACCTCGCCCATGCTCTCGAATTCCTCGCGCGGCAGCCCATTGGCCTGCAGCAATGCCATCGCCTGCGCGAAGGTATCTTTCGAGGTGGTGATCGAGTAAGTGCCTTCCTTGTCCGCGACCTTCTCCGCCGGCAACCCGGCTGCGTACATCAGCGACAGGATCTCGTTCGCCTCGGTCTGTTGCAGACCGACATAGAGTGATTCCTGCTTGCACCCGGCCAGTGCCAGGCAGACCAGCAGGACGAACGGTATCTGTCGCAGTGTCATCGTCCGCTTATCCCTGTTGGCGGAACAGCTGCTGCAGACCGTCAGAGGTGCGGTTGGCGATGTTCGACGTCAATTGGCTGTGAAACATGAACTCCTGGCTGCGCACCGTCAGGTCGAGAATTTCGGACGGTGTGAGCTCGTTCCCGGATGCCTGTGCCGCCTGCGCGGTCTCGCCAAACGATGCCGCTTCACGATCGATCGCACCCAGCGGTTCCATCATCGCCTCGACCACCGGTGACACGGCCGGCACTTCCTGTTGCCTTGCAGCCTGCAGGCTGTCGGTGAACATCGCGAGATCCGACGTCATCGACCCACCGTGACCCACCGAGATCTGCTGCGGGCCGCCGCCGGCTTCGGCCGCTCCCTGACCACCGCCGAGTCCACCGGCCGCCTCTGCGGAAACTGCCTGCAGACCGGCCACATCGATGGTCATTGCTTCCTCGCCAACGACTCGAGCGCGGAACCGACGGCCGTCAGCGAGGTATGCGAGCTGTTCGACATGAAGCCCATGCGCAACGATTCGGCAGTCAGGATGCTCAGGTCGGCAGGCGTGTCGCCACCGCCAGCCACCACTTCGGACAGGTTCTCGAGGCGCGCCGCCTGGGTGTTGAGCGCCTCACCCCAGGCGTCGGCCATGGCCTCGAACCAGCTGCCTTCACGTCGCTCGTCTTCACCGTCTGCCAGCAGCACGGCGGCCTGCATCTGTGATATGTCATTCATGGTCTCTACCCTCTAAGTTGTGCCGGCACCGTCAACAGCGATGTACCGACCCGAAATGCCCGGAACTCGAATTACAAGCCCGGTTCAGAAGTCCAGTGAAGTCTTTTGGCCTCGCCAGTCGAGCATCACGCTCTGATCGTCGATGGCCTCTATCGTATGACCGGTCGGCAGCAGCGATCCGACGAAGTAACGGGAGTCGTCCCTGGTCACGACATAGCTCGGATCGCCCTTCACGATCGCCACGACCTGCTTGCCGACCTTGTCTTCGCCCTGGGGCCGGGGCGCCTGCGGCACCTGATCGGCTTCCGGCGATGCGGCAGGCGGCAGTTCGTTACGCGCCTCCATGGTGACCAGCCCGGCCACATCTTCCATCGCGGCGTTCTGCATGAACCCGGGATCACGGGGTTCGCTCTCGGCGGTGGTCACACGCACCGCACCCGGGCCTATCGGCTCGACCGAGGCCCTGACACCGTTGGTACGGTACACATCACGTACACCCTCGACGATGTCGTTCTGCACATGCACACGGATGTCGGCACGTAACTGCCTGCCGCGCGCCCATTGCCGAAGCTCGTTCAGCCGCTGGCGGGAGGGCACGTAGCCGATCAGTCGAGGCCTGGCGCCGGTGTCACCCTTGGCAAGCGTCACCGTGTCGAAACCCGCCTCACCCAGCTCGGTCTCCAGATCGACGGACCTGCCCGCGGATGCCGACTCGTCGATCGCGCCTGGCGGGACCAGCTTGTCCGGTGAGGACGCGCCATGCAAGAGGTAAGACACCCCGATCGCCACGCACAGCACGGCGGCGACTCCGAACAGAAACCGTGGCAGCCAGACATGCTGATCGTCGCCGCTCGCGGCGGTATCTTCCTGTTCATCACCGGATCGGGCCGCCTGGGACAGCCCCGGACCGCCGGCCGCAACAGTCGAATTCGGGTCACTCTCGGCATTCGCCTGCGGCGAACCGGCCCCGGCCATGCCGGGCGCACCGGTGAGCGTGAAACGGGTCGAGCCGATACGATAGACCGCCCGTTCGACGTGTCGATGCGGACCCTGGCCTTCGAGTGGCGCATCATCGCGCTCCAGCTCGCCACCGCGCACCTCGATCGTGAGTACCCCGTCCGCATCGGTATCGAACACCAGTGCGACCTCGTCGATCATGGAGTCGAGCACGACGATGTCGTTATCAAAACCGCTGCCGAGCGTACGCGCGCGATCCGTTTCGATGCACTCGCTGGCCCCGGCTTGCTGCCCGCCGATGAGCTGGAGCCGATAGTGGGCCGCCTTCCCCCGGTCCGGGTCTTCGGCTTGCCCCTGCCCGGCCACCCGGCCGGATTCTTCGAGGTCGTCTTTACGTGTGTTCACGCGGCCACTCCTTTGAGTTGACTGGATGCATTACGCCCGGAACCCGGCTTGAGCGCCTTCGAATCATCGTTCAGATCCGCTTCGGCGAGCCGTGTCGCGAAGCTCAGCTCGAGACCACCCACGATCTCGGCGTAAGACAGCACTGGCACCTCGAAACGGGTCGGTGCAAGTAGTGCACGCACGTGCCGCCTGAGTGGCACCGGCACGACGACGGCGTTGACCGAACGTTCGTCGACAGCGCTTTCCAGCCCACGGATCAACAGTTGCCTGAAGTCGGGATCAAGCACCAGGTGCTGAGATTCACGTACCTTCTTCAGCGACTGTGTCAGCTTCTCCTCGAGCGCCGGGTCCAGCCCGACAGCGTGCAGCTTGTTGTCCGGCGCGACACGATGACAAATCTGACGCCCCAGCGACATGCGTGCGTACTCGACAAGATTGTCGACATCCTTCTCGAACTGCCCGGCCTGAACCAGCGATTCGAGCACCCCGCGCATGTTGCGGATCGACACCTCTTCCTCGATCAGCCTGCGCAGGATCGCCGCGACGCTTTGCGCAGGCACCGCCCGCAATGCCTCCTTGACGATATCCGGCATGGTCTCGGCAGCCTGTGCCAGCAAATTGCTGGTTTCCTGCATGCCGATGAACAGGGTGGTCTGCCGGCGCAGGGCGTCACTGCAACGCTCGACGAGCTGCTCTTCGTCCGTTTCGCTCCCGGGCGTGATCTCGCCGGTGGCGATCGGCACCTCGAAGGCGTGCAGCGTCCAGCGCGTGTCGTGCTCGTCGCTCCAGTGGAAGCGCAGGGTCGGCAGGTTGACACCGCTCGCGATACGCCGCTCATGCAGCATTCGCTCGACCCGGTCGCGTAATTGCTGGTCATTACCGTCCAGTGCGCACACCACGGGCACCGTCAGGAACAGAGGCACTGCCTGTTCGCTGGCCTGCAGAGCGGTTTCGGCGACATCGCTACCGAGCTCGCGACGCTGGGTCATGAAGGTGTCGAAGGCGGGTTGGGCAGCCCGATCGAAACGCCGGCGGAATGCCGGAATGAGCAACGCACCGCCGAGCCCGAGCAGCAGCCCGAGGAACAGAAAGGTGGCGACGGGGAATCCCGGTATCAGAGCCGCAGCGAAGCAGATGCCACCGGTCACGATGAGCACACGCGGTATCGCGAGGAACTGCTTGCCGATCGAATCGCCCAGGTGGCGATCACTTTCGCTGTCTGTCACGCGGGTGACGATGAGACCTGCCGACATCGCGCCGAGCAGAGCCGGAATCTGTGCCACCAATCCATCACCGATGGTCAGGATGGAGTATTTCTGCATCGCGTCGCCGGCGGGCATGCCGAGCTGGAAGATGCCGATCGACAGGCCGCCGAGCAGGTTGATGATGATGATGACGATACCGGCGATGGCATCGCCCTTGACGAATTTCATCGCACCGTCCATCGAACCGTGCAGCTTGCTTTCCAGTTCGAGTTCGCGACGCTTGTTGCGGGCCTCGGTCTTGTCGATCAGCCCCGAGCGAAGGTCGGAATCGATTGACATCTGCTTGCCCGGCATCGCGTCGAGCGTGAAGCGGGCGCCGACCTCGGCAACGCGTTCGGCGCCCTTCGCGATGACCAGGAACTGCACCAGGGTGATGATCAGAAATACCACCATGCCGACCACCACGTTGCCCCCGGCGACCATTCCGCCGAAGGTGTCGATGATCGCACCGGCGTCGCCTTCGAGGAGAATCATGCGCGTGGTCGCCACCGAGAGCGACAGGCGAAACAAGGTGGAGATGAGCAGCACGCTCGGAAACGCGGAGAACTGCAGCGCCTTCTGGATGTAGATGCCCATCAGCACCAGCATCACACCCAGGGCAATGTTCACGGCGACGAGCGCATCGAGCATGAACGTCGGCATCGGCAGGATCATCATGGCCACCACAGCGATGACGAACACGGCGAGCATGACATCGCTGCCAAGCTTAGGTCTCTTGCTTCCTCCTAAAGCGCCTGCTGGGCGCAACAATGCTTGCAGCTCCATGCCCGTTTCCCATTTTCCGACCGTTTGAAACCCGCCGCTCGAGGCATCGTCGCGTCGTTGTTCACGATCGAAGACTACAGGCAGCCTTCAACGGTGGTAAGTGACGAAGATGTCATGAAGCGCACCATGCAACGGCATTCGCGGTTCGCAACGCTGCATGCACGGCCGTTCGAAGGGTACCCGATAAAACCAACCGACTGCATCTGTCGTCGGATGCCCTGTACCGTAAGCGTAACGCAACCAAGGTACGAAGAACATGGCCGACGACTCCAGCGGCGAGAAGACCGAGAAGCCCACACCGAAGAAATTACGCGACGCACGACAGAAGGGTGATGTTCCGAGGAGCCGTGATCTCTCTCTGGCACTCAGCCTCGTGGCCGCCCTGCTGATGATGTGGCAAGTGCTGTCCATCGG
The DNA here is from genome assembly GCA_965214025.1 of Granulosicoccaceae bacterium. Lineage (GTDB taxonomy): Bacteria > Pseudomonadota > Gammaproteobacteria > Granulosicoccales > Granulosicoccaceae > Granulosicoccus. The sequence goes on from CBDCAW010000084.1 coordinate 8,261, forward strand.
ATCGCCGCGGCTGCTCGCTCTGATGGACATGACCCTGACGCTGCCGCACGGACAGGCCTTCGGTGAATCTCTGACTGCACTCGGTGCCGAGGCGATCTCGGTGACTCTGTTGCTCAGCGCGTTGATACTGATACCGGTGACGCTTTTCAGCCTGTTCGCCCTGTTCCTGCAGATCGGCCCTCTCCTCGCACTCGAGAAGTTGATGCCCAAGTTGTCGAATCTCGATCCGGTGGCCGGTTTCAAGCGCATGTTCAATGCCGACAGCTTCGTCGAGTGCCTCAAGGCCGTGCTGTTGACGATGGCCCTGTTCGGAATCGCCACCTACCTCATCCTCACCAACCTCGACGAGATGTTGCGGACGGTTCAGGCCACGCCCATGGCGTTCGCCGCGGCGCTGCTCGGCATCACGCTGCGGTTGTTCCTGTGGACACTCGCGATCTTCGCCTTCGTCACCGCGATCGACCTCGTCTGGCAGCATCACTCCTTCGAAAAGAAGATGAAGATGAGCCTGAACGACATCAAGGACGAGCACAAGAACATGGAGGGTGACCCGCAGCTGAAGGGTGAGCGCAAGAGGCTCGCCAGGCAGTGGGCAGGCGAAGGTGCCAAGAAGTCCGCCTCCAGCGCGAGCGTGCTCGTGGTCAATCCGGTGCATATCGCCATTGCGGTGCTCTACGACGAGGAGGCGGCCCCCGTGCCGAAGGTGACCGGGCGCGGCGAAGAGGAACTGGCGCGCGAGATGCGTGATGCCGCCGAGGCGGCCGGGGTACCGGTGCTCAGGAACGAGCAACTCGCCCGAGCCTTGCTCAAGGACACCAAGGATGGCGACCTGGTACCGCGGGAGCTGTTCGCGATCGTCGCCGAGGTGACGCTCTGGGCGATTCGAGCGCGTGAACGCGTGGAGCGCGAAAGGCGCGGCGAACCGGAGCCGCAAGGCATTGCAACCCTGCCGGTGCCGGGAGAGGACCTGACGCGCTATGCAGCCGGGGTGTAAGTAGAAACCCTAACTAGGGTAACTGTGGATTTCCATCGCTCGCTCGGGTTGGTCTAATTCACTCGTCGGTTACAGGCACATCGAGTCGTACCGGCCGAGACACGTCGACGACACGATCTACAGGCTTCCAATACCAGCTACTAACCAATACCAGCTACTACATAGCACCAGGAGAGATTCATGAGCGAATACAACAGCAGCGTAAACAATAGTCCGACACCAACGGACTACCAGCCGATGGATATGGACTTGGGTCTCGAGTCCATGGCGAAATCGCTCGGTCGTGATGCAATGCCGGCTGACTACCAGAACGCTTTCGACAAGCTCGCCGAGAAGTACGGTGAGGACGCTGTCGAAAAGTCGTTCACCGAAAACGCGATCAATCAGTTCAGCGACGATCTGATCGCCGAAATAGAGACCAGCGATCTGCCGCCGGCCATGAAGGAGGCGGTGACCGATGCACTCCAGGCGGATAAGGTCAAGACCGGTGGCAACGCCGGCTCGGACGTTGCCGAAGCGGTCGACAATGAACTCGGCGGATTCGTCGATGACCTGTCACAGCTGGTCATGAAAGACCTGATCAAGGCTTTGCAGGAAGAGACCAAGGAGCTGATGGCGCCTGGCAGCAGTGGCGGTAAAGGATCGAACGGCGGTGAAGGCAAGGGTGGTGCCGGTAGCGCGGGCACCAAGGGGAAGAGTGCCGCTGGTGGTGCGGAAGGTGCAGGCGCCGGCGGTGCGCCGGGTGCCGAGGGTGCCGGTGCCGGTGCTGGTGGTGCGCCGGGTGCCGGTGGGGCCGAGGGTGCAGGTGCCGGCAGTGCGCCGGGTGCCGGTGGAGCCGAGGGTGCAGATGCCGGTGGTGCACCGGGTGCCGAGGGTGCAGGTGCCGGCGGTGCGCCGGGCGCCGAGGGTGCCGGCGATGCGAAAGGCACCGGTGAAACCGAAGCCGCGGGTGCGACCGACAGTGCTGACGGTACCGATGCCACCGCAGCCGGCGGCGGCTCTGGCGGCGGCGAGAACTGGTTGATCGCGCTTGCCAAGGCGATGGGCAAGGTCAGCGGCAAGTTTCTCGAGAAGCAGGTAGAGGCCGGCAAGAAGCTCGGTGCGATGGAAGGGTCCGAAGGTAGCGAGGGCGTATTCGCCGAGTTGAACGCGGAAATGCAAGCCGCTGCCCAGATGTTCAAGATCGCTCAGGAGGCGCTCGCCACCGTGGTCAAGACTGCCGGTGAAGGCATGGTATCGGTCGCTCGCAAGTAAGCCGATATGTAAGAGCCGCTTGGGAAGGGGCAATCCCTTCTTCTTCTACCGGGCCACGGACGGCCCGGCTTTTTATTCCTCGGCAATTCGCGGTCTGCATCGCACTCCCCTCCCCTCCCCCTCCCGCCATACCCCCCTCGTTCGATTCCGACGTTTGCACGCTTTCCGGCATGGCGCTCGCCGGAGTGACTGGTGATACGCACAATACAAGTGCACACCCAGCCCCCGCCGCATCGATTACCTCCTGGTTCGCCGGCTCCACCGGTCGCCCCTTTCAGACGACCGACCCACGGCCGGACGGCAATATCGTGCAAGTCAGGGTTACCCCTTACATACGACGGGCAAGGCCCGTGCTCTACTGATTTGTGAACCACGTTTCATCCTGCTTCACCCAATAAGAAAAACCACTATTTCCACTACGCGATGGGAATCGTTTCACCGAGGTCGATTTCCAAAATGGCATTATCGGAACTGGGCTCTTGCAAGGTAATTCTCGGAAAAATTCTCGATCTGATATATCGACGAATTGAATCTCAGTAATCAGCGAGATTCGTCTGCGCACAATTCGTATGAGTCCGGGATTCGGCAAGGCCTTGCGAATTACGGACTGTAGGTGAGCCATGCATAAAGCACACTTAACGGCGCCCCCCCGAGAATAGGTTGCCAACGGCTGATTGTCAGAATTCTGCAATACGCCGATAGTAGATTGGGTTCGTGCTGACCGGGAACGGCCGGTGCCGAAGGAAGACCCGCCGAGCCATGCAGCCAACGTGTAAGGGGAAACCCTAACTAATAGGATTGCGGGTTCTCATCGTTCGCCGGGGCTGATATAAATTGATCGACTGCATCAGGTGCACTCCAGGAATGCTCGTTCAAGAAACAACCTATCAAGGTATCCAAGCATGAACATGAGAGTCAACAACAACGCGCCTACCAGGGCATCGACGGTTCCCACCGACGAAAACGAAGCAGAGAAAGATCCGGAAGGGGGTTCCGGGAAGGACAAGCCGCAGGCCGCACTTCCCGATTCGCGGGTCATGGTAGAGCTGGCCAGGTACCTGGAAGGACGTCAGCCGAAAGCTGACGATACCATCAAGGACAACGACGATACATCCACGCACGACAAGGTCAAGCCCGATACCAATAACAAGCCCGACACCTCGGTCGGCGACAGCCCCAAACCCGACGGCTCGAAAGACAACTTCGAAAAGAGCGCCGAGCAGAACGGCTGGAAGCCGTTGGGGGAAAACCAGGAATTTCCACCGTTGAGCGCTATCGACCCCAAGCGTCAGAGTGACGACGTGATCACCTACGAACTCGGACGCGGCAGCGACACCTACGCGGTATCAAAGGAGGTGTCGCCGTTCAAGTTCTCACAGCTCGAGAGCAAGCTCGAAGGCAAGGGCATCGAGCAGACCGACGACAACGTGAAGATCGATCTTCCCAAGTCGGAAGCCACCGATTTCATGCGCGCGAAAACGACCGACGGCGACAAGCCTGTATCCGAAGTCTTCAACGCGACGATGAAGGATGAGTGGAAGGATCTCGACCCCAGCGACAATCGTCGTGAGTACTACGACCTGCTCCAGGCCAAGTCAGTGCTGACAGGAGGCATGAAGTATCTGCCGAACCAGACCGTACCCCATGCATTCCATTCGGACAAGACAAACTTCAGCGACCCCACAATCATGGATACGGCCAGCCTCTACGGTCTGCTCGACGAGGAAGCGATCGGCAAGCGACTCGGCGAACTGGCCGAGGATCCCGAGGTCGTCAAGGGTGTCGATGGCTTCATGGACGACGCTGTCGGCAAGATCAAGGACAAGGGGGGCCTGACCGACAAGATCTACGACGCGATGATGAGCGGTGAATACAAGGAGGTGCTGAAGGAGGACAAGGAGGGTGCGCAAACCCGATTCCAGAACGACCTGATGTCGTTGACCCATCTGGATGCAGAAAAGGCCGACGAGGTTCGAAACCACCTGATCGTGGGCGAGGGCACGCAAGCGCTGAACGACATGATCGAGAACGGCACCTACTCGGACGAATCGCTGCAGTTGGCCGCTTCGGATCAGGTCACGACGGTACTCAAGGGAGTGTGGACTTCATTGTTTGGAACGTCCTACACGAACACTACACTCCAGAATGCTCTCAAGGGCGATGTTGAAAACCTGCCGAAAGCGATGCAGCACCAGCTCAAGGGCTTCAAGGAATCACACGACCTGATCACCAAGTCCTTGGTCGATTCGACCAAGGCTGGAACCGTCGACGGCCAGCCGAACATGAAGGACGTCATGAAGCGGGTCGGCGAAGGGATGAAGAACGGGAACATCTCGGGATCGGCCGCCGTCGGCCTGAATTACGCGGTCAAAAGCGGTGCGGTACAGGGCGCAGGCGGGGTGTTGGCCGCATCCGCCGCTGCCTACAGCATGAACAAGAATGGGCAGGACACCCTAGAGGAGAGAATGGCGGCGGCGCGCATGATGATGGTCACCGCCGTTTCGACACAGCCCCTGGCGCATGTGACCACCACGGCAGTGGGCAAGGCACTCAACAAGCCGGGCATGTCTGCTCAACTGGGCTTCGACAATGGAATCGAACCCTACACCAACCTTCTGAAGGAAAAAGTTCCGGACGCTTTCGAGAAACCCGGCAAGCCACCGACCTCGGCCATCGAGTCTATCGAGCTGACCAACTTCGGACCTCAGGCCGAAGACTGGGCCAAGGATATTCAGGAAACCCACAACGCCATCCGTGGAGAGGGCAATGCCGGGCACACTGCCTCGGAGCCCTCGCGCGAGTCGTTGTTCGAAAGAGCGAGTGGTCCGAACCCCTACGGTATCGAAGGGGGTAGAGAGACGATGCCCGGCATCGATGAGGTCATGCAGGAACCGAACGAACGTATCGCGGAAGTGCAGAAGAAACTGGTGGACGAGCAAGGCGCCGCCATCGGCAAGGAGATCAAGAACCTGCCGCCGGGACAACAGGCGGCGGCGCAGGCCATGATGAACAAGCAGGCGGAGGCACTGGGCGCGGATCCGAAAGGATCCGATGGAGCCAAGCTCAAGTACGTCGGAGGTACGCTGGGAGTTGCCGGCACCTTGGCGAGTGCGACCGGTGGTTCGCTCGATATAGCGCTGGGTGGCATGGCGATCGACAAGCTTCGCAAAGGCGGTGCCGGATCAGAGTCCGCTGCCCAGTACGCCTCGGCTTCGTTGCAGCTGGTCGCGGGTGTGGCCTCCATCGGGTCCGCTGGAACCGGGCTGGCCGGATCGATCATCGGCGGAGCCGGCGTAGGCGCCGGGCTGGGTGTCGCGTCAGGTGTACTCGGCCTGGTCGGCGCAGGCATAGGCGCGATCGGACTTGCGATCAGCGGTGCGGTGGCGAAGGAGAAGAACGAGAAGGCCAACAAGGATACCCAGGACTTCTTCGACAACATGGACGGCCACGGCATGACCGAGGACGGTTGGCACGAGAAGCTGAACTACCTCCAGCACACGCAGCACGAGTACGATTTCGACTCACGTCGCGTCAGATCGGCCTTTTCGGCAAGCAAACCTGTGTGGGAGTCTCAGCCCGAACAGTTCAAGGACTTCACCGAGCAGGTGAAAAGCGATGGCAACATACCCACGGGCTGGTTCAAGGACTGGAGCAAGGATCATCCCGATAACAAGCTCGCCAACATTGCTCGACCCGAGCTACGCGACCCTTCCGGTAGAAACCGTTTCGGCGACAAGGAGATTCCGGAAGCCAACAAGACCACCAAGAATGTCAACCCGGGCACCCTTAAAGATTTCAAGGACGATATCGACCGGGTCGACGTCGCGTCGATCGAGCTCCTGGAAGACGGTCGGGTAGGCTTCACGAAGGATGGCACCGAACAGGTCGTGGACCCGCTGTTCGGTGTCAAGAGCGACAGGGACACTCGCGAAGGCATCGCCGATCACCTGACCAGATTGCACGACCTGGCCCGTCCCGACGGTGAGTTCGACCCGGAGCTGGCCAAGCAGATGGACAGTATCCTGGGAGGGACCGACGACTACAACGAAATCGACGACCTTCATAAATTCCTGACTCCGCCGGCACCCGAGTCGCAGGAGGAGGTACCCGACGATCAGGAGCTGCCCGAATTCGCGCCCACCTTATTGAACGGAGGCGGTACGGCCGGTGATTTCAAGGAAGACATCGACAAGGTGGATGTGGCCTCCATCCGCCGTGACGAAGACAATGACAACATCATCCAATTCAAGAAAGATGGTAGCTGGCAACGGCTGGACAGGGACAACACCGTGGACACCGGTACTGGCCGAAAAGTGTTCGACTATCTCGTCGGCCTGCACGACATCGTCCGCCCGAACGGGCAGTTCGACGAGGATCTCGCAGCAAGGATCGACAACACCTTCGCGCGGGGTGATGACCACAACGATCTGGACAAGCTGAAGGAACTGCTGAATTCGCCTTCAAGACCCGACGCCGAGGCCATCGATCTCGATGGCACCTTCGGTGATTTCAAGGAAGACATCGATCGCGTCGATATCGCCTCCATCCAGCTCAGGGAACACGGACGTGTGGAGTTCCGAAAGGATGGTGCGCTGCAGCTCATCGATCCCAATGTCGGTGGTAAGCAGAACGAGGAGGCCGCCCGGTACCTCACGGAATTGCACGCACTCGCAAACCCGGACTGGAAGTTCGATGAAGACCGAGCCGCAGCGATGAACGACTTGCTGGGCAGGAACGACGACTACAACGACATCGAAGACTTGAAGGAGGAAGTCGTCTGACCCGGTCTCGTGCCCGGTTCGGCATCGTCCGCAGGCGACGCTGAACCGGGGCAGCCCTACCAGCTGGCCGGGCTCGATCCGGGTACCGCGACCCAGCCCTGGCCTGCCGGCTCCACGCGCTCGGCGGCACCGCGGTTCGACACGTTGAGCACGTTCTCGTTGGCTGATGATCGCGGCGGCTTTTCGGCTGGCAGACGCGTGTCATTGGGTTGTGGTTCGTCCTGATCGGTCGCGGCATCGGGTGATGTGACCACACGCCGCTCCAGGCGCACCGGTGCATTGCCCGGCAGGTTTCCGGCGGCAGGCCCTCTCTTGTCGAGATCGGCCTCGAAACTGCCCCCCGGCAATTCCTGTTGAACCGGAAACGCCTCGTCACGCTCGGCCAATGCCGCCCTCACCGGCTCGAGGCGCAGTGGAGCCGAGCGGATGATATCGGCCTCGGTTCCGGACATTATCGGCGCATCGAGTCGCATGTCGCCGTTACCGCCCCCGGAACGGGTGGTGAGGCGCGGGGTGATCAGGAACAACCGCTCGGTGCGCCGGTTCGATTTCGCATTGCTGCGGAACAGAGCCCCGATTCCGGGCAGGTCGCCGAAGAACGGCACCTTGGAGACGTTGTTCTGATCGCTCTCGCGAATCAACCCACCGATCAGAAGGCTCTGACCTTCATCGACGAGAGCCTGGGTGTTGATCGTCGAATTCTCGATGACCGGTATCTCGTCGACCTGCCGATCGGACGTGGAGCCATCCTGAATGTTGACCAGCAACTTGATCTGGCCGTCGCCGCCGCTTTCACGCACGTTCGGGGTCACACGCATCATCGTGCCCACGGAAACGTCGAACAGGTCGACCTCTTCCTGACCTTCGACGCGTACGAAGAACGTCGATGTGCTGTCGAGCACCGCCTCGACGTTGGCCAGAGTGATGACGTGCGGCTTGGAGACGATACGCGCAGCACCCTGCTCCTCAAGCGCCTGAATACGGGAGATGAAACGCGTACGGTCGCCGAACACCAGCGAGACCAGACCACCCTTCCCGATCGGGGTGACTTCCCCGCCATCGAGAAGCGGACCGGTCTGACCATGCTCGAGACGCCACTCGACGCCGAGTTCTCGCAGGCGATCGGTGTTCATGTCGATGATCGTGGCTTCGATTTCCACCATCAACGGCTCGACATCCAGGGTGGCGATGAGGCTTTCGTAGCTGGCCATGCGGTCAGCTTGATCACGAATGACCACGGCGTTGTTGAGAGAGTCGGCAACAATCGTCGGACCATTGCCGTTGCCACGCGGCGCGTCGGTGGTAACCGCCGCCAATGCCGCCGGATCGACTTCCTGCTCCACTGCCATGGCCTGCTCCCGCAAGCCTATCGACTGCAGGCCCTGCCCCTTCAATTTGGGGCGAGCGGGGCTCACGGGCTCGCGGCTCACACCCGTGGCGGTGGCACCTGTAGTCGTACCCAGGCCTCGCGAGCCGACCAGATTGGCCAGCAGGCTCGCCACACCGGGCACCACCACTTTCTGGCCGCCGACGACGATACTGATATCGCTTGCCGAACCGTACCTGAGCTTGAAGACGCGAAATGTCTCGGGTGAAGCTGCCGAGTTCGATCGGCTCTCGACGGCGTCCGAGAGTTCGCGCACCTGTTCCAGGAACCGACGCGTACCGGTGGCCACCAACCCGAGATCAGCCCCCTCCAACCGGTTTTCATCGTCGGTCAGGTTCAGCGCTTCGGCATTTTCCATGACTTGCCCGGCCACCCCCTGCGGCATGTACATGATGTCTCGGGTCATGTCGCTGGCGGGATAGACGTAGAGCACCGCGCCATCGTAGTAGTAGGTCAGTTGAAAGGCCTTGCGCACCTCTTCGAGCACCTTGCCCGCGGGTTTATCGAAATCACCGTTGACAGCACCGCGAACGCCCTCGTCCACCTGCACCGGAACACCCATCTGACCGAACAATTCGCGAATGAACTTGGACACCGGTTGCTCGCGCGCCTTGATGGACACAGGTCTTTCGAGCCCGGCGATGGGGGTGGCCGCGACGGCGGGCGAGCCGGGGATGACGGCCGAGGCCATGACCAGGGCCATGAATGCCACACCTGGCACGAACCTGCGCAGCCACTGACCTCCTGCACACCCGTGCGATCTACGCACCACGGTACATGACTGCCCGCCGGGTACGCACATGACACTTCGTTCTTCTCTGTCGAATCGCACGGCGTCGCTCAAGGTTTCCACAGTCAACTCCATTAACCAGAACCTCCAATGTATCGTGTATCAGCATAACAGTGAGGACAAGCTTGCCCTCGCAAGCGTGAACTGCATATTACAGATCCCACATCGACGTCGGCCGCGGATATTCCTGTCGATCTGTTCACCCCGGCATCCGCACCTCGAAGGTGCACGCCCGAGTTGGTCACGGAGGAAGCCGCATTCGGTAACTGCAGGCGGCTCAGCATGCTGCCGACAACCAGCTGATGGAGTTGCCGGGGAGGAAGTCCCGGGCAGGGTATGCCAGCAGATTACCCTGGCCCAGTGAGACACCCAGTTCACGCAGCATGGACAGCTCCTGACTGGTTTCGATGCCCTCCGCGACGATCTCCGCCTCGACGCGGCACGCGTAGGTCACGGTAGCGGCGACCATGGCCTGCTGAGACACGTTGCCATCGATACCGCTCACCAGCACCCTGTCCAGCTTGATGCGGTCAGGCGAGATCCGCACCACCCGATCAAGCCCCGAATAACCCGACCCGAAGTCATCCAGCGCGATCAGGGCACCTCTCCGGCGCAGACCCCGGCAGACATCGAGCAGCCGAACCAGATCGATCTCCCTTTCGTGCTCGGTGATCTCGACGACGACCTTGGTCAGATCGGCGGCGAACAACACCGCATCGACCTCATCGCCACACAGGCATGCCGCGCTGATATTGACCGACAGCCGGCAACCTGCGGGCAATGCCGGTACTCGAAGCAGCGAGTTGGCAATCGCCAGCGTTTCCAACTGGTCGCCCAACCCGACCCGGTGAGCCATCGAGAACCACTCGTCGGGGTAACGCTCCGGTGCGCTGTCGAAGCGTGCCAGCGCCTCGTAGCTGGCGATGACACCGTTGGAGAGATCCGCGATGGGCTGGAACACCATGCGCGGCAGCCCCGCTCCGATCACTTGCCTGAACTGCTTGCGCAGCACACGCTTGGCCTTGCCACCGGCGTGTTCGGCATCCACCTGCGTGGCGACGATGTTGGCCAGAAAATGCAGGACCCGTACGACGCTCTCTCCAAGGTCCGTGCGTATCGTGTGAGCGAACCCGCACAGGGTCCCGTACACCTCGCCATCGGCCAGGACGATGCGCACGCCGACGAAGGCCTGCATATTGAAGTCGTACGTCTGCTGTACCTTGCGCATCAGCGGATCGGCCAGCGCGTCGACGACAACAGGCCCCAGGGTTCCTTCGAGCACCAGCTCGCAATGCGTACCTGCCAGTGCCTCGCGCTGCCCGACGAACGATGCCAGTGAGAGCTCGGATGCGGAAACGGCACGTATGACCCGCTCGCTCTCGTACACGTGACTGATGAAGACCACGTCCAGTTCGAGGTGGCGTCTCCCGATGCGCAGCACGTCCTCGACCTGCATCACTACATTCGAACCGTTCGCCAGGCAATCGTGCCAGGCGGATTCGACATCGGGCGCCTGCACAGTCATCCGACCCGACTAGCCTGGACCCGCACACAGGCCGGTGCCGATGTGAAGCACCGGGCAGCAGTCATCGCAGTACTAACTGATGGAAGGAGACGCATCGCTGGAAAAACAGGTGCTCGATTGGATGAAGGATGCGAATGAACATGCGCGGCCATCAGTCGACGGCCGAAACTACGGATTGTCGGCATGCACACTTGACGCTAGTGTAATCGGATTGCAGCCTCCGAGGTAGGACGACGGTTACGTCCGAGCAGGCGGAAACGGGTCACGCTTTCCAGTTGCACGAGAGCACTACAGCTCTCGTGCGCGCACTGGCGCCCCCGGCGGAACGGCTGCTAAGCCGGGTAGATCGGAAACCGATCCGTCAGCGCCCTTACCTTCTTGTCGACCGCCTTTTCCACATCAGCATTGCCTTCTTCCCCATTCGCCGACAGCCCGTTGATGACCTCGAGGATCAGCTCGCCCACTCGCCGGAATTCCTCCACACCGAAACCACGAGTGGTGGCCGCCGGCGACCCGAGGCGGATACCGCTGGTGACGAACGGCGATGCAGGATCGAACGGCACGCCGTTCTTGTTGCAGGTGATGCCGGCACGCCCCAGCGCCGCCTCGGCCGCCTTGCCGGTCACGTCCACCGGTCGCAGGTCAATCAGCGCAAGATGTGTGTCGGTACCACCGGATACGACATCCAGCCCACCGGCCCTCAACGTCTCCGCAAGCACGCTGGCATTCTCGATGACCGCCTTGATGTAGTCCTGATAGTCCGGGCGCAGCGCTTCGCCGAACGCGACCGCCTTGGCCGCGATCACATGCATCAACGGCCCGCCCTGCAGTCCGGGAAACACGGCGGAGTTGAATTTCTTGCCCAGATCGGCGTCGCGCGAAAGGATCATGCCGCCACGCGGGCCACGAAGCGTCTTGTGGGTGGTGGTGGTGACGACGTGCGCGTGGTCGAGCGGGTTCGGGTGCTGCTTGCCGGCGACCAGGCCCGAGAAGTGCGCCATGTCAACCATGAACAGTGCACCCACCTCATCGGCGATCTCTCGAAAGCGCTTGAAGTCGATGATGCGCGGGTAGGCCGAGCCGCCTGCGATGATCAGCTTGGGCTTGCACTCGCGCGCCTGTTCGGCAAGCACGTCGAAATCGATCAGATGCGTCTTCTCGTCGACCCCGTAGGTGACCGCGTTGAACCACTTGCCGGACTGGTTGGCCGGTGAACCGTGCGTCAGATGACCGCCGGCCGCGAGGTTCAACCCCATGAAGGTATCGCCGGGCTCGAGCAGGGCAAGGAACACCGCCTGGTTTGCCTGCGCCCCGGAATGCGGTTGCACGTTCGCGTAACTACACTCATAGAGGGCACAGGCGCGTTCGATGGCCAGGGCCTCGGCCGTATCGACGTGCTCGCAACCACCGTAGTAGCGCTTGCCCGGGTAGCCTTCGGCGTACTTGTTGGTCATCACCGAGCCCTGCGCCTGCATCACGGCGGCGGAGCAGATATTCTCGGACGCGATCAGCTCGATCTCGTGTTGCTGGCGACCAAGCTCGCTGTCGATCGCGGCCTGGATGTCCGGATCGGTATCGCCGAGCGGGCTTACGAAAAACGCGCTGTCGGCTAGGACGGCGGTAGCGGGCGCTGCTGGGGTCATGGGTTCGGCTCCTCGATGGCTTTCGTTCGATTATGCCTGTACGACAGAACAACCGACACCGTTTATCCGCCAGCCGTGGCGACCCCGATCGCTCGCAGAGCAGCACCGTGGTGCTGTGGGGCCTATACCAGGCAAGCGATGACGCCGATCATGAAGAAGGCACCGAGGGGGGCCATGGAACGCCGACAACTGGCAATACCAAACTATTAGGACTATTATCCCAATCCCACATCACTGGAATCGCCGTCATGACTCAATCGTCAACCCAATCCCGACCTGACCATCCCGACGTGCGCCCCTGGCGCCGGGCAATGATCCCGTTGGGCGTCAGCCTTGTATTGATGGCAGGCTGCAGCTCGAGCGATGACGATGGCACCGACAACGACGGTATTCCGTCCGGCAACACGTCCGAGAACACCGATGAGCTCGACCCGCCGGCCGCACCCGGCGAATCCTCCAGCATGCCCTCCCCCACCTTCGATCAGGTGCCGGTGGAAGTCGAGAACGCGGCCCTGGGTATCGTATTCGGTGCGCGGGACGACGAACGAACGCTCTATACCCGCCCCGACGATGCGCCCGGTACCGTCACCTGCATCGATACGTGTGCGGCCAGCTTTCCTCCTTTGAGCACCGATGTCACCACCGCTGGCATCAGTGGTGATTTCGACATCATCGAGCGGCCCGATGGCACCAATCAGTGGACCTACAAAGGCTATCCCCTGCATCGGCACACCGGTGATGGTGCGCCCTCCGAAGCGAACGGCGAAGGCACCGCCACGGACGACTCCGCCGGTCTGTGGCATGTGGCGCGGCCCGAGCCGATCACCAGCGGCGATAGCGACACGCTCGGTGAAATACTGGTGGTGAAGGGCCAGGTCATCACCGCCGCGGGCGAGCCGACCACACGCAACGACTTCGCCGGCCGCACGCTGTACGTCACGAGTGACGACAGCGCGGATACGTCCACCTGTGTGGATGCGTGTGCCGACACCTGGATTCCCCTGTACGCCGACGCTGGCGCGGCGGCCAGTACCCGCTACTCGGTGTTCGAACGCCCTGACGGCACGGTGCAGTGGGCCTACGAAAACCAGCCCTTGTATGCCTACACCGGTGATGCGGCCGCCGGCGACATCAATGGTGAGGGCATCGGTGGTGTGTGGTCGGTGGTAACGCAGTAGGCACTGCAGCCAGCCCGGTGCAGGACAGGCAGCATCATGCACGAGATGTGGCCCGGGCGCACGACGTGCGCCTCGGGCCGTCTTTAAAGAAAGGGCCGCTGAAAGCGACTGAGCCGCACCTTACCTCCTGAGGGTACGTTATTCTCCAAGGCCACCCTCCTTGCCGTTGCTGCCGCACCTCACGTGTTCCAGACGAGCGCACGAATCCACGACGAAACCCTCACCCCCGGCGGGCAGCAGAACAAAGGCTGGGCCAAGGTGATGAATCGGCTGCATGCCTTCTCTGCCGAGGAGATTGCACGGCGTCAGCAGCAACTCAGCCATCAGCTGCGTGCCAACGGCATCGCCTACAGTGCCGCCAACCTCAATCAGGTCGAAACGCGCCCCTGGCCGCTCGATCTCATCCCGCAGGTGATCGAGCCGGCCGACTGGCAGAACCTGCGCGATGGGCTCGAGCAACGTGGCCGGCTGAAGAAAGCCCTGCTGGCGGACCTGTACGGCGAGCAGCGGGTGTTGCTCGACGGCGTTCTTCCGGCGTCGCTGGTGCAGGCGCATGCCGGCTACCTGCGAGCCGCCCGGCAGCTTCCGGGTAGCAACGAGCTGCCTCTGTACTCGGTGGATGTGTCGCGCTCACCGTCCGGCGACTGGTACGTGGTGGACGATCGTTGCCAGGCGCCCGATGGCATCGGTTACACGGTGGAAAATCGCCTGGTGTTGTCGCATGTGCTGCCCGGGCTGTTCCGGGAAGCTCGTGTACAGCGGGTGGCAGGCTGGTTCAGGGGCTTGCAGGCGTATCTTTCGGGTGTCATCGATACCGATGCACGCTGCGTGATGCTGGCCTATGGTGCCTCGCATCCGCATTACTTCGAGTATGTGTATCTTGCCAAGTACCTGGGCTACACCCTGGTCGAGATCAGCGACCTGACGGTACGCAACGAACGGGTCTGGCTCAAGACCGTGGACGGCCTGCAACGGGTGGACGTGATCCTGCGCTTCATCGCCGACCAGCATATCGACCCGCTGGCCGTGAACAATGGCAACGACATCGGCATTCCCGGGTTGCTGCACGCGATCCTCGCCGGCACGGTACACGTGATCAATCCGCTGGGTACCGCGGTGCTCGACAACCCGGCATTCAACGCCTACCTGCCTGCCCTGTGCCGCTACTATCTCGATGACGACATCCGCCTGCTCAGTGCCCCTACCTACTGGCTCGGCGATCGCGATCAGCGTGCCCATGTACTGGAGCAGTTCGATGACCTGTTGCTACGCGACGTCGACACGCTCGGTCAGCTGTTCGACCCGCGGCTGATGAGCGCCGCAGAGCGTGCCGCCATGCTCGCCGACATCGATCTGATGCCGGCACGCTACGTCGCTCAGGAACGTATTGACCGGTCGGTGGCGCCGAGCCTCTCTGAAGCGAACGAATTGCCCAGGCAGATCACCCTGCGTACCTTCTTGCTCGATCGTGGCTCCTATGGCGGCGCTGATAGCGGCGTCGATCGCGACCCTGACCGCGGCAGGGGCTATGAGGTGATGAGCGGCGGGCTCTGCCTGCTCGATCGCGTCACCGGCGGACGGCGGCCCGCGATGGCCGCTCTGGAAGGCAGCAAGGATGTCTGGGTGCTATCGAGCGGACCGGTGCGGCCCGACACCCTGCTCCCGCCGACAGACGACAGCCTGCAGTATTCCATGCTCGAGGGTGAGCTGCCGAGTCGCGTGGCCGACAACCTGTTCTGGTTCGGTCGCTACGCGGAGAACGCGGAACACGTAATCCGAGTGATGCAGGCCACCTGCCGTGAGCTGCTGTCGGATGATTCGCCGGTGGATTCGGATGAAGTGCCGGCCGCACAGATTGCCCTGTGCAAGGCGCTGACGCG
This sequence comes from Granulosicoccaceae bacterium, assembly GCA_965214025.1. GTDB lineage: Bacteria > Pseudomonadota > Gammaproteobacteria > Granulosicoccales > Granulosicoccaceae > Granulosicoccus. The sequence goes on from CBDCAW010000084.1 coordinate 23,693, forward strand.
CTCCACCGGCACCCTGCCGGGCTTTCTGAGCCGCCGCGCCAGCCACCGCCTGCAGCACCCGAGTCGCGAGCTGCAGTCGCTGCTGCTGGATGCCGATCGGGTGGGATCGCTCGCCCACAGCCTGGAGCAGGTGCAGCGTACCGCCAACACCGTGCGCGATCGCTTGTCGCCGGAGATACTGCGAGTGCTCAACGACCTGAACGATCACCAGGCACGAACAGCGCCCCTGCGCTCACGCCGGTTCAGCACCGATCCGGACGCCCTGAACGCCACCGTCGAGTATCTGAACACGCTGTTGACGTCGATGGCCGCACTCACCGGGCTGACCAGCGAGAACCTGACGCGCGGCGATGGCTGGCGCTTCCTGATGCTGGGCCGACGCATCGAGCGCGCACGGCTGAGCAGCGCGACCATCGGCACCGTTCTGCAGCACCGCAAGGATGACCCTCGCGTGCTGGAAACCCTGTTACGCCTGTTCGACAGTGTGATCACCTATCGCAGCCGCTATCGCAGCCAGATCGACAACCGCCTGGTACTGCACCTGTTGCTGCTCGACGAAACCAATCCGCGCTCGGTGGCCTTTCAGTTCATGCACATCGAAACGTTGATCAGGCAACTGCCGGGCATGCGCCGGGCCGGCAACCAGGACCCGTTGCTACGCCTCGCCACCGCGGGCATCAGCCGGGTGCGCCTGGCGAGCGCCCGGAACCTGCTCGAATCGGGGCGCGGCAAGCGTCAGTCGTTGAAGACGTTCTCGATCGTGCTGGAGAACATTCCAGCCGAGCTCGGCAGTGCGCTGAGCGCCACCTATTTCACCCATACCGAATCGCAACGCAACCTTGGCACCGCCAGTGTACGCTCGCCCGAGCCTCCGACAGTGGATCATGCGATGGTCGAGCTGATGGAACTGGAAACGGGCAAGGATCCTGTATGAGACTGCAGGTCAGGCACCAGACCGACTACGAATACAGTGCGCCGGTATCACAGGCGGTGAACGAGGTCTGCCTGCGCCCGCGCGACACGCCCTTGCAGCACTGCCTGTTGACTCGACTCGACGTTCACCCCCAGCCACTGCAGATCACCGAGAGCGTGGACCACGTCGGCAACCACGTCAGCCGATTCTCGCTCGATCAGCCGCACCGCTCCTGCTCGATCATCACCACCTCACTGGTCGAGACCAGCGATCATGAGACGGCCCTGCCCGCGTCCCCGCCGGTGTGCAAGGTACCGGCCCTGCTCGCCGCCTCGCCGAGCGCCGATACCCTGCAGGCACAGGACTGTCTGCTGAACTCACGCTATGTACCGCTGACGCACGACGTCGACCCGCTGATAGCCGAGTTGCATCAGGCATCGGGGGGCGGGGCTCGGGCCGGAGAGGTCACTGCCATCGACGCCTGCCCGGTGCTCGACCTGGCCGAGACGCTGATGCACATCATCTTCTCGACCTTCACCTACGATCCGAGCTTTTCCACACTGGTGACCCCGGTCGGCAAGGTGCTTGCGGAACGCAAGGGTGTGTGCCAGGACTTCGCTCACCTGGCGATCGCCGTACTGCGTCGCGTCGGCATACCGGCGCGCTATGTCAGCGGTTATCTGGAAACCCTGCCACCGCCGGGACAGCAGAAGCTGCAAGGTTCGGATGCGTCGCACGCCTGGTACTCGGTGTACGTGCCGGGGGCCGGCTGGTTCGACTTCGACCCCACTAACGACAAGCGCCCCGACGCGCAATACATCACCACCGCCTGGGGTCGTGATTACGGCGACGTCGCGCCGTTGAAGGGCATCGTGTTTGGTGGAGGTTCACACAGCCTGTCGGTGGCTGTCGACGTGAACCGTGTCGGGGAAACCGCCTTTCCACAAGGCGTGGAGCGCACCTGATGCAAGCCGCGATGGACCATCGATCGCGTTCGACGTAGACTGCACGGCGTCCGCGCGACGGACAGGCAAATGAGAAAGGACCACAGATGAGCCGGCACTGGCAAGAGTACGCAAGCCCGGGCTTCGACGAACTGATCGACGCCAAGGGACAACCCAGGGCCGCCGCCGCCGACCTGATGCGCTACCTGGAAGAGCTGTCGGAGGCGGAACTGCACGAACGCCGCCTGGCAGCGGAAGTCGCCATCCGCCAGATGGGCATCACCTTCACCGTCTATTCGGACAAGGGCAACATCGATCGCGAATGGCCTTTCGACATCGTGCCGCGCGTCATCGATGCGAAAGAATGGCAGCAGGTGCAGGAGGGTCTCAAGCAGCGGCTGGAGGCACTCAACCTGTTCGTCCACGATCTGTACAACGAGCAGCGTATCGTCAAAGACGGTGTCCTGCCCGGTGAATTGCTGGCCACGTCGAAGAACTTCCGCCGTCAGTGCATCGGCATGTCGCCGCCGCACCAGGTATGGGCACATATCTGCGGCAGCGATCTGGTACGCGATGACGATGGCACCATGTACGTGCTCGAAGACAACCTGCGGGTGCCTTCCGGGGTCTCCTACATGCTGGAGAACCGCGAAGTCATGAAGCGCACCCTGCCCGAGCTGTTCGGTCGCTGCATGATCCTGCCCGTCGATGAATACGCCAGCAACCTGCAGCAGATGCTCGGCTCGCTGTGCGAGAGCGACAACCCGCAGCTCGCCGTGCTGACCCCCGGCGTCTACAACTCGGCGTATTTCGAGCATACCTTCCTGGCACAGCAGATCGGTGCCGTGCTGGTCGAAGGTCGGGATCTCATCGTCGGTGACGACGAATGCGTCTACGTGCGCAATGTGCAGGGGCTCTCGAAGATCGATGTGATCTACCGACGGGTAGACGACGAATTCATCGACCCGGAGTGTTTCAATTCGGAATCGATCCTCGGTGTGCGCGGGCTGATGCGCGCGTGGCGCGCCGGCAACGTTGCCATCGCCAACGCACCGGGCGCAGGCGTCGCCGACGACAAGGTCATCTACTCCTACGTGCCCGATATCATCCGTTACTACCTCGACGCCGAGCCGATGATCGCCAACGTGCCCACCTACCGCTGCGAGAACGAGAAGGAGCGTGAGCATGTACTGAAGAACCTGGAGACGCTGGTGGTCAAGCCTGCCAACGAATCCGGCGGCTACGGCATGTTGATCGGCCCGCACAGCACTGCCGACGAGCGTGCGGAAACCGCTGCCCGCATCAGGGCCGATCCGCGCAACTACATCGGCCAGCCCACGCTTGGCATCTCCACCTCGCCGACGCTTACCAGCCAAGGTTTCAAAGCTCGGCATGTCGACCTGCGGCCGTTCATACTACAGGGCGCGTCGATGAGCGTGACCACCGGCGGCCTGACACGGGTCGCTCTGGTAGAGGGCTCACTGGTGGTGAATTCGTCGCAGGGTGGCGGCAGCAAGGATACCTGGATCATCGACCCGGACCGCACGCCGCACGACTCGGATACCTTCGCTGACATCGAGCTCGATATCGGCAGCGGTGAGATCTACGATACGCCCGACGGCGGCCCGGATCTCGATCTCGAAGACCTGCCGAACGCAAGCGCTCCGCCCAAGCCAGCCAGCGCCTGATTGCGCCCGGCAGCCTACCCGCCCCCATTACCCGTTTCGATCCGAGGACCGTTCGATGCTCGCACGTCTTGCCGGCAACCTGTTCTGGCTCAGTCGCTATCTGGAGCGCGTCGAAGGCTATGCGCGTCTGATCAACAGCCACGACAACCTGCTGATGGATCTGCCACGCGCTGATCCACGCCATGCCTGGGCACCCCTGATCTCGGTGTCCGGGCTCGACGAGCTGTTCTACTCGCAATTCACCGAGCCATCGCAAAGTAACGTCTGTCATTTCCTGATTGCCGACAAGCGCAATCCCGGCTCGATCGTCAATTCGCTGGATGCCGCTCACGACAACCTGCGCAGCTCGCGCGACATCATGAGCCGCAGCCTTTACGAGGCGATCAACAACCTGTGCCTGCTGGTGCGCGCCGATGTCAACGCAGGCATCGACACCACCAACCGGCAACGGTTCCTGAGCAAGGTAGAACACCAGCTGCTGGCCATCACCGGCTGCATGGAGGGCAGCATGAGCAACGACATGGGTTACCTGTTCCTGCGCATGGGTTGCTTTCTCGAACGCGCCGACATGACCTCACGCCTGCTCGACGTGCGCTCGGCCAACCTGTTACCGGCGACCGACGAGGCTCCCCTGATCGCCTTCGAGAACCTGCAGTGGATGTCGGTGCTGCGCTCTTTGTCGGGCATGCAGATGTACCTGACGCACGTCCGCCAGCCAGTCAATGGGCCTGACGTGCTGCGCTACCTGTTGCAGGACGACAAGCTACCGCGTGCCTACCACTGCTGCCTGCGCCGGCTGGACCTGTGCGTGAAGCGGCTCGATGGCAATCATGTGCCGATGCGCCGGCTGCGACGCCTGGAGCGCGAGGTATCGAACGCCGACGTCATCGAACTGGCCGCCAACAAGGGACATCTGCACGATTTCATCGATGATCTGCAGATCAAGCTGGCAGGGGTCGGCAATGGGCTGGCCGAACGCTACTTCCCCGCCTGACACCCTATCGCGTCAACCGCGCCTGAATATTTTCGAAGGCCGGATTCGACAGCCACCTCTTCGCATACGCACACGCATACCGAGCATCTATGGGCATCAAGGTCGCACTCAATCACTGGACACATTATCGCTACGATGATCCGGTGATCCTGAGCCCGCACGTGGTTCGCCTGCGTCCGGCTCCGCACTGCCGCACACCGATCCTGTCGTACAACCTGTCGATCAAGCCCGACGAGCATTTCATCAACTGGCAGCAGGATCCGTTCGGCAATTACCTTGCCCGCCTGGTATTCCCCGAGAAGGCTCGGGAACTGCGTGTCGAGGTCGATCTGGTCGCGGAGCTGACCGTGATCAACCCGTTCGACTTCTTTGTCGAAGAGTATGCCGAAGAGTTTCCGTTCAGCTACACCGACACCAACCGTGACGAACTGGCCCCGTATCTGAAGATCGACGAGGCCGGCCAGTCACTGACCCGCTGGCTCAAGGCCAACCGCCCGGAACCGGGACGCATCATCGATTGGCTGGTCGCGATCAACCAGCGCGTGCAGAGCGACATCGGCTATCGGGTGCGCATGGAACCCGGTGTGCAAAGCTGCGAGGAAACGCTGACGCTTGCCAGTGGTTCGTGCCGTGACAGCGGCTGGCTGCTGGTCCAGGTGCTGCGACACTACGGGCTGGCGGCACGTTTCGTCTCCGGTTACCTGGTACAGCTCACGCCGGATGAAAAATCCATCGATGGCCCGGTGGGGCCAGCCGCCGACTTCACCGATCTGCATGCCTGGGCAGAGGTGTACATCCCCGGCGCGGGTTGGATCGGCCTGGACCCCACGTCCGGGCTGTTCGCGGGCGAGGGGCATATCCCACTGGCCTGCACGCCGATGCCATCGAGCGCCGCGCCGATCACCGGTGTGGCCAGCGATATCGCCGCGGATTTCCAGTTCAGCAACACCGTGGCACGCTTCGACGAGAAGGTGCGCATCACCAAGCCGTATACCGAGGCCGACTGGCAGGCCATCCTGCGTCTTGGCCGGGCGGTGGACGAGAAGCTGGTTGAGCAGGACGTTCGCCTGACCGTGGGCGGCGAACCCACCTTCGTGTCGATGGACGATATGGAAGGCGCCGAATGGAACTACACCGCGTTGAGCGAGAAGAAGCTGGAGCTCTCCAGCGAGCTGATGCTGCGGATGCGGCGTGCGTTCGCACCGAAAGGGGTACCTACCTTCGCACAGGGCAAATGGTACCCGGGCGAGCCGACACCGCGCTGGGCACTGACCTGCTACTGGCGCACCGACGGGCATCCGCTGTGGCAGGGCCAGGAACGACTGTCCATGCCGGGGTTGGCCATCGGCGGCCAGCGCGAGGACGCGCTGCGATTCGCCCGGGCGCTGACCGCCAACCTCGGCATCGTCGACACCTGCCTTCAGCCTCTGTATGAAGACCCGCTGTACCACCTGCAACTGGAAAGCCTGCTGCCCGAAGGCACCGACCTGGCCGACCTGAACCTGAAGGACAGCCGTTCGCGCCGCAACCTGGCGAAACGCCTGAGCGAAGGCCTCGATGAGCCGGTCGGTCACGTCCTGCCGCTGCGCCATACCGAGCATGGTTGGCTCAGTTGCGTGTGGCCGATGCGGCGCGGTCAGGTATTCCTGGTGCCCGGAGACTCACCGGCCGGCCTGCGCCTGCCGCTCGACTCGCTAGCCACCGACCCTGACGACGATCCGCTGACCTACCCCGAAGACAACTTCGAGGCGAAGGCCGCCCTGCCGGTACCGGTACCGATCAAGGAAGCAGTGGCGACACCTGCGCACCTGCCGCCGCATGCAAAGGTGTTTCGTACCGCGTTGTGCGTGGAGTGGCGCGATGAGGCGGTGCATGTGTTCATGCCGCCGCTGCGCAGTGCGGCTGCGTTCGTCGAGTTGCTGTGGCATGTGGAGCGGGCGGCGCTGGAGGCCGAAGTACCGGTGGTGATCGAGGGCTACGAGCCACCGAGCGATGCGCGTCTGAAGTCGTTTCGCATCACCCCCGATCCGGGCGTGATCGAGGTGAACGTGGCGCCGGTGGCAAGCTTCGACGAACTGGTGGAGCAGACCGAGACCATTTATCGCCTGGCGCGCGAGGTGCGCCTGAGCGCCGAGAAGTTCCTGGTCGATGGCCGCCATACCGGCACCGGTGGTGGCAACCACGTGACCTTCGGTGGACCCACACCGGCAGACAGCCCGTTCCTGCGCCGCCCCGATGTGCTGCGCAGCATCATCACTTTCTGGCAGCATCACCCCAGCCTGTCGTATCTGTTCTCCGGTCTGTTCATCGGTCCCACCAGCCAGGCACCACGCATCGACGAGGCGCGCAACGAATCCCTGTATGAGCTGGAGATGGCGCTGAGCCGCCTGCCCAGTGGCGAGGTGGCGCAACCGTGGCTGGTCGATCGCCTGCTACGCAACCTGATGATCGACATGACCGGCAACACCCATCGGGTGGAGATCTGCATCGACAAGCTGTACTCCCCCGACGGGCCCGCCGGCCGCCAGGGGCTGGTGGAGTTTCGTGCCTTCGAGATGCCACCGCACCCGCGCATGGGCATCGTGCAGGGCCTGATGCTGCGCAGCCTGATCAGCCGCTTCTGGGACCAGCCGTACACCGGCAAGCTGATTCGCTGGGGCACGGAGCTGCACGATCGCTTTATGCTGCCGCACTACCTGTGGGGCGACATCAGCGATGTGATCGATGACCTCAACGCTCATGATGTGCCCTTCGAGAAGCACTGGCTCGATGCCTTCTGGGAGTTTCGCTTTCCAGTGTACGGCACGCGCCATATCGGCGACATCTCACTGGAGCTGAGGGCGGCCATCGAACCGTGGCATGTGCTTGGTGAGGAAGGTGGCGGTAGTGGCATGTCGCGCTATGTGGACTCGTCCATGGAACGCCTGCAGCTGAAGGTCACCGGGCTTACGGACGCGCGCTACCGCATCACCTGCAATGGCAAGGCACTCCTGCTGAGGTCGACCGGTACCCGCGGCGAGTATGTGGTCGGCGTGCGCTACCGTGCCTGGCAGCCGCCGTCGGCCCTGCATCCGGACCTGCCGGTGGACGTGCCGCTGGTGTTCGACGTGATCGATACCTGGATGCAGCGCAGCCTGGGTGGCTGTGCCTACCACGCCGCGCATCCGGGTGGCAGAAGCTACGAGGATGTACCGGTGAACTCCAACGTGGCCGAAGCACGTCGCCTGGCCCGGTTCGAAGCGGATTACCACACTCCGCAGGCTGCACAGACCACGGTGCCGACCACCGCGGTGGCCACGGGCAGCTTCGATACCACCGAAGCACAGGTCGCGGTGGCACCGTTCGAGCCCATGCAGGAGAACCCGGAGTATCCGCACACCGCCGATTTGCGTCGGGAGAAGTGACCAGGGAATCCGGCAGTGCCTGTGGGCTGATCGATGACAGGCCCTAGCCACGCCGAGCCCACCCGACAGCGTGTCGACGGAGTCGGTGAACTGGGCGTGGCGGCCGGGCCACCCCGACGTGCGTTGAGGCACCTCTACCAGCAGGGCGCGGCCCGCATCCGATTGCCGAACAGCCGCTTCGATGCCTGCGAGGCGGTGCTGATCAATACCGCCGGCGGGCTGACCGGCGATGACCGGCTGCACTGGTCGATCGATGCCGAGGCCGGTGCCCACACCCAGCTCAGCACCTCGGCCGCCGAAAAGGTATACCGCACGCATGGCCCTACGGCTCGGGTATCGGTCGAGCTGCAGGTCGGTGCAGCTGCGACTTTGGAGTGGCTGCCGCAGGAGACCATCCTGTTCGAAGGCAGCGCGTTACAGCGCACCCTGGAGGTGAGGCTGGCAGCGAGTGCGAGCGTGCTGATGGTCGAGTCGATCGTGCTCGGACGACGCGAGATGGGTGAAGCCTTACGCTCGGCACGCCTCACGGATCATTGGCGCATTCACCGGGACGGCCGTTTGCTGCACGCGGAGGCACTGCGTTTGAACGATAGAGTACTGGCCGACCCTGAAGCGGCCGGCACGCTCGATGGCCGTACTGCGTTCGCCACGGTGCTTTACTGCGGTCCCGAAACCGCGGAACGGCTGAGGCAGCGCGCCGAGGCTATCCGACATCTCTGGGGAAATCTGCCTGACGAAGCTCACCCTGTGGCTGGTGGCGTATCCGTATTGCCATCGCGACTGGTCGTACGCATTGCCGCGCGGGACGGCCGGAGCCTGCGAAGCCGGCTCATTACGGCGCTTGCCTCACTCAGTCGATCGCAGAACCTGCCACGGGTGTGGGAAGTTTGAACATCGAAGTTTGAACATCTAAGGGAACAACCTCTCGTGGTAAGACGGTAGCCTTGCTCAACCAATCGCAGAGCTTGACCTGGGTAGGGGACGACCAAGGTTCGCGTCCGCCCGGTCATCGATCCGGTCATCGGTCTCGCAGCCGGCCACGACCCGATTGCGTCCTTCGCGCTTGGCAGTGAAAAGCCGCTGGTCGCCAAGACGCATCCAGCTCATCCAGTCATCGCCCTCAGCCAGTGGTGCAACGCCGATACTCACGGTGACCGGATGATCGACCGTCAGCGGCGTGCGCATCACCGAAAGGCGCAGATGTTCCGCCACAAGCAGGGCTTCGGCAGGATCACTGGCCGGTAGCAGCACGAGAAACTCCTCGCCTCCCAGCCGGAACACAAACGCGGAATCCGGCGACTGCGCACGCAGGATATCGGCAATGCCACAGAGCACATAGTCGCCGACTTCATGGCCGAAGGAATCATTCACCCGCTTGAAGAAATCGACATCGATCGCCAGCAAAGCTGCCGGCCTGTGCTCCGCCGAGACGATCGTCCGTTCGAGCGTGGCATGTAGCGATGTTCGGTTGAGCAGACCCGTCAACGGGTCGAGACGGATCTGACGCAGCAACTGCGCTTGTTGCTGTTCGATGACACGCACCACGACGATGGCGAACACGCTGACCGACAACATCGTGGCGCAGACGCGCGCTGCCAAGCCGACTTCGAGCGTCAGAAACGCCATGGGAATGGCGACGCAGACGATCATCGCATTGGCCAGATGCGCCTTCCGCTCATCGAGCATGCCGTAACAGGCCAGGATCGAAGGGTGGCACCACAGGCCACCGACCACGCCATGGTTCAGGAACAACTGCATGGTGAACACCGCGACGGCCGGTACGAGCCCGTAGAGTGTCAGGTTCTGGTGGTCGTGACGCTGTATGACACTCACCGCATTGGCGACCAGGATAGTGACGATACCGAAGGTACCGATGGCCAGCGCGAACTTGCCGGAGAGCAGGCTGACCACACCGAACGGTGCGAGCAATACCAGCGATGTCAACGCGACGCCCAGCGTAGCCTTGCCGCGAAAGTCCGCCCCCGGGTCGACGATCAGCCTGTCGGCGAATTTCAGTGGTATGCGGAAGCTCAAGGTGGAAGCGTATCGAGTTTTGCCACGAGTTCAGCCTGGCGCGCGCTCGAAGCCCGTTTGCTCGACGCCGCGGACCTGTCCGAACCCGTCGAGCGATCTGCCACGACCACACAATCGCGGCCCTTGCTCTTGGCAGCGTAGAGCTGCGCATCGCTTGCGCGCATCCAGCTCATCCAGTCGTCGCCGGTGCATACCGCGGCGACCCCGATGCTGACCGTCATCACCGATTGATCCGGTAGCAGGGGTGCATGAGCGATGGATCGACGTACCCGCTCGGCCACCTGCGAGGCCTCCACCCACGAACAGTCCGGTAGCAGCACGAGAAACTCTTCGCCGCCAGGTCGAAATATCGAGCTGCCCTCTTCGGTCTGAGCCATCAGGATCTCGCTGACGCCGCACAACACTGCATCACCCCTTTCATGACCATGAGTATCGTTGATTCGCTTGAAATGGTCGAGGTCCAGTGCCAACAGGCAAGCGGGTCTCGATACGGCATGTGTGATCTCCTGCTCCAGGGTTGCAGGCAACGAGGTACGGTTCAACAGGCCGGTCAGCGGATCGCACAGTGCCTGACGCCGCAGCAACGACTGCTGCTCATCGATCACCCGCACCACGATCGTCGCGAACAGGCTGACGGCCAGCAAGGTGGCCATCACTCGAGCCGCGAGATACGGCTCCAACGTATGAAAGGCCATCGGCAACGCGACCAGCAGGATCATGATGTTGGCGATGCGCGCACGTGCTTCGCTGAGCATGCAGTAGCAGCCGAGCACCGCCGGAAAGCACCATAGGGTTCCGATGAATCCGTTCTGCTGGAACACCTGCGTCATGAAAACCATACCCGCGGGCACCAGACCGTACAGTGTTACGATCTGGTATTCGTACTGCATGATCACGCTGACGGCATTGATGGCGAGCATCGCCACGATGCCCAGCGTGCCGACGGCGATAGCCAGATCACCGACACACAGGCTCGTGATGGCGAAGGGCAGTAGCAACGTCAGTGCACTGAGCGCCACGCCCAAGGTGGCGCGGGCTCGGAAATCATCTTCCGAATCGACAGTCATCAACTTGACGATCTTATATTTCATGCCGACGCTCTATGAGAAGTAAAAACGTCAAGGCCCCGTCGGATTGCGGGCTGTCTGCCGTCCAATAGGTACCTGTCGGGTCATGTCCTTGACACTTCAGAGACATCGCCCTGTAATTTTGCAAGAATCGTTCCACTGTTGTGATGCCAATGCCAAACGTGATGCCAAACGTGATGCCAAACGTGATGCCAAACGTGATGCCAAACGTGATGCCAAACGTGATGCCAAACGTGATGCCATACGTGATGCCAAACGTGATGCCAAACGTGATGCCATACGTGATGCCATACGCTCCGCATCGCACGAGAACGTGCCATACGCTCCGCATCGCACGAGAACGGTTCCATAGTTATTTGAGGCTCATTCGGAGGGCTGCTGCTCGAAGATGCTTGACCGTGGCACTTCACCTCCGTGATGATTCCATCTGTCGCCAACCAGTTTGTCGCCAACCAACCGGTATGACACCACCCGATGCAATTGACTCCTCGAGAAAAGGACAAGCTTCTGATTGCCATGGCCGCCACGGTGGCGCGCAGGCGTCTCGAACGAGGTGTCAGGCTGAACCACCCCGAAGCGATTGCGTTGATCAGTGATTTCGTCGTGGAAGGTGCCCGTGACGGACGGACGGTGGCGGAATTGATGTCCACCGGTGCTTCCGTCGTCAAGCGCGATCAGGTGATGGAAGGTATCGCCGAGATGGTGCCGGAGATACAGGTCGAAGCCACCTTCCCGGATGGCGTGAAACTGGTGACGGTCCACCAGCCCATCCGTTAGGGATCGTTCTGGAGATTACCTGGCTGCCGACACCCGCCAGATCACGTTTCCCACATCGTCACTGACGAGCAGATTGCCGGCACCGTTCACGGCCACGTCCACCGGCCGGCCCAGGGCCTCATCTTCATCGGAAATGAAGCCTGTCAGGATATCCTCCGGCAGGCCGGCGGGTTCGCCCGTCCGGAACGGCACGAAGATCACCTTGTAGCCACTTCGCGGTTTGCGATTCCACGAACCGTGCTGGCCCACGAATGCACCGTTCGCATAACGAGCGGGCAGTGCATCGGCGGTGTAGAAAGCCAGGCCCAGCGAAGCGGTGTGTGCACCGAGCGCGTAATCCGGCTTGATCGCCGTGGCCACCAGATCCGGGCGCGGCGGTTTCACACGCGTATCCACCGTCTGCCCGTAATAGCTATAGGGCCAACCGTAGAACCCCCCGTCCTGTACCGACGTCAGGTAGTCGGGGACCAGGTCGCTACCGATCTCATCGCGCTCGTTAACGGCGACCCACAGCTCGCCGGAGTCTGGCTGCCAATCCATGCCGACCGGGTTGCGCAGCCCGGAGGCGAACACCCGGCTGCTGCCTGAAACCCGATCGATCTCCAGGATCGCGGCGCGGCCTCTTTCCGCCGCCATACCGTTCTCCGCCGCATTGCTGTTCGAGCCGACGCCTACATACAGCTTGCTGCCGTCGTCACTGGCTACCAGGCTTTTCGTCCAGTGATGGTTGATCGGGCCGGCCGGCAAGGCTGCGACCAGTTCAGGTTCGGCCGTTATCACCGTGTCTCCCGGGGTAAAGGGGAAACGCACCACGGCATCCGTGTTCGCCACATACAACGAACCGTCAACCAGCGCCATGCCGATCGGTGAACGCAGGTCGTCTATCAGGACGGTGTGCAGATCGGCCTCGCCGTTCCCATTCGCGTCACGCAGCAGGCTGATACGGTCCGCACTGCGAACGCGGGCACCCGCCTCCTTCATCACGCTCGCCATGATGTGGCCGCGAATGCCCCTGGGCGGCTTCGGCTGTGCGTTGCTTTCCGCCACCAGAACGTCACCGTTCGGCAACACGTACAGCCAGCGCGGATGATTCAGGCCCTGCGCGAACCGGTTGACCTGGAGGCCGTCGGCCACCTCGGGAAGCCCGTCGGCGGGCCAGCCGACGGCCGGCGCGATGTTCACGGTGGGGATCATCGTCGGGTTGGGTTCGGGCAGCACCGGGTCGGGTCCCTGACCGGCGATGACCGGCAGGGTCGCGCTCTCACCGCAGGCGCCCAGCAGGACCAGCATCGGCACCAGCAGTGCCACTCTTGCGTTTTTAGGAAAGGAGCGATCGGACCAGGGCACGAAGTACATCGGAAGGTGCTCCTCAAGGACGGATGAACCTGACTGCAGAACCGATGAGCGTACGCATCGACATGGATGTAAACGTGTTCGGAATAAACCCTTACACTAGTGGTCCTTCCACATGATGATGACGCGAGCAGGCAGGCACGCTGAACCCGTCAGTATAATATGGAAGGTCCACAAGCACTTGAGCTATGGTAACGAGCTGACAGGCGATCGGAGCATACATGATACCCGGCGAACTCCTTGTCGCAGACGGCGACATCACCCTGAACGCTGCCGCCGAACCCGTCACGCTTGCGGTATCGAACACCGGTGATCGACCGATCCAGGTCGGCAGTCATTATCACTTCGCCGAAAGCAACCCGGCCCTGCGATTCGATCGGGAGGCCGCGCGTGGTCAGCGGCTCGACATCGCCGCCGGCACCGCCGTGCGATTCGAGCCCGGTCAGTCACGCGACGTGACACTGGTACCGTACGGTGGCGTTCGAGTGGCCCTCGGGTTTCGTCAGAGTGTGATGGGCGCGCTCGATCAACCGTCGACGGGAAGCTGACCCATGCCGGCAACGATCTCACGGCGTGCCTACGCCGATATGTACGGCCCTACCACCGGCGACCGGGTGCGCCTGGCCGACACGGAACTGTTCATCGAGGTGGAGCGGGATCTGACCACCTACGGTGAGGAGGTAAAGTTCGGCGGCGGCAAGGTGATTCGAGATGGCATGGGGCAGTCACAGGTGGCACGTGCGCACGGTGCCGTGGATACCGTGATCACCAACGCGCTCATCGTCGATCACACCGGCATCTACAAGGCTGATATCGGTCTGCGCGACGGGCTCATCAGCGGCATCGGCAAGGCTGGCAACCCGGATACCCAGAACGGTGTCGATATCATCATCGGCCCCGGCACCGAAGCCATAGCGGGCGAGGGCCGGATTCTCACCGCTGGCGCCTTCGACAGTCATATCCATTTCATCTGCCCGCAGCAGGTCGACGAGGCATTGATGTCGGGTGTGACCACCATGCTCGGTGGCGGCACCGGCCCGGCCCATGGCACGCTTGCCACCACCTGCACACCGGGGCCGTGGCATCTGGCGCGGATGATCCAGGCGGCCGACGGGCTACCGATGAATCTCGCTTTCGCCGGCAAGGGCAATGCCTCCTCACCGGCGGCACTGGAGGAAATGGTGCACGGCGGCGCAGCGGCGCTGAAGCTGCACGAAGACTGGGGCACCACACCGGCCGCCATCGACTGTTGCCTGCGAGTTGCGGATCAGTTCGATGTACAGGTGATGATCCATACCGATACGCTGAACGAGAGCGGCTTTGTCGAAAGCACCGTCGATGCGATTGCCGGGCGCACCATCCATGCCTTCCATACCGAAGGCGCCGGTGGCGGCCATGCGCCGGACATCATCAGGGTATGCGCCTTGCCGAACGTGCTGCCCTCCTCCACCAACCCGACGCGGCCCTACACCGTCAACACCATCGATGAGCACCTGGACATGCTGATGGTGTGCCACCACCTCGATAGCAACATTCCCGAAGACATCGCGTTCGCCGAAAGCCGTATCCGGAAGGAGACCATCGCTGCCGAAGACATCCTGCACGACCTCGGAGCCTTCTCGATCATCGCGTCCGACAGCCAGGCGATGGGCCGCGTAGGCGAGGTGCTGATCCGCACCTGGCAGACGGCCGACAAGATGAAGCGACAACGCGGGCGCCTGCCCGGTGAGCGTGGCGAGAACGACAACCTGCGCGTGCGTCGCTACATTGCCAAGTACACGATCAATCCGGCAATCGCCCACGGATTGTCCGACCACATCGGTTCGATCGAGGTCGGCAAGCGTGCCGACCTGTGCCTGTGGCATCCGGCCTTCTTCGGCGTGAAACCGGACATGGTGCTACTTGGCGGTAGCATCGCGGCGGCGCCCATGGGTGATCCGAACGCCTCGATTCCGACGCCCCAGCCGGTACATTACCGACCCATGTTCGGCGCCTACGGCCGTGCGATCACCGCAAGCTCGGTGACGTTCGTCTCGCAGGCCGCCGCCGACAGCGACCTGCGGGCCAGGCTCGGTGTTGCCAAGGGGTTCGTTCCGGTTGGCAACACGCGTAGCGGTATCGGCAAGTCTGCAATGATTCACAACGACGCCACCCCCCGTCATCGAGGTAGATCCGGAAACCTACGACGTTCACGCCGATGGGGAGTTGCTGCGCTGCGAACCTGCCGATGTGTTGCCGATGGCCCAGCGATACTTTTTGTTCTGAAACTAGTGCACAGTGTGGAACGCTGCTGCCGTGCACGAAAGGTCGACAGACCTCGAATCAGTGGCAATCACCGTTGCAACGGGAGTGACGCATGCCAAGACAAGACAAGACCGGTACCGACCAACAGGCACTGGACCCTGCCGCTGCCGCACGGCAATTGACCGAAGTCGCCGAGCAGAGCCAGCGTGCGATGCAAGCGTTCTGGCAACGCCAGTTCGAGGAGCAGCAAGGCGGTTCGTTCTCGATGCCGGATTCGCAGAGCATCAGCAACGCCTTCATGGACTGGAGTGGCGCGGTGATGAAGGATCCGGGCCGGCTCATCGACATGCAGATGAACTTCTGGAAGGATCAGAGTGCGCTGTGGCAATCGATGGCCCAGCGCGCCGGCGGTCAGCAGACCAGCCCGGTTGCCGAAGCCGCACGTGGCGATCGACGCTTTAAGGACGGGGCCTGGAACGACGAGCTGATGTACGACTACCTCAAGCAGTCCTACCTGCTCTCGGCCCGTTGGATGCGCGGCGTTACCGAAGATACCGAGGGCCTGGACCCGAAGTCGCAGGAAAAGGTCGATTTCTACACGCGACAGTTCGTATCGGCACTGGCACCGAGCAATTTCGCCGCGACCAACCCTGCAGTGCTGAAAAAGACACAGGAAACCGGTGGTCAGAACTTGGTCAAGGGTCTCAAGCATCTGCTGGCAGACCTGGAGAAAGGTCGCGGCAAGTTGAAGATCAGCATGACCGACGAAGCGGCTTTCACGGTCGGCGAGAATGTGGCAACCACACCTGGCAAGGTGGTCTTCCAGAACGAGCTGATGCAGCTCATACAGTACGAGCCGACCACGAAGACAGTACACCGTCGGCCGCTGTTGATGGTGCCCCCGTGGATCAACAAGTACTACATCCTTGACCTGCAACCGAAGAACAGCTTCATCCGACATGCCGTGGACCAGGGCCACACGGTGTTCATCATCTCTTGGGTGAACCCTGACCGATCGTTGGCCGGCAAGACCTTCGAAGATTACCTGACCCAGGGCCCGCTCGCCGCGATGGAAGCGATCGAGGCCGCCACCGATGAGGCCGAGATCACCATTCTCGGCTTCTGCATCGGCGGCATTCTCGTCAGTGCGCTACTGGCGTACCTTGCGAAGACCGGTAAATCCGATCGGATAAAGGCGGCCACCTTTCTGACATCGCTGTTCAAGTTCAAGAGCGTGGGCGAGGTGTCCGTTTTCGTCGACGCCGAGCAGATCGAACAGATAGAGAAGCATGTGGCGGAGAAAGGCTATCTGGAAGGTCGCCACATGGCCGACATGTTCTCGATGATGCGCGAGAACGATCTGATCTGGTCGTTCGTGGTGAACAACTACCTGCTCGGGCGCGAACCTATGGCATTCGATCTGCTGTACTGGAACTCCGACAGCACCCGCCTGCCCGCCGCCATGCTCGTCTTCTATCTGAAGGAGATCTACCAGAACGACAAGCTGTGCGAGCCCGGTGGCCTCACCCTGCTCGGCGAGCCGATCGACCTGAGCCTGGTCAAGACTCCGACTTACCTCATGGCTGCCAAGGAAGATCACATCGCGCCGTGGCAAAGCTGCTACCCGGGCGCTCGGTTGTTCTCGGGCACCAATCGATTCGTGCTGGCAGCCTCCGGGCATATCGCAGGGGTGGTGAATCCGCCCGCGGCCGACAAGTACGGTCACTGGACGAACACGAAGCTTGTGGAAGAGTCTGGCGAATGGTTGGAGAACGCTGTCTGGCACGAAGGTTCCTGGTGGCCTGACTGGTACAAGTGGCTGGCACGTCGTGCCGGCAAGAAGACCGATGCACGAGTACCGGGTGCGGGCAAGCTCGACATCATCGAAGATGCACCGGGGGCCTATGTGAAGGAACGTGCGGTCGACTGATGGCCATTCGTTGCCATCAGGTCAATACCGCTCCTCGGAATCATGTTCGCAGACATGGACATGGACATGGACATGCATGGACATGGACATGGGCATGAGCATGGGCACGGGCATACGCCCGGCGAGGCCACCCAGGTCACCATGGCAAACCCCCGCGATGTGCCAGCCGATACGATCACGCTCGACGAAACCGCGCGTCACCGGCGCCGGCTACTGATGAACAGTGATCACGGCATCGAGTTTCTGCTCGATCTGCCCGCGACGACACTGCTGGGCAACGGCGACCGGCTGCTGCTCGACGATGGGCGTGAAATCGAAGTGCGCGCCGCCAGGGAAGCGCTCTACGAGATCCGCGGACGAGATGCGGTACATCTGTTGAAGCTCACCTGGCACATGGGCAACCGGCATCTGCCCACGGAAATTCGCGACGACCATGTACGTATCCGCGACGATGCGGTCATTGCCCGGATGATCGAGGAACTCGGTGGGCAGGTCACGCCGATCAAGGCGGCGTTCGATCCGGAGGGTGGTGCCTATGGTGGGCATTGAGCCGATGGCTGAAGCCGCGCCCACCGCCGAGCGCGAGTCCATCGATCGTCTGCTGTTGCAGAGCTGGTTTTCACCGGCGTTCCCAACCGGTGCCTTCGCCTACAGCCACGGGCTGGAAACCGCCATTCAGGATGGACGTCTGTCGGATGTCGCCAGTTGCCGCCGCTGGCTGCTCGCGATTCTCGAGCACGGCAGTGGCTGGAACGATGCCGTGCTGTTCGCCATAGCCTGGCGAGCAGTGCGTGAGAGTGAGAGTGAGAGTGAGAGTGAGCGTGAACGAGCGGTACGCGAACAGGAATCCGAAATGCTGCTCGCGCTCAACGAGCTTTGCCTGGCCCTGGCACCCTGCTCCGAACGATTGCTGGAAACACAGGCACAGGGCGATGCCTTCGTGCGGGCAGTACGCACCTGGATCCCCGGCTTGCTACCACCACTGGCCGATCACAGCGCCTCGATGGCCTTGCCGGTGGCGGCGGGCGCTGCCTGTGCCGATGCCACGGCGCTGCCACTCTCCCCTGCACTGTGCGCGTACCTGCAGGGCACAATGTCCAACCTGGTCTGGATCGCGGTGCGGCTGATACCGTTGGGGCAGAGCGAAGGCCTCACCTTGCTTGCAAGCCTGACACCTTATTTGACGGCCGGCGCCGAACGGGCAGCCAACAGTACAGTCGCCGACCTGGGATCGGGCGCGCTGCTGGCCGACCTTGCCGCAATTCAGCATGAAACCCTGGCCAGCCGTATCTGCATCAGCTGATCATCGAATACCGCCGCATCATACGAACTTTCCGATTGTACCTTTCGCCTTGCCTTGACATTACACAGCCTCACCACCGGCTGATCACCCCTGCGATATTCACCATGCCAAATTCCACAGACCCGACTACCGGCCCATTGCGCATCGGCATCGGCGGCCCCGTCGGTTCCGGCAAGACCACCCTCGTGGCCCGGCTCTGCCAAGCGATGCGCGACCAGTATTCACTGGCCGTGGTCACCAACGATATCTACACGCGTGAAGACGCAGACGCACTGGTCCGCCTGCAGGCACTCTCCGCCGAGCGCATCCTGGGCGTGGAGACCGGCGGCTGCCCGCATACCGCGATTCGCGAGGACGCCTCGATCAATCTGCGCGCCATCGCCGAACTGAATCAGCGGTGGGCCGACCTGGACGTCGTGTTCATAGAGTCGGGGGGTGATAACCTGGCTGCCACCTTCTCCCCCGAGCTAGCCGATCTGACCCTGTACGTCATTTCGGTGTGCCAGGGCGACGACATTCCGCGCAAGGGAGGGCCAGCCATCACTCGATCTGACCTGCTGATCATCAACAAGACAGACCTGGCACCCCACGTCGAAGCAGACCTCGAGCTCATGGCAGCCGATGCCGAAAGGAATCGTCAGGGACGCGCCACGGTATTCACCGACCTGAAATCCGGTATCGGCATCGACGAGGTGATGCGATTCATCAGCAAGGTAGGAGGCCTGTCGCCAGACTCGCAGCGTGGCTCGCAGCCAGACTCGCAGCTTGGCTCGAGCGCTGACACGCGACCTGCTGTGTCGTCGGCCTGAACTTATACCGGTGCGTGCCACTACTCCCAGGGCGGTTTATTCCGACGTGTACTGGAGGCACGAAAGGAGCCGGTATTTGGCAGTACACATGCAAGCCGGTTCAATCAAACAAGTATCAAACCAAACGGAATCGTCGCCGAAGCGAAGACGCTGTGCGATCTGCGGGAAGAGCAGATGGTGAGCTTCGCGCTCGAGGCGTGGCGCATGCCCGGAGAAGAGCTCGGCGAGCGTGAAGGAGAGCGATTCTTAGGAGTGTTCTCCTTCAGGCTCGAGGACGAGACGTACCTGAGCGACAAGGAACGCCCGGCGACGAAGGAGAACGCCAATTATGTCCTACAGCGAGCCCCGGAAGCGACCGCCGGCAATGCCCGCCTTGATCGGTTGGTAGACCGTCTGGTGCGGCGCAACGAGATTCTGGGTTACACGTTTGAGCCCGTGTCCTGGCCGATAGACTTGCAACGCTGAAGGAAGGCTTTACGTGACCGCTGCCAGCCATCGGGATGTCCTGCCACCGGGCGGCAAGCCATTCCCTTACGAGCGAACAACGACCAGACCCAGTTCACACTCTCGCCCGCGAACAACGATCAGGCCCAATTCACACTCTTTCCCGCGAACAACGATCAGATCCAGTTCACATTCTTTCGCGCGAACAACGACAGACCCAGTTCACACTCTCGCCCGCGAACAACGATCAGATCCAGTTCACACTCTTTCCCCGCGAACAACGATCAGACCCAGTTCACACCCTTGCGCGCGAACGACGAACAGACATAATTCGTACTACTTCATTCACATTACTTCCGTAACCTGCACCTCGCAGTGACGAATATTGCTCATACCGTAGGGGAGCAGGCGAGCAGGCGAGCACGCGAGCAGGCGGGCAGACTGGTAGGTAGGTAGCCAGATATACCGGGACCATCAGCACGCTGACGCCGATGCTGGCCTCGCTGACTTCGAATCGGCATTCGAATCGGCATTCGAATAACTTGTAGTCGCTGACTGCAGGTAACGACCACGACATTCGAGACCGCAGGCCGCCTCGATCCAGCGAGACCGCAGGCTGCCCAGGTCCAGCCCTGCTTCGATCAATGATGCAATCCGGCGTGCATCTGCGCTCGAGCCTCGTGAGGAGCTAGAGGGTTTGGTTACCTATGATATGCGCCTGGCAAAGGCTTGCGAGGCAAATGGTATCGCTGTCAGCCCACCAGCATGGCGGCGGTGAGTAACGCCAGTGCAGTACCCACGAATGCAACCACCATCAGCACGCCATCCTGCACGGTAATGGCCAAGCCGAAAAACAGGATGGCCGCCATCGGTGCCGCACTGGCAAACGGTAATACCTCCAGCGGCGGCACGACTACAGCCAACAGGATGCAACAGGCTGCGGCCACACGAATGAAGATCGGCGCAACGAGCTGGCGCAGACGACCATGGAACCAGCTATCGAGCCGTTCGGCAACCGGATGAATCTTCTCACAGACACCAACCAGCTTGTCGCCTGACACGCCGCGCTTTCGCAGAAAATTCGGCAGCGACACACCCTCCTTTCCGATCAGCATCTGGGCGGCGAGCAGTACCACCACCAGGCCCATGAGGGTGGGCAGCAAGGGGATGCCGCCGAGTGGTGTGAGCACCAGCATAGACGGCAGGATCAACAATGGGCCATGCCCTCGATTGCCGAATGCATCGATCACCTCACCCAGGGTGGTTTTGTCATCGCCTTCGGCAAGCTTCTTCAGCTTATCCGTGATATCGACAATCTGCCGCGATCGTTCTGCCATGTTGATTCGGTGTTCCGATGAGCCATTGATACAAGCGCTTCGACGCAAGATAGGTCGAAAGCTACCAGGCCAGACAGAACATGGAAACAGGGCCGTAGTATCGATTCTATTCGGAAACTTCGCTGTACTGATAGAACACGATACCGTCGATTAAGTCCACACGACTCGCTACCCGCGAATACCTGATTTCCACCGGGGTTTCAAATGAGGTCACGTAGTCGCGCATATCGGGAGTCAACTCGAAGTTGCCATCATCGACCATCTCGCAGAATCCCAGGAACCTGATGAACTCGCCCTCGGCGTCGAGCTCCTTGAAATCGACACGTGCATAGGCAGATGAGTTCCCCGGCACCCACGAGTACAGGGTATCCGCCGCTGGAGACTCATCGAGCTCCGGCGATAACCTGACCAGTAGCTCGGGTTCGCCTAATGGATACGCTGCCACCGTGGGAAATACATCACCGGGTATCGACAGGGTCGCATCTGCCGGCATCGGGCCTGGCACCCCATCGATAGTCTCATAGAAGACATTGCCGGTTGATTCGTTGATCTGCCGATCCATCGTGAAGAATGTGCCGGCTGCGGTGTTGATGGTGACCGATTCGCCACCACTGATCTGCGGTAGCAGGCCGTCACCGTCCGCAACCCCGGCATCATCCTCTTCGAGAATAGTGCAGGTTTCCAGTTCGGGTGTGTAGAATTCGGTGTGCCTCGAAACCGGAAAATCCTCCGGATAGGCTGTGAGATCCACCAAGGCATCGCCGTTCCCCTCCGGCCCCGAATCCGACCGGAATAATTCGACATAGACAAGCCAGGGCGAAATCACGTCACTAGCCGCTGCGCCATTCAATCCCTCGACGACCAGCCCGGGCAGATCGTCACCATCCGCATCAACCGTGTTTCCGCCTGCGGCCATGCCGTCATCTTCAGGGGCCGAGGTACCGCCGGGCAGATCCACTTCATCGATCGCCGCCTCGATATCGTTCAGTACCTGCTCGGCATCCGCACTGTCGTCATTACTGCTGCTGCAGGATGCGATCAGAAACGTGCTGAGGATAATCGCAACCGGTATGAAAGATTCAGGTTTCCTGCCTGGATAGCGAGTGATCAGGCCGCGTGTGACGATTGACATCGGTTCAGACTCCCTTTTGGTCAGGGTGGACCTTATCACCTCGGCACTCTACCGCTCAGGCAGGACGTCCGCCGGGTCTGATATCCTATGAGTATTTCTGGAATGTCATGATGACGAACCGTTAAATTTGAAGACTCTTGAACTTGTCAAGTCGTCAAATCAGTAGCGCATCACACATCCGTCGATGAGTGCCCATCGCACCGACTTCAGATCCTGAAGCATGAACAACGATCACAACCGGTTCACGCTATTCCCGCAACTTGTATCCCGACTTGAACATAGCCCATACCACCACCAGGCAGGCGACCAGGAATACGGAGATCATCAGCACGCTCACACCGATGCTGACATCGCTGACTTCGAAGAAGCTCCAGCGGAATCCGCTGATCAGGTAGAGCACCGGATTGAACAGGCTGATGGTCTGCCATACCGGTGGCAGCATGTCGATGGAGTAGAAGCTGCCGCCGAGGAACACGAGCGGTGTGATCACCAGTAGCGGGATCACCTGCAGCTTTTCGAAGTTGTCGGCCCACAGACCGATGATGAAGCCGAACAGGCTGAACGCGATGCAGGTGGTAATCAGGAAGAACACCATGGCCACGGGGTGCATCACGTTCACCTCGACGAAGAAATTCGCGGTGACCAGAATGATGATCCCGATGACCAGGGACTTGGTGGCCGCCGCACCGACGTAGCCGAAGAGGATTTCGACGAACGAGATCGGCGCCGACATGACCTCGTAGATGGTGCCGGTGAACTTCGGGAAGAAGATACCGAAGGATGCGTTCGAGATGCTTTGTGTCAACAGCGACAGCATCACCAGGCCTGGCACGATGAACGCTCCGTAGTTCACGCCACCCACGGTGTCGATGCGTGAGCCGATGGCCGAGCCGAACACCACGAAATACAATATCGTGGAAATCACCGGCGATGCGATGCTTTGCATCAGGGAATTGCGGGTGCGCCGCATTTCATTGATGTAAATGGCCTTGATGGCTTCGGTGTTCATGCGGCCCGGCCCGATGCGTTGCCGGTAGCGCCTCTGTTCGCGTGCCTGCCGCCTGCCTGTTCGTCATCCGCCTGGTGGTGAACCAGATCCACGAAGATATCCTCCAGCGAACTCTGGCGCGTGTTCAGATCTTTCAACACAAGCCCCTGCTCGTTCAGGGCCTGCAGCAGCTTGGTGATGCCGGTGCGCTCCTGGCGGGTGTCGTAGGTGTAGACCACACGGCATCCCTCGTTGACCAGCTCCAGATCGAACTCGGCCAGCGCCTCGGGAATCGCGTTCACGGATTGCTTCAGCTCCACCATCAGTTGTTTCTTGCCCATCGTCTGCATCAGCGAGGCCTTGTCGTCGACCACCAGCAGGCGGCCGTCGCTGATGACGCCCACCCGATCGGCGATCTCCTCGGCCTCCTCGATATAGTGAGTGGTCAGGATGATCGTGACGCCATCCTGTCGCAGGGTTTCCACCAGCTGCCACATGCTCTTGCGCAGATCCACGTCGACGCCCGCCGTGGGTTCGTCGAGAAACAGTACCCGCGGCTGATGCGACAGTGCCTTGGCGATCAGCACCCGGCGCTTCATGCCGCCGGAAAGCTGATTGACGATGGCGCCCGTCTTGTCACCCAGCGACAGCTTCAGCAGCAGATCGTTCAGGTAGGCATCGTCCGGCGGCTTGCCGAACAGCCCCCGACTGAACTTCACGGTAGCCAACACGCGATCGAAGGCACCGAGCGAGAGCTCCTGCGGCACCAGGCCGATCAGCGAGCGCGTCTTGCGAAAGTCCTTGACGATGTCGTGACCAGCCACGCTCACGCTGCCACCGGTCGGCTTCACCAACCCGCAGATGGTCGAGATGAGGGTGGTCTTGCCGGCGCCGTTAGGTCCCAGCAATGCCAGGATCTCGCCTTCCCGAATATCGAGGTCGATACCCTTGAGCGCCTCGTGCCCGGATCCGTAGACCTTCTTCAGACCACGTATGCGAACGATCGCCGCATCGTTCGAGCCCTCGGCTGCATCATGTGTCGCCTCGTTCTCGAAGGAATCGTCAGTCATAGGGTGTCCATTGCGCCAGGATCGAACCGCGCAGCAAGGCGCTGCGAACTCGGGATCGAAAAAATCATGACAATGGTACGCCAACGAGCATCCGTTGGCCCTGCAAGAGTGCGCGCCACCCTGGCGGGCGCCGTTACGCCGAATACGTCTGCCCGGTGACCACGGTACCCGACTCATCGACGGTTTCCAGCTTCACATCGAAACCCCACAGGCGCTGCAGATGACCGATCACGTCGTCGGCATCATCCGACAGCGGTCGATTGCGGTGCAGACGATGCCGTACCCACAGCGAGCGATCGCCGTCCTGATCGAAGCCTGTGATCTGCAGGTCAGGCAGCTGGCCGTCGCGATTGTACTGCTCCGACAACAGGCGGCGGACGCGTCGGTAGCCGGCCTCATTGTGAATGCTGTCGATCTCCAGGAACTCGTTCTCCTCATGATCGGAAATCGCAAAAAGGTGGAACTCACGGATCAGTTTCGGCGACAGGTACTGCCCGATGAAGGACTCGTCCTTGTAGTTGCGCATGGCAAAATCAAGCACTGGCAGCCAGGGCCGGCCGGCGATGTCGGGAAACCAGTGCCGGTCTTCCTCCGTCGGTTCCTCGCAGATGCGCTTGATGTCCATGAACATGGCAAAGCCCAACGCATAGGGGTTGAAGCCGCCGAAGCCCCGTTCGTCGAAGCCGCGCTGAGCGATCACGTTCGCATGCGAGGCCAGCACCTCGATCATGAAACCGTCATCGACCAGGCCCTTGTCGTACATGCGGTTAAGAATGGTGTAGTGCCAGAAGGTTGCCCAGCCCTCGTTCATCACCTTGGTCTGACCCTGCGGATAGAAGTACTGCGATGTCTTGCGCACGATGCGGATGATCTCGCGCTGCCAGCCCGCAAGCTTCGGCGAAAACTTCTCCAGGAAGTAGAGGATGTTCTCCTGCGGCTCCTGTGCGAGCCCGGCCGGCGGCGGCTCACTGGCTTCGTTCACGCTCACCGGCAAGGTACGCCAGATGTCGTCGTGGCGCTGCCATTCGTACTCCTCGCGCTCCCGCTGGCGCTCCCACTCCTCGTCGTTGGAAAGCTGACGCGGTCGGTGGTAACGGGACACCCCGAAATCGCGCAGCGCATGGCAGGCATCGAACATGTCCTCCACCGCATCCACTCCGTAGCGCTCCTCGCACTGGGCGACGAAGCTGCGGGAGAAGACCATGTAGTCGACGATGGCGTCGGCGTTGGTCCACTGCTGGAACAGGTAATTGCCCTTGAAGAAGGAGTTATGGCCGTAGCAGGCATGCGCGATGACGAGCCCTTGCAACGGCATCGAATTCTCCTCCATCAGATACGAGATGCACGGGTCGGAATTGATGACGATCTCGTAGGCCAGGCCTTGTGCACCCTTGCGGTAGGCCTCCTGCTGAATGATGAACTGCTTACCGAAGGACCAGTGCGGGTACGAGATGGGCAGGCCCACCGAGGCGTACGCATCGAGCATCTGCTCAGAGGCGATGATCTCGATCTGATTGGGGTAGCAGTCCAGACCAAACTCACCGACCGCGATCTCGCGAATTGCCTCATCGTAACGCTCGATCAGGTCGAAGTTCCAGTCTGGCCCCTGCGACAGCCACTGACGAGCGGTGCCACTCATGAACCCGTCCTCGCGTGATCGGCTGCGAACAACTCGCGAAACACCGGGTAGATGTCACGATGCTCGCGCACCGAGGCCATCGCGAAATGCGCCTCCTCGATGCGCTGGTACGTCGAGGCCAGTGTGGACGGACGCACGAGCATCCGATCGCTGACCTCGATATACGCGTAGTGACGTACCAGCGGCAGCAGCTGATCCTCGAGGAATCCGCGGCTGCGTTCCGGGTCGACACCGAAGGCATCGCCATCGGACGCCTGCGCCCCGTAGATGTTCCAGGCACCGGGCGGGTAGCGGGCGGCGATGACCTCCCGCATCAGCTCCAGTGCCGAGAGCACCACCGTGCCGCCGGTCTTGCGATCGTTGAAGAAGGTGTCTTCGTCGACCTCGTCGGCATCATCGGTATGGCGAATGAAGACGATCTCCACACGCTCGTACTTGCGGGCGAGAAACAGGTGCAGCAAGGTGTAGAAGCGCTTGGCGAGGTCCTTGCGGTGTTCGTCCATGGAGGCGGACACATCCATCAGGCAGAACATCACCGCCTGGCTCATCGGCTTCGGCACCATGACCCGATTGCGAAAGCGCAGGTCGATGTCGTCGAGAAACGGCACGTTGCGAATTCGCTTGCGCAGGGTTTCCGCCTCGGCTTCCAGCTCCTGCATGCTCTGCGGCACATCCTCACCGGCCACGTGGCGAGCCTGCGGCAACTCGCCGGTCCACAGCATGGCCTTGTCGCGCGTCTCTTCGGCACGCTCCTCGAGCTCTTCGTCGGCAGGTTCACCGGCGGCCAGTGCCTCGATCTCGCCGAGCCGTCGCTTCGCCGCACTGCGCAGGGCGATACGACGGCCCAGCGCCTGGCGCATCGTTCGCACCACCGACAGGTTCACCGGTGAACCGGTGGAGGTATAGCCCGCACGCTGCGGTTTCAGTTCCTTGATGTCACCGATCTGAGTGCGAACGAGATGCGGCAGCTCCAGATCATCGAAGAAGAGGTTCATGAACTCTTCGCGCGACAACGCGAAGGTGAAGCTGTCGTTGCCATCGCCGCCGCCCCCACCGTCGCCCTGCCCCTTGCCATCACCCCCGGGCGGTCGCCGCAGCCGGTCACCCGGATTGAACTCGCGGTTGCCTGGCATCACCGTCTCCCGATCGCCACCGGCACCGTGGCGCAACTGCGGCTCGGAGACGTCACGAGCCGGTAGCTTCACCTTGCCACCACTCTGCATGTCGCTGACCGAGCGCTCCTGCACCATGTCGGATACCGCACGCTTGATCTGGGCCTTGTAGCGCCTCAGGAATCGCGCTCGGTTGGCGGCATTCTTGTTGCGATCGTTCAGACGTCGGTCAATGATCACTGACATGGCAAAGCTCCTTCGGGGCGACTACTGCGACTTCCTCACACGCAGGTACCACTCGCACAGCAGCCGCACCTGCTTCTCAGTGTAGCCCTTGGCGACCATCCGCTCGACGAAACTCTCGTGCTTGTGGCGCTCATCCTTCGATGACTTGGCATTGAACGAGATCACCGGCAGAAGCTCTTCGGTGTTGGAGAACATCTTCTTCTCGATCACCTCGCGCAACTTCTCATAGCTGGTCCACGACGGATTGCTGCCACCGTTGTTGGCCCGCGCACGCAGCACGAAATTCACGATCTCGTTGCGAAAGTCCTTCGGGTTGGCGATACCGGCAGGCTTCTCGATCTTCTCCAGTTCATCGTTGAGCTGCGAACGATCGAAGCTCTCACCGGTTTCCGGATCTCGGTAATCCTCGTCCTGAATCCAGTAATCGGCGTAGGTCACGTAGCGATCGAAGATGTTCTGGCCGTACTCCGAATAAGATTCGAGATAGGCGGTCTGGATTTCCTTGCCGATGAATTCGGCGTAGCGTGGCGCCAGGTAGCCCTTGATGAATTCGATGTAGCGACGCTGCTGCTCTTCGGGAAGTTGTTCGCGCAGCAAACGCTGTTCGAGCACGTACATCAAATGCACCGGGTTGGCGGCGACCTCTGCCTGATCGTGGTTGAACACGCTCGACAGCACCTTGTAGGCGAAACGCGTGGAGATGCCGCTCATGCCTTCGTCGATGCCGGCGAAGTCGCGGTACTCCTGCACCGACTTGGCGTTCGGCTCCACGTCTTTCAGGTTCTCGCCATCGTATACACGCATCTTGGTGAAGATGTTCGAGTTCTCGGGCTCCACCAGCCGCGTCAGCACGGAGAACTGCGCCATCATCTCGAGCGTGCCCGGCGCGCACGGCGCCTCGGCCAGCGAGCTGTTGGCCATCAGCTTCTCGTAGATCATGATCTCTTCCGATACCTGCAGGCAGTAAG
>CBDCAW010000085.1:0-5033 GCA_965214025.1 Granulosicoccaceae bacterium
GCCTTGCGTATCACACCGCCAGTGCCCGAATACGCCTTGCGCAGCACCGCCATGCGATCCGGCCGTGCCGCCCAGTGACGTGCGTCGAGCTGGTCGAGAGATTGCTGTACCGTTCCGGTGCCGATCAGCGTGGCGTCGGGGGCCGCCAGAGCTTCTGCGTTGTCGGTGCGCCGGAATCGTGTCAGGTACAGCGGCCCGCCGGCTTTCGGTCCCGTACCCGACAGGCCTTCACCGCCGAACGGCTGTGAGCCGACGATCGCGCCGATCTGGTTACGGTTCACGTACGTGTTGCCGACCTCGATTCGCTCGACGATCTGTTGCACCCGGTCATCGATGCGGGTGTGCAGTCCGAAGGTCAGTCCGTAACCGCGTGCGTTGATGTCGTCGACGATGCGGTCTATCTCTGTGGCCTTGAACGTAGCCACGTGCAGTACCGGTCCGAAGATCTCGCGCTCCATGTCGCCGATGCCGGTGACCTTCACCACAGCGGGCGATACGTAGACACCTTCCTCGGGTACGTCCATGCGTTTCATCAGGGTGCCAGCCTTGTCGTGACTCTCGATGTAGTCGGCGATGTCGTCACGTGCTTCCGCGTCGATGACCGGGGAGACATCCGTATCCGGGCCGCCACGGGTCGCCGATGGTCAGCGCGTCCATCGCGCCGAACAGCATCTTGATCAGCCGATCGTGTGCCTCCTCCTGCACATAGAGCATGCGCAGTGCCGAGCAGCGTTGCCCGGCCGACTGGAACGAGGACATGAGAATGTCGCGTACCGCCTGTTCGGGCAACGCGGTGCTGTCCACGATCATCGCGTTCAGACCACCGGTTTCGGCGATCAGCACGGCATCCGGGCCGGCATTGGCGGCCAGCGCCCTGTGGATGATCTGTGCCACTTCCGTGGAACCGGTGAAGCAGACACCGGCGATGCGTGGATCGGACGTCAATGGACCGCCGACGGTCGGTCCGTCGCCCGGCAGCAACTGCAACACGTGCTCGGGCAGGCCCGCATCGCGCCACAGCTCGACGGCACGAGCCGCGATCAGCGGCGTCTGCTCGGCGGGCTTGGCCAGCACGGTATTGCCGGCGGCGAGGGCCGCGGCGATCTGGCCGCTGAAGATGGCCAGCGGGAAGTTCCAGGGGCTGATGCACACGAAGGCACCTCGCGCCCGACCGGGCTCTTCATCGTCAAGCCGCTCGGCCTCGCAGGCGTAGTAGCGCATGAAGTCGACGGCTTCGCGCACCTCGGCGATGCCATCGAGCACGATCTTGCCCGCCTCACGGCTGGTGATGGCTGACAGCTCGGCAATGTGTTCCTCGTAGAGATCGGCTGCGCGCCGAAGAATCCCGGCTCGCTCGACGACCGGTGTGGCCGCCCAGTCGGCGAAGCCGTCGATCGCCGCCTCCAGTGCCTGACTCACTTCGCCTTCCGTGCATTCGCGTACCTTGCCGACCACGCGATCCTGGTCGGCCGGCGACAGGCTGTCGTGGATATCACCGGTGCCCGTCTCGAGGCCAGCGATCATCGGGCCCGCGGTCCAGTGGTGATCGGCCCAGCGCTCGCGTGCTTCGAGCAGTGGTGTGATCGAGGCCGGTTCATTGATGCGATAGCCGCGGGAGTTGCGCCGCTCCGGTGCGAACAGTTCGCCCGGCAACCGGATCGATGCGTTGGCGATCGCGTCACCCAGTTCAGCGACCTCGTCGACCGGGTCGGTCGTGATCTGCTCGGAAGGGATGGTCTCGTCCACTACCTGATTGACGAAGGAGCTGTTCGCACCGTTTTCCAGCAGCCTGCGGACCAGGTAGGCCAGAAGATCGCGATGTGCGCCGACGGGTGCATAGATGCGGCAGCGGGTGCCTTCGCTGTCGCGTACGATCGTGTGTACGGATTCGCCCATGCCGTGCAGGCGCTGGAACTCGAAGCTGTCCTTGTCGTTGCCGGCCATGGCCAGCACCGCCGCGCAGGTGTGCGCGTTGTGCGTGGCGAACTGCGGGTAGATGCGGTCGCGACGATCCATCAGCATGCGGGCACAGGCCATGTAGCTGACATCGGTGTTGATCTTGCGGGTGAACACGGGGAAGGCTTCCACGCCCAGTTCCTGTGCCAGCTTCACCTCGGTATCCCAGTAGGCGCCCTTCACCAGCCGCACCATGATCTTTCGGTCGAGCCGTTCGGCCAGTTCGTGCAAGGCTTCGATGACCGGCCCGGCACGCTTGCCGTACGCCTGCACCACGACCCCGAAACCATCCCAGCCTACCAGGGTCGGATCTTGCAGTATGGCCTCGATGACATCCAGCGAGAGATCGAGCCTGTCCTGCTCTTCGGCATCGATGTTGAAACCGATGTTGGCCTTCGCCGCCAGCTTCACGAGTTCCTGCGCACGAGGTACCAGTTCCGACATCACCGCCTCGCGGTGCGTGTATTCGTAGCGCGGATGCAATGCGGAGAGCTTCACCGAGATGCCGGGGCTGGAACGTACATCGCCCTGGGCACGTTCCGCGATCTGGTCGATGGCGCGGGCGTAGGCTTCGTGATAGCGCACCGCGTCTTCATCCGTGCGTGCAGCTTCGCCGAGCATATCGTAGGAATAGGTATAGCCCTTGCTCTCCAGCTCCCGGGCGTTCTTCATCCCCTCCTCGATGGTCTGGCCGAGCACGAACTGCTTGCCCAGCAACTTCATCGACTGGCCCACGGCGGTCCGCACGACAGGCTCGCCGAGGCGTCTGACCAGGCCGCGCAACGATGCGGCCGGGCCCTTCGGGTCGTCATCGAGCACCTTGCCGGTCAGCATCAGCGCCCAGGTGGAGGCGTTGATCATCGGTGATGCCGAATGGCCGAGGTGGGCGCCCCAGTTCGAAGGTTCGATCTTGTCGTGTATGAGCTCGTCGATGGTTTCGGCATCCGGCACCCTCAGCAGCGCCTCAGCCAGGCACATCAGCCCGACGCCTTCTTCGCTGGACAGGCCGTATTCGGCGAGAAAGCTCTCCATCATCGAAGGCGAGGTTTCGCGGCGAACCCGATCGACGGTCTCGGCACCTGCGGCGGCCACGCTACGGCGTTCGGCATCGTTGAGCTTGATCGTCGCGAGCAGCCTGCGCACCACTTCCGATTCATCGGCAGCGTAATTGGCTCGCACCGCCTGCCGACCGGGAGTGTTTGTCGGTGTGGACAAGGCAACTTGGCTCATCAGGGCTCCTCGATTGCGAAGACTCAGCGCCTTCAGCGCACCGGATCGGTACCCGGCGGGACGTTGAAATTGGCAGCGGCCGGTGGCTGGCGTCGCGGCAGATCATCGCTGACCCGTTGCCGACGGCGCTCTTCCATCAGGTTACCGTCACCGGAGCTCGATGGCAGACCCCCGCCGCCGCTCTCTCGCTTCTGTTCCAGCTCTTCCACCGAATTCAGCTTACCGCCCAGGTCGCGCGCGATCAGCATGTAGATCGAGGGGATCACGAACAGGGTGAACAGGGTGCCGACCGCCATACCGCCCACCAGCACCAGACCGATCGAGTTACGCGCCGCCGCCCCTGCACCGGTGACCAGTACCAGCGGGAAGTGGCCCGCCACGGTGGCGACCGTGGTCATCAGGATCGGCCGCAGCCGGGTTTCCGCCGCCGCTTCGATCGCGGCCAGCTTGCTCAGCCCCTGCAGTTGCATCTGCTTGGCGAATTCCACCACCAGAATGCCGTTCTTCGCCACCAGGCCGATCAGCGTGACCAGCCCCACCTGCGAGTAGATGTTCAGCGTGGTGGTGAAACTGTTCGTCCAGTACGGCAGGTCGGGGTTCGGCATCTTCAGGAAGGTGAAGATCATCGCGCCGAACATTGCCAGGGGCACCGACCCGGCCAGGATCACCAGCGGATCACGGAAGCTGTTGAACTGCGCCGCCAACGTCAGGTAGATCAGCACGATGGCCAGGCCGAAGGCGGGCAGGAACTTGTTGCCTTCAAGGCGCAGCTGGCGCGACTCACCGGTGTAGTCGAGCGAGTAACCCGGCGGCAGTACGTCGCGCGCCGTGTCCTCGAGAAAGGCGAGGGCGGTATCCAGCGGCTGCACTGCTACACCGCTCATCTTCACCGCGTTCAACTGCTGGAACCGGTTCAGGGAACGTGGCACCACCTCGTTCTCCACGGTGGCCATGCCGCCGAGCTTCACCGGCGTGCCGTCGGGCCCGGTGACGAACAGGTTATCCAGTTGTTCCGGGTTCAGCCGCTCGGTGCGCATCGCCTGCGGAATGACCTTGTAGCTGCGCCCGTCGATGTTGAAGCGATTGACGTAATTGCCGCCGAGCAGCACGCCCACATCGGCGCCGACCTGCTGCATCGTCAGCCCCATGTCGGCGACCTGCGCCCGATCCAGTACCAGGCGCGACTGGGCCTTGTCGATCTTCGTGTCGATGATCGGCGGGAAGGCGAACATGCCGGACTCGATGGCCTTGCCCTGGATCTCGTTGACGAATTCGAGGATCTTTTCGGGCTCCGCCGTGGAGGCGATGACGAATTCCACCGGAAACTGCCCGCCGCCGGGTAGCGCGGGCGGGGTGACCGGGAACATGCTGATGCCCGGTATGGCGTTCAGCGCCTGACCCACCTCGGGCTTGATCTGGAACACGGTTCGATCGCGCTCGTTCCAGTCCTCGAGGACCATGCCGCCGAAGCCGGAGTCAGGCATCGTGAGCTGAAAGGTGAACTCGGTTTCGTCGATATCCCGAAATGCCTGATCAGCCTGCGCGGTGAAGGCGGAAGCGGTTTCGATGGTGGTATTGGCGGAACCGTCGATGATGCCGAAGATGACGCCCTGATCCTCGGTGGGGGCCAGCTCCTTGGCCGACATGATGAACATCGGAATGCATACCAGTGCGATCACGATCTCGCAGGTAACGGGGCGGTATTCAGCAGTGCAGATGTTCGGCTTCAGCGTGAACCGGCTGACGTTCGAAGGTGCGCGCTTGGGCGTGGCTGTCGGTCGGCAGCAGTCGCGACGATGCCATCGTGTGGCGAGAGCGTGGAACGGCAGATGCAACGAGTGCAAGTC
>CBDCAW010000086.1:0-58158 GCA_965214025.1 Granulosicoccaceae bacterium
CGGTGGCCCAGGAAGAATACGGCTGATCCAGCTTCGTGGCGGGGTCGATGGCGAAGGTTTCGATGAACTCGAACTCGACCTTGAATTCTCCCTGAAGGGCGAGAATGGCGCGGCGGTCACGTTCTTCAGGTGACAGCCCGGGTGCCTGCAGCCGCTTCCAGCTGTCAGGCACCGCTGTATCGCGGGTTACCTCGGGCCCGGCAGTGGTGCCGCCACGAGGTGGCTCCGCCAGGTCTCTGGTGAATACCCAATCGTTGCTGGCTTTCTTCTCGGGTTCAGCGGCCTCTTGCGCATGCACGCCGAGGCTGGTCATGAGTACCAGCAGCGGGAAGATGACCGAGGCGGCACGTCGCAGAGAGTGATGTTTGTTTCGCATGCTCTCACTCTACGCCCATGTTGTGTCGTTCGACCACGCCACGGGCCCTTGAACTGAGCGGCGAGAAACTTTCTGGTGGTCGGGTGTCGGAAACAAGCGATACTCTTGCCAAGCTCCGGACTGAGATCGTAGGCTCGTCGGCCGTTGCCGACACGCCGGCGCTGGACCAGCCATGACCATCATCACTCTGCAACCCCGATGGCCGAAGTCGTCGCCCGTCGTCGCGCACAGCACGACGCGTCTCGGCGGCGTCAGCCAACCCCCGTTTGACTCGTTGAACCTGGGTCTGCACGTCGGTGACGACCCTGATGCGGTTTCGGAGAATCGCTCTCGGCTGAACCGGGCCTTGAACTTGCCATCAAGCCCCGCATGGCTACGCCAGGTTCACGGAGTGGAAATCGCTCGGCTTGAAGAACCTCACGGTGCGCGCTCCGCTGTTCTTGAGGTGATCACCGCCGACGCCGCCATCACATCAACTCCCGGTGTCGTCCTGGCGATCCTGACGGCCGATTGCCTGCCAGTCGTCGTCACTGATGCCGAAGGTACTAACGTTGCGGTGGCTCATGCCGGCTGGCGCGGGTTGGCCTCAGGAATCCTGGAGCGCGTCGTAGACGAATTTCCCGCTGAAAGCGAACTGCACGCCTGGCTGGGCCCTGCGATCGGGCCGGCGGCGTTCGAGGTGGGTGAAGAGGTGTTCGAGGCATTCTGCGCGAGCGACTCGGGAGCGGCAGATGCCTTCGTGCCGATGGCCGAACCGGGCAAGTATCTTGCCGATCTATACACATTGGCACGTCTCGCCCTGACTCGCCAACGCCCGGCCAGTATCACCGGTGGCGATTGCTGTACCTTTACGGATGCGCGGCGCCTTCATTCGTATCGGCGCGATGGCGCGAACAGCGGGCGGCAGGCAACACTTGCGTGGATTGAAGAAAGCAATCGATCATGAACGCGTCGGCACTAAAATCATGCGAGCATCGAACACTACCTGATCGTGGGCCTGACTCGTCTCACACTAACGCATGTCCATCGCAACGCTGGCGACGAGGCTATCGTGATGCGGCAGAACATCACGGCGGGTAGCTTGAACCTGTCTCCGCCAGGAGTCATGTTGAGCGTGTCGGCAATGCTCGAGCCGTTCGCGGAGGCGGAAAATCAGGAAGCATCTTCGGCACAGTGAGCTGACGCTAGTCGCGTCTTTTGATTCCGGGAGTGCTGACCGATGCAACGGCGACAGCTTGACGACATTGGCAGTCAGCCCCGGCCCGTACCAGGATAAAGCCACACAATTTGTATTGATTTAACTCCCGCCATCCATAAATTACCTCGCATCAATCACTCTTCATCTCACATGAAGGAGCAGTCACATGCGAATGGACAAACTCACCAGCAAGTTCCAGCTGGCCCTGCAGGATGCGCAATCACTGGCTGTGGGCCGCGACCATCAGTTCATCGAGCCGGCCCACCTCATGGTGGCCTTTCTCGATCAGGACGGTGGCGGCGTACGACCGGTGCTCGCCCAGTCCGGCATCAACGTGAACGGCTTGCGCGTCAAGCTCGACCAGCAGATCGACGACCTGGCCGAAGTGCAGGGTGGTGGCGGGCAGCTGCACGTATCGAATGAACTCGGCCGGCTGCTGAACCTGACCGACAAGAAGGCGCAGAAGCGTGGCGACCAGTACATCTCCACGGAGATCTTCGTACTAGCGGCGCTGGAAGACAAGAAGAACTCGCTGGCTGAGGCCCTGCTGGCCAACGGGGCCACGCTTGCAGCTGTGGAGAAGACCATCGATACCGTGCTTGGCGGCCAGACGGTCAATGATCAGAACGCGGAAGATCAGCGCCAGGCGCTGGACAAGTACACCATCGATCTCACCGAGCGTGCTGAACAAGGCAAGATCGACCCTGTCATCGGTCGTGATGACGAGATTCGTCGTGCCATCCAGGTGCTGCAGCGGCGTACCAAGAACAACCCGGTGATCATCGGCGAACCCGGTGTGGGCAAGACGGCGATCGTCGAGGGCCTGGCGCAGCGCATCATCGACGGTCAGGTGCCCGAGGGCATTCGCAACAAGCGGGTACTGTCGCTCGACATGGGGGCCCTGATAGCAGGGGCGAAGTTCCGCGGGGAATTCGAGGAAAGGCTCAAGGCGGTGCTGAACGACCTGGCCAAGCAGGAAGGTCAGATCATCCTGTTCATCGACGAGATCCATACCATGGTCGGTGCCGGCAAGGCCGAAGGGGCGATGGATGCCGGCAACATGTTGAAGCCGGCCTTGGCGCGTGGCGAGCTGCACTGCATCGGCGCCACCACACTCGACGAGTACCGCCAGTATGTGGAGAAGGACGCCGCGCTGGAGCGCAGGTTCCAGAAGATCATCGTGGATGAACCGTCGGTGGAGGATACCATCGCGATCCTGCGCGGCCTGAAAGAGCGTTACGAGGTACATCATGGTGTAGCCATCACCGATCCCGCCATCGTGGCGGCGGCCACCCTGTCGCACCGTTACATCAGTGATCGGCAACTGCCCGACAAGGCTATCGACCTGATCGATGAAGCTGCCTCGCATATCCGCATGGAGATCGACTCGAAGCCCGAGGAGCTCGACAAGCTCGACCGTCGCCTGATCCAGCTCAAGATCGAGCGTGAGGCGCTGGTCAAGGAAAGCGACGAGGCCTCGAAGCTGCGCCTGGTGAATCTGGAGAACGACATCGAGCTGCTGGGTCGCGAGTACTCCGATCTGGAAGAGATCTGGAAGGCCGAGAAAGCCTCCGTGGAGAATGCAAGTACGGTCAAGGAAG
Source organism: Granulosicoccaceae bacterium (assembly GCA_965214025.1). Taxonomy (GTDB): domain Bacteria; phylum Pseudomonadota; class Gammaproteobacteria; order Granulosicoccales; family Granulosicoccaceae; genus Granulosicoccus. The sequence continues at coordinate 3,176 of CBDCAW010000086.1, forward strand.
AGCTCGAACGGGTACGGATGGAACTGGAAACCGCCAGGAGAGCCGGTGATCTGGCACGAATGTCAGAGCTGCAGTACGGTCAGATTCCCGCGCTGGAGAAGCAGCTCGATGCGGCCAACAATGGCGTCGATGAGCAGGAAATGACACTGCTGCGCAACAACGTCACGGCCGACGAGATTGCCGAGGTCGTCTCGAAGTGGACCGGTATTCCGGTGAGCAAGATGCTCGAGGGCGAGAAGGAGAAACTGCTGGGCATGGAAGACGAGCTGACGCGACGGGTCATCGGTCAGGCAGAGGCGGTCAATGCGGTGTCGGACGCGATCCGTCGCTCACGTGCCGGGCTGTCCGACCCGAACCGGCCGATCGGGTCGTTCCTGTTTCTCGGGCCGACCGGTGTGGGCAAGACGGAACTGACTAAGACGCTGGCCGATTTCCTGTTCGACAGTGGTGACGCCATGGTTCGTATCGACATGTCGGAATTCATGGAGAAGCACTCGGTGGCACGACTCATCGGTGCACCGCCGGGTTACGTCGGGTATGAGGAAGGCGGGTATCTGACCGAGGCGGTCAGGCGCAAGCCCTACTCGGTGATCCTGCTCGACGAGGTCGAGAAAGCGCATGCTGACGTGTTCAATGTATTGCTTCAGGTGCTCGACGACGGGCGTCTGACCGATGGGCAGGGTCGCACGGTGGATTTTCGCAACACGGTTATCGTCATGACGTCGAACCTCGGCAGTCACGTGATTCAGGAACTGTCGGGCGACGAGAACTACGACACGATGAAGACGTCGGTCATGGAAATCGTTGGCCAACACTTCCGGCCGGAGTTCATCAACCGGATCGACGAAACCGTGGTGTTCCGGCCATTGGCGCGCGACAGCATCCGCCGTATCGCGGGCATCCAGCTACAGCACCTGCAGGCTCGGCTGGCTGATCGACAACTGGACCTGTCACTGTCGGACGCGGCGCTCGATCGCATCGGCGAGGCAGGCTTCGACCCGGTGTACGGTGCCCGGCCGCTCAGGCGCGAGATCCAGCATCAACTGGAGAACCCGCTGGCGCAACGTATCCTTGCCGGTGAGTTCCTGCCGGGAGATACGGTGTTTGTGGACGTGGATGGCGAAGGGTTGAGTTTCGGCACGAGCGAATCGGCACCGAAGGTGGCGATGATTCATTGATACGGTGCCGACATTGCAGTGTTGCACTGTAGCGGGTGCAGCTTGTATCGGGTGCGCGCGCGGTTCCGCCTTCAACATCCTCTGGGTGGTTGAAGGCGGATAAGGCACTGCATGAGCAAACACGTGGTTGGACCACTAGGGCTCTTGAACGGCCTCGAGCCCCTCGCTCAAAGCGCCGATCATCGCTCGTTGCCCCGTGGGCTCTCCGACCGGCGGTTGAACGGCGATGTTCCTGCTACCTTGCTCGGCGTACTGCAGATAGGGCAGGATATCCAGGTTGTTCGAAGCGAATTCCGGCTCCGGTTGTGTTTCTGCTTCTGCCAGACCCGGTAACGCCGGTACTGCGGGAGTATCGGGAGTATCGGTCGTCTTAGGCGCTGCCGGTGCGGCCTGCGCATCCGCCGACTCGATAACCACCTTCACGGCGCCATCAGGTGCGAGGATGGCCTCGGCCGCGCAGTCTCCGACCTCGAGCTCTTCACAGAATTCGAAGCCTCCGTCGACGGTGCCGTCGATCGGACGGTCGAACGCGAACACGAACTGGCTGTCGTCGCCGGAGCCTGCCGAACAGGCGAACAGGGCCTGCTCGCTGATATACGTGCAACCGAGGTCCAGTTCCTCTCCATCGCTGAATCCCGACTCCCCTTCGAGCCGCGCGCCCGAGATAGCGGATGCGCTGAGAACGGAAACTCCGCTCTCACCGATCGTGATGTCTTCCGGTCCGTAGTCGGCGCTGAGCAGGAACAATCTGTTTCCCAGCTCACTGAAGGAGAAGAGAAATGTGGCGGTGCCGAAGAGATCGCCCAGCACTTCGGTACTGTCTACCGGAACAAACGCGGCGGGTGTTTCGTCCGGTAGCAGTGCGATCGTGCTGGCAGCCCCTGGGTTGCCTGCGGTGGCTGAGCTATCGGTAGCCATCGAATCTCCAAGTAGTATCTCGGTGGCTGCCGATGCCGGGTCAGGAGAGTCCGGCTCGCCTGCCGCCGATACCCCTGGCACATCTTGTATCGGATCAGTCGAATCGAGCGCACCTGCCGCCGATGTCGTTGGTTCACCCGGTGTCGGGTCAGTCGAACCGGGCTCGCTCGCTACCGATGCCGTTGGCATATCTTCTATCGGATCAGTCGAATCGGAAATACCCTCCGCCGAGTCCACCGGCACTTCAGGTTGTCCTATGTCATTTTGCGGCGCAGGTGCGGTAGTGCCCGAGGTGGACCCACCACCACCACAGGCGGAGATGAACAGGGCACTCAGTAACGCGATGTTCAGGGCGATGAACTGCGTGGGAATTCGTGGCATGGCATTGAACGCTGGGTGCGCTTTCGGCAAGTGATATTGCCGAACAGCATGATCCGGGCCGCACTCTGGCTCGGGTGTGCTCAGGGCAGGCGTTCAAGGTAGTCGCTTAAGGCAGTCGCTCAAGGTAGTCGCTCAAGGTAGGCGTTCAAGGCAGGTGGTCCAGGCCAAGCACCCGAGGCAGGCGCATCTGACAGACGTCCGTTACAGGCGAGGTGCCCGGGTCTCAGGCTGCCTCGGTTTTCATCAGACCTGCCCGATATGCACGATCACCAGCGTGACATTGTCGCGGCCACCGCGCTGCAGTGCGAGCGACAGCAGTTCATCGCGGGCATGCTGGGTCGAGGGCAGTGCCATCAGCGTATGGAGTTCGCCGGGCTGCAGATCCTTGAACAGGCCGTCGCTGCAAAGCAGGAAGCGATCATAAGCGCGGATCTCGGTTTCGCGCACCTGAACTTCGAGTTCATCGTTTACGCCGATGGCCCGCGTGATCACGTTGCTCGAGGGGTGGTTCTCGGCCTCTTCGGCGGTCAGCTCGCCAAGCCTGTGCAGCTCCTGCACCAGGCTGTGATCGTCCGTGAGCTGGAGCAGCTCGGCGTCGCGCAGGCGGTAGATCCGGCTGTCGCCGGCCCAAAGCAGGAAGCCACGCTGGTTTACCACGTGCAACGCCGCCACTGTGCTACCCATGACCTGGCCGTCGTTGCTCTCGCGGCACATTCGGTTCGCCGACTCGAGCTGTTCCATCAGCTGCTGCAGATTGGTTTCCACATCGTCGCTGGCCTTGAATTCACTGAGCTTTGCGATGATTTCCTGACTGGCCCGATCGCCCTGGCTATGGCCACCCATGCCATCGGCCACGACCCACAGACCCTGCTCGCGGCTGTCCAGAAAGGAATCTTCGTTGATCGTTCGGACGTGGCCGACGTGGGTGGCGCCAGCAGAAAACCAGCTATGAACGGAAGCCTCGGCATGGCTGGTCAGTTGAAAGTCAGTGCTGGACATGAGTGCGTTGAGACAGGTTGCCTGCGTAGGTTGCACAGGCTCTGTAGTAGACCACCTGCATCACTGGCAAGCTCTGACAAGAGCTGCTTGCATGAACAATCAGTATATCCCGCTGCTTTGCTACAATCGTCGGCCCGCCAATATTCCCCCCGCCTGCCTGTCAATTATGTCGGTTCGCACTCGTTTTGCTCCCAGCCCAACCGGTTTTCTCCATATCGGAGGCGCCCGTACCGCCCTCTTCTGCTACCTGTATGCGCGTCGCCATGGAGGCGCCTTCGTGTTGCGCATCGAAGACACCGATCGGGAGCGTTCCACGGAAGCCTCGGTGCAGGCCATTCTCGATGGCATGGAGTGGTTGGGTCTGGAGGCCGACGAGGGTCCGTTCTATCAGACGCACCGTTTCGATCGGTACCGCGAGGTCGTGCAGCAGCTGCTCGATGCCGGTCAGGCGTATCGTTGCTACTGCACGCCCGAAGAGCTGGAGGCGATGCGTGAGCTGGCCACCGCCGAGAAACGCAAGCCACGCTACGATGGCTACTGGCGCGATCGCGACGAGGCGCCGCCTGCCGGTGTGCAGCCGGTGGTGCGTTTTCGCAATCCGCTGGAAGGCGAGGTGGTCATCGACGATGCCGTGAAGGGGCGCATCGTCATCGACAATCGCGAGCTCGATGACCTGATCATCATGCGCTCGGACGGCACGCCCACGTACAACCTTACCGTGGTGGTCGATGACATGGACATGCGGATCACCCACGTTATCCGGGGTGACGACCACGTGAACAACACGCCACGGCAGATCAACATCCTGCGCGCACTGGATGCCGAATTGCCGGTGTACGCGCACCTGCCGATGATCCTCGGCGAGGATGGCAAGCGGCTGTCGAAGCGCCATGGCGCTGTCAGCGTCATGCAGTACGAGGCGGACGGATACCTGCCGCCTGCGTTGCTGAATTATCTGGTCAGGCTCGGCTGGGCTCACCATGATCAGGAGATATTCAGCCGCGATGAAATGATCGACCTGTTTTCGTTCGACGCTGTGAATCGTTCGGGTGCCGTGTTCGACACGAAGAAACTAGACTGGGTGAACCAGCAGTATCTGCAGGCGCTCGATGCGCAAGCGCTCGGCGCTGCACTGGCACCTTACCTCGAAGCGGTCGGTACGCCGGTGAGCACCACGCCGCCGATCAGTGAAGTCGCTGATCTACTGCGCGACCGGGCCAGGACCCTGACGGACATGGCAGCGGCTGCCCATGCGTTCTATGCTCCTCCGGCGCAGTACGACGAAGCCGCGGCGAAAAAGCATCTGGATGGGGCGGCCGCCGATGTGCTGCAGGCCGTGGCTGACGATCTGGCGGCTGTCGACCCCTGGCATCCAGATGCCATCCAGGCCGCGCTGAAGGGGAGCGTGGAGCGGTTGGGGATCAAGTTCGGCCAGGTTGGGCTGCCGCTGCGGGTCTGCCTGGTCGGTGGCACCGCCTCCCCGGCGCTCGACAAGACATTGGCGCTAATCGGCAAGGCTGAGGTGCTTCAGCGCATTCATGCCGGTGTCAAGGCCTGCGGAGATACCGTTACTTGAGCGCACGCGTGGGCAAATAGTCGATCTCGGGCGTAATAGCGCGCGAGTCGGCAGCGTTCGGCGAAGCTTTAACAATTTTTTCTGAATTTCGTATCAGCTGGCATATTTTTCGCTCGTCCTGCATATCGCCACCGCATTTTTGAGTGGTAGACGGGAGTGCAGGCATGCTCGATATACCAATTGCCGCCGATCACGCGGTGCGATTCCCATGAATCCCACTGCGCTTCGCACCATGCTGATGGGGATGGTGCTATCGGTGCAGATCGCCACCGTCGTCGTCGTCGTGATGGGCATGCGTCAGGACACCGCCACTCAGTTCGCCGATAACGCACGCACCGAGCTTGCGCTGCTGGCAGATAACGTGGTCGATGGCACCCAGCGCTATCTGGAGCCTGCCGAAAGCGCCATCGAGGTGACGCGCAACCTGGCGGCATCCGGGTTGATCGACAGCGAAGACAACGACGAGCTGGCGCAGGTGTTCGAAGCGCAGCTTCGAACCAGCGCCGCACTGGTGTCGATCTTCGTCGGCCGGGTCGATGGTTCGTTCATGGTGGTCGAGCGAAGCGATGACGGGCTCAGACGCGTCGTAATTCCGGCGCCTGGCAGCGCCGCTTCTACGCACGCCTTGCAGCAAGTGTCCGCCACCGCTGAGAACGGCCTCTGGGCAGAGTCCGGAATGGGTGATGACCCGCGCCGGAGCACCTGGTACACAAAGGCGCGTGAAACAGGTGATCTGATCTGGACCAGCGCCTACTCTCTCAATGCGAGCGACAAGCCCGGCATAACTGCGGCACGCCATCTTCGTCTGACCGACGGTTCGGTGGCAGGCGTGTTGGGTGTGGATGTCGATATCCAGCCGCTGTCCGCGTTCATCGCCAAGGTGCCGAACCGGGCGGGCGGCACCGCTGTGATCCTCGATGACAATCACAAGGCGGTGGCATTTTCCGATCAGCAGCGGTTGGCCGACAGCCTGAAGTCAGGCACCATGCCGTCGTTCGAAAGCCTGGCGGCAGAACCCTTGAAGGCATTGAGCCGTCGTATCGGCGGCTTGTCCGTGCCGAACACCGAGTTGCCCAACGGCTTCGGCCGGCTGAACGTGGCCGGGGAGGAGCACCTGGGCATGGCTCGGCGCATCGCGTTGTCGGACGGGCAGGTCGACTGGATGCTGATGGTACAGGCGCCGGCGGCCGAATACAGCGGTGGCATGCTGACCACGATCATGGAGAGCCTGCGCACGCTGATCGCGACTATCCTGATTCCGGGCATCGTCGCTATGTTCGTGATCTTCAGGCTCACCGCGCCGGTGTTCGAGATGCACGAAAATGCAACTACGGACCATCTTACCGGAGCGCTGAACCGCAGTGAGTTCGAGCGGCGCCTGACGCAGATGATGCGTGCGCGCCGCGAGCACGAGCTCGATACCGACCTGTTGGTCGTGGCACTCGATCTCGACGGGTTCAAGGAGGTCAATGACCGCTACGGCCACGGCGCTGGCGATGCGGTGTTGCGTATCGTCGTATCAAGGCTGCAACGCCGGGTACGCAAGACGGATCTGGTCGGTCGTATCGGTGGGGACGAATTCATGGTGGCCTTGCGTCTGTCGAAGAAGATCGATCAGGTGGAGACGATTCGCCAGATACGTCACGGGATCGTGTCCGAGCAGGTCAAGTCGGGTATGGGCCGCCACTGGATCGGTGTGACGGCCGGTGTGGCCCTGCAGGAACCCGGGGAAGCGCTGGAGCACCTGGTGGAGCGCGCCGATCATGCATTGGTCACAGGCAAGGCGCGGCGCAAGAACTGCCTGTACGTGGCGCGCACCAGCACTCATTGCGCCACCCCCGTTTCACCCAGGCGTGCAGCGCTGGTGCCCACCGCGGATATGAAGCGACCGGCAAGTCTGCTGGCGGTGGCACCGCCACATGCCGGCCGCTCGTTTCGTCGGCAGGGTGAAGTTGCCTGACGATTGCTCTATGCTGCGGGTTCTCCGCAGCTTAGAGACTCACACATGAGCGACTACTGGACCGTCTATCTCTCCGGTGAGATTCACACCGACTGGCGCGAGCAGATCATCGATGGCTGCGCCGCCCACGACTTGCCCGTCGAGTTCGTATCGCCGATCACCAATCATGACGCCAGCGATGCGGCCGGCGACCTGCTCGGCAAGCCCGACAGTGACTTCTGGCGCGATCATCAGTCGTCGCGCGTCAACGGTATCCGCACGCGCACGCTGATCGAACGCGCGGACATCGCGGTGGTGCGTTTCGGCAGCCAGTACAAGCAGTGGAACGCCGCCTTCGATGCCGGCTTCTGCGCGGCCATGAGCAAGCCCTACATCACCTTGCACGACGAAGACATCGTACATCCGCTGAAAGAGGTGAATGCCGCTGCGATGGGCAGTGCCCGCACACCGGAGCAGGTGGTCGAGTTGCTGCGCTACGTCGTGGGTAGCCCGGACGCGTCGCACCTGATGTGAGGGTCGATCAACCGTTCATGCGTTTTCGATTGCCGAGCCTGGCGTCGATTCTGACCGGTCGGATAATCAAGGCATCTTTGCAGGAGCAGACATCCGCATGACCGACACTGACTTCTTCAGCCGGAACACGCCGATCGCCTTCGAAGGTCCGGATTCCACGAATGCCCTGTGCTTCCGGCACTACGACAGGCATCGGCAGGTGAGGGGCAGGAGCATGGAGGAGCAGTTGCGTTTCTCCGCCTGTTACTGGCATTCGTTCGCCTGGCCCGGTACCGACCCGTTCGGCGGACCGACGCTGCTGCGTCCCTGGATGTCGGAAGACGATCCGATGCAGCGTGCCCGGTACAAGGCTGACGTGGCCTTCGATATGTTCCATTTGCTGGATGTGCCGTTCTTCACGTTCCACGACGTGGACGCCGCGCCAGAGGGCGATTCGCTGCAGCAGTCCATCGATAACCTGAACGTGATCGCCGATATCTTCGAAGAGAAGATGCAGAGTGCAAAGGTGCGTCTGCTGTGGGGTACGGCCAACCTGTTTTCGCACCGGCGTTACATGTCGGGTGCTGCGACCAACCCTGACCCCGAGGTGTTCGCCTACGCCTGCGGGCAGTCCAGGGCTGCACTCGACGTGACCCATCGGCTGAACGGTGAGAACTACGTGTGCTGGGGCGGACGCGAAGGCTACGAGACTCTGCTGAATACCGATATGAAGCATGAGATCGATCAGCTTGGTCGCTTCCTGAGCCTGCTCGTGGACTACAAGCACAAGATCGGCTTCAAGGGGCCGATCCTGGTCGAACCCAAGCCGAAGGAGCCTACCAAGCACCAGTACGACTTCGACGCCGCCACGGTCATCGGCTTCCTGCGGAAGTACGATCTGCTCGACGACGTGAAGCTGAATCTGGAACAGAACCACGCGATTCTCGCCGGGCACTCGTTCGAGCATGAAGTGAAACTGGCCTTTGCCGATGACGTATTCGGTTCGCTCGATGTGAATCGTGGCGATGACCTGCTCGGCTGGGATACCGACCAGTTCGCCATGAGCCCTGCCGAGGTGGCGCTGGTGATGCACGAGGTGTTACGCAACGGAGGTTTCACCACCGGCGGGATGAATTTCGATGCGAAGATCCGGCGCCAGTCGATCGACCCGGACGACCTGTTGCATGCCCATGTGGCCTCGATGGATACGTGTGCGCGTGGTTTGCTCGCAGCTGAGGCCATGCTGAACGACGAGGCTTTGAGCGGTCCACTGGCGCAACGCTACGCCGGTTGGTCCGACGCGAGGCATCAGTCGATGCTCACCGGTGGCATGAGCCTGGAGGAGATCGCCTCGCGAGCGCTTGCGCTTGATCCGCAGCCGCGCTCCGGCCGGCAGGAGTTTCTCGAAGGCGTGGTCAACCGATACGTCTGATGTCGATCAGTCCTTCCATCAGCGGAGTGCGTCTATCGCTGATCGGAAGCCTGCCGGCCCGCTCACGCCACGACGCTGAATCCTGCATCGCCACGATGCCCTGCGGAGAGTCGTATGACCCAGAGTGAAATCGAGCGTCGCCATGTGGCCGCAGAGCAGTTCGTGGCCGCTGCTGCCGAGCTGGCCCTGAAGTTCTTCCATGAACGCGACACGCTGCGTATCGAGACCAAGGGTCTGCAGGACTGGGTGTCGGCAGCTGATCGGGATGTGGAGCGGGCTATCCGCCAGTTGCTGGAGCAGTCCTTCCCCGACGATGGGATCATCGGCGAGGAGCACGCCGGTGTGGATGGTAGCTCCGGCTATGTGTGGGTCATCGACCCGATAGATGGCACGACCAATTTCGTCAACGGCCTGCCCGGCTGGTGCGTGGTGCTGGCCTGTGTGCACGAGGGGCAGGTCGTGGTCGGTGTGATCACCGATCCGGTAGCCGGCGAGCGGTTCAGCGGTAGTCGCGGGCACGGAGCTCGGGGCAATGGGCACGTGCTGGCGGTGTCGTCAGCCACAAGCCTTGCCGATGGCTCGGTGGCTGTCGGGCACAACATGCGTGTGGAGCCACGTCAGACGCTGGCGTTGCTGGAAGGTCTGCTGGCCGAGCGTGGCATGTTCTACCGCAACGGCTCCGGTGCGCTGATGCTGGCCTATGTAGCCGCCGGCCGGCTCATCGGGTATAGCGAGCCTCACATGAACGCGTGGGACTGCCTTGCCGCGTTGCTGCTCATCGAGGAGGCCGGGGGGCTGGTGCAGCCATACTCGATGGATACCATGCTCGAACGCGGAGGGCGTGTGGTCGCAGGCCCTCCGGGTACCTTCGAGCCTTTGTGCCGTCTGAGCGATGCGGCGTTCGGCCCACCCGGGCAAGAGTCGGCAGGGCCCACGGGTTGATCGGTGAAGGCCTTGGTGGCCTGGCCCAAGCTCGATGGCCCTGCGCCTCTATGATGCTGAATCCATCACTATGATGCAGTAGGTCCACTGATCGGTTGACATCGGGTATATGCGCCCGTACTATGCCGACGCTTGTGGGGCTATAGCTCAGCTGGGAGAGCGGTTGCATGGCATGCAACAGGTCCGCGGTTCGATCCCGCGTAGCTCCACCACTCCCTTTTTCCATTTCTCCCTGTACCCGTTTTGCCCTATCGGCTTTGTGTATACCGATCGGGTGACGCTGCCAGCCTTCGCATGCCTGCCGATCGATTGGTCAGCATGCCACTTCAATCTTGTATTCCGGTTCGAAGCCCCTAATTTATCGTTGCGGTAGAAGTCTCAGAGGAGATTCTTCCGATTTATCCGATATTGCTTCAAAGTGAGAATACAAAGATGAAAATTGATTTGACCCCCTTGTATGCAAACACCGTGGGATTCGACCGTTTCGGTTCCCTTCTCGATGCCGCTTTCAACGCGGAGCGTCAGGTGCCTGGGTACCCTCCGTACGATATCGAGCTGGTCGACGAGAACAAGTACGCGATCACGGTAGCGGTTGCCGGGTTTCACGATAGTGAAATCGATGTGCAGGTTGAAAAAGGCGTATTGACGGTGCGCGGTAAGAAAGATGATTCGCGCAAGGATTCACGCTACCTGCATCGCGGTATCGCAACCCGTTCCTTCGAGCGCAAGTTCAACCTTGCAGACCATGTGGAAGTGGTCAACGCCAACCTCGATGCGGGCTTGCTGACCATCTCCCTCGTCAAGGAGATTCCGGAAGCCATGAAACCCCGCCGTATTCCGGTCGGGGCTGTGCAACCGGACCATGGCGAGTCGCAGCGTGTTATCGATGGCAAAACCGAAGCGGCCTGATCGGCTTGTGGTCTGATCGTTATCTGCCGGGCCCGGCAGGTAGCGTTTGACCACGACGGTTGACCTGGGGCTGACCGCGTGTCGCGGTCGGCCTTCTTCGAAATTGATCGGATCTGCATTTTAAGGCCTACGCAAGCAGGCCGGATCGAAAAGCGGCGTCAGTGGCGGCGATCGTGCTCGATGAACTTGTGCGCAACGCGTTCGGCATCCACTTCGTAGTCTCCAGTGGCGATCGCGGCTTTCAGTCTGTCGACCTTCTCTTGATTGAAACGACGATTCCTCTTGACGGGGGTGGTGTCTTCACTGGAACGTTCGGTGTCGGGAGTTTTCTCGATCTCCGTTGGTTCTTGCCTTGGGTTACGGGTTCGCCGTACGTCGTCCAGACGGGTCACGTTGCTACCGCCATCGGTACCCAGTTCCCCGTTGTCACTCGATTCCGTTGAGGTCCTGGTTTTTCTGGTCTTCATTGGCCTCGCATTGTCCACTGTCCCGGCATGAGTACCCGGTTTCTTGTTTTTGTTGTACCGCCCTGATCGGCGCACGGTGGAACAAGTGTAAAGCCGTTTGAAGGTAGAGGCGGGCAGTTCACAAAGCAACGGTGGCTTCTCGTCCTATCTGTTGAGAAAGTCCGCTTGATGCATACGGCCGCATGGAAGGTGTCACGATACCGGTATGTGCCGGCAGGTAAGTCGTGGTGGCGGTACTCGGTTGTCCTGGTTGTGCCGACCTGCCACGGGTTGTGCAGAGTTGCCTGGGCGTGGTTGCCGGGCTGCCCATGGTGGCGAAGAGAAGAAGCGTGCCGCGAACAGCCGGCTTTCCCTCTAAAAACTAGTCGGATTGGCGCTTTTCCGTCGTCAAAACTTTGTCTTGGTGCGCATCGTCTTCTATGCTCTTGCCCACAGATTAGTTTTCATCGGTCCGTTGTCGAGAGAAAGTCCTGATGAGCGCGAAGCAAGAAACCAAGAAGGTCCTCATCGTCGAGCCGGACGCCGACAACGCCCTACGCCTGTCACACCAGCTGCAGTTCATCGACTACGAGACCAAGGCCCTGAGTTCACCCGACCTCGTCGCGACGATGGGCAACGTCGTCGATTACGATGCCCTGCTGGTGGCGAATTTCCATGGCATCGTCGCATGGGCGGCCGCGTTGCGGGAGAAGCATGCCACTTGCCCGCCCATGGTGTTGCTTCTAGGCAATCAACCGGCAGATCTGAGCACGAGCGACATCGAGTCGAACTTCGTGGCGTGCCTGAAATCCGAAGTGCGTTATACCGCGCTGGCGGATGCGTTGCATCGCTCCGAGGTTCGTGGCACCGGCAATGTGAAGCCGAAGGCCGAAGGTACGCAGAATCCGGAACTCTTTCGCAGTCTGGTGGGCAACAGCCGAGGCATACAGCGGGTGCGCAAGATGATCGACAAGGTCGCGCCCACCGAGGCAACGGTGCTGATCCTGGGAGAATCGGGTACCGGCAAGGAAGTGGTGGCACGCAATATTCATTACTACTCGAACCGGCGTAACAAGCCGTTCGTGCCGATCAACTGCGGAGCGATCCCCAGCGAGTTGCTGGAAAGCGAGTTGTTCGGTCACGAGAAGGGTTCGTTCACAGGTGCCGTGGGCGCTCGGCAGGGGCGCTTCGAGCTGGCCGAGGGCGGCACGATCTTCCTCGACGAGATCGGCGACATGCCGTTGCAGATGCAGGTGAAACTGCTTCGTGTGATTCAGGAGCGTTCCTTCGAGCGGGTGGGTAGCAACAAGAGCATCAAGAGTGATGTGCGTATCATCGCCGCTACCCACCGTGACCTGGAAAAACATATCGAGGACGGGCGTTTCCGTGAAGACCTGTTTTATCGTCTGAACGTGTTTCCGGTGGAGATGCCGCCATTGAACACACGGGCGGAGGATCTGCCGTTGCTGGTCAACGAACTGATCACACGGCTCGAGCATGAGAAGAAGTCGTCAGTGCGCCTGACGCCGGCAGCGATGATGGCATTGTGCAACTACGAATGGCCGGGCAATGTGCGAGAGCTTGCCAACCTGATGGAACGGCTGACCATCCTGCACCCGTACGGTGTGGTCGACGCTGGTGACCTGCCTCCGAAGATGGCTCCGCACGGGCGCACCTTCGACGAATTGCGCGATGATCCTGACACCGATGCTACGGCCGGCGAAGCAGAAGGTGGGCCGACCGCCTTCGTGCAAGGCATGCCGGCCATGCCCTTGAACAACCAGCCACGGCTGCCACGCATGGGCATCGACCTGAAGCAGCATCTCACCGATATCGAGATCAGCCTGATCGAGCAGGCCCTCGATGAATGTTCGGGGGTGGTGGCGCATGCAGCCAATCGTCTGAAGATTCGTCGCACCACGTTGGTGGAAAAGATGCGCAAGTACAATATCCATCGGCCGGAAGAGGTGTCCTGAGGCGTATCGGCGCTCTCACACTCGCTCACCGTCGGCGTCGGCCCGTCGCTCATCCGCTTTCATGCGCTCTTCGCGTGCGCTTTCGCACTCGTCGGCCGATCAACAGGCGGTCTGATCGCATTGCGCCCTGACACCGGCATTACCTCTCCCACCAGTTGAAGACGTAGCACATCGATCTGGTCAACGAGGAATCCGAAGTGAGGCGTGATCCCCATTTCCAGAACCTTCGTTACCTGTCTGCATCCCGCTGCCGGCCTTCGGGGACCTCGGTGGATCGAGATTTGCACTTCCCCTGATGTGTGCCTAGCACAAGGATGGCTACAGTTCAAGCCTTCCGGGAAACGCAGCGTGTGCCGATCTCCCGGCCCACATCGCAAGCCATCTTCCGAGGACGTGATATTGAGTTCTGCCTGCATCAGGATCCACGGATGAACCCTGACAAGACCTTGCCTGGCTCCGGCCTTCCCGCTGTCGGCGAAAGGGGCACGAATGCCGAACTCGCAACGATGACGGTGCCGTTCGAGTCCGAAGGGCTGTTGGAGGCGGCTGTGCCAGGGCTACCCGTTCAGACCATCGCTGTGGCCGGCGGCAAGGGTGGAACAGGCAAGTCGACCGTGGCCGTGAACCTGTCGGTCGCGATGGCGCTCGCCGGTCACGATGTGATCCTGCTTGATGCCGACTTCGGCCTAAGCAACGTGGAATGCCTTCTTGACCTGCAATCCCGATTCAATCTGTCTCATGTGATGAAAGGCGAGTGTGAGCTGCGCGACACGCTGCTTGCGGGGCCCGGCGGTATCCGGGTGGTTCCCGGTGCGAATGGTGCTCTGGAAATGGTACGCATGTCCCAGATACAGCACGCCGGACTGATCGCGATGTTCAGTGAGGTGGCGGGTGGTGCCGATACCCTGATCATAGATATAGCGAGCGGCCTTTCCGACAGCGTGTTGAGCTATTCGCGCGCCGCACGCGAGGTGATCGTCGTGATCTGTGACGACCCGACATCGATACACGATGCCTTCGGCTTGATTCGTGTTTTGAGCGAGTCATGCCAAATCGATCGCTTTCGGATTCTGGTGAATCAGACGGTATCGACCCATCAGGGGCTCGACTTGTATGGCGCTCTGGTGCGGATCGTCGATCGTCATCTGGATGTACTGCTCGACTACTGCGGTTCTATTCCATTCGACCCGCAGTTGAAGAAGTCCATCAGTCGGCAGAGACCGGTGGTCGAGGCTTACCCGCGCAGTCCGTCGGCTCTGGCCTTCGGCAGGCTTGCGTCGCGGGTGAAGCGGTGGCCACAACCCCGTCACCCGGGCGGGCATGTGGAGTTTTTCGTGGAGCGGCTGGTCCATGCCGCATCAGGTTCAAGGTGAGAAGCTGAGAAGAATATGAATGCACACGCAATGTACAACGAAGTGGTCACGGTCGAGCCGGAAGGACTGGTGGCCGCGAACGCGAATCTCGTCAAACGTATCGCTTTCCATCTGATGAACCGCCTGCCGCCCAGCGTGCAGGCCGAAGATCTGATCCAGGCCGGCATGATCGGCCTGCTCGAGGCAGCCAAGCACTACGATGCCTCGCAGGGAGCGAGTTTCGAAACCTACGCCGGAATTCGCGTGCGGGGTGCGATGCTTGACGAAATACGACGTTCGGACTGGACTCCACGATCGGTGCACCGCAAGTCACGTGAGGCGGCTGAAACGCTGCGCTCCATGGAGCAGGCAACGGGGCGTGACGCTAAAGGCCACGAGGTGGCGGAACAAATGGGTCTCGACCTGCGTGCCTACCACCTCATACTCACCGAGAGCTCGGCTGCTCATGTGTTCAGCTTCGATCAGCCCGACGATCATACCGGCGAGACCATCGATCTGCCGCAAAGCGACGAAGCCACCCCCGGTGAGCAGGCCGAGTACCAGTCTTTTCGCACGGCTCTTGCAGAGTCGATAAAGAACCTGCCGGAAAGAGAGAGTCTCGTGATGTCGCTCTACTACGACGAAGATCTTAACTTGCGTGAAATTGGAGATATTCTGGGTGTTAGCGAATCGCGCGTTTGCCAGATTCACGGGCAGGCACTGGTTCGGCTCAAGGCCCGGCTGGCTGAGTGGACGCAGCGCTGATTCGGGGAAACACTGATGTCGATGGTATCTGAAGAGTCTCAGTGGTACGTGCAAAAGGGTGCGCGGGTGCAGGGGCCCTACACGACCACCGAGGTCGGAAGATTCCTGTTGCTGGGGCGGGTGCGCAACACCGATCGTGTGAGTCGTGATGGAGAACTGTGGGAGCCGGTCACGCAGGTGCCCGAACTGATTCCCGAGGAGCTGCTGGATCTGGAAGATGCGCAGGGCTGGGAACGTTTCATGAAGCAGCGCCGCGAGGCCGACGAGCGCGATACCGTGGTCTCGGTGGTGCACGAGCGCCGGCGTCCGGGGCGCCAGGCCGAGCAATCGGTTCGCGACGATTGGTCGGTGGCCTCGACGCACGCACCCAGCCTGATTCCGTGGTCCTTGCTCGGGCTGTCGCTGTCGGTACTGGCGGTCGTGCTCTATCTGAATTCGACGGGTTCGGCAGGGTAGGGCCACCATCACGTTTGATTCGTTTGTGATACGCCGCGCCCAGCGCGCCTTTCGCAGGATAGTGACGCTGAACCCGCCATTGTCATCTTAGGGCGTCACGGGTAGCACTATGGAATGGCGATTGCAGGCTTGTCGTCGTCGATGACTGGAAGAGTGAAGCATGTCTGTGCATAGCGCCGAAGAGTCTGTCGTTACCCCGCTGTCGGCAGTTCGGCAGCAGCGCCTCGACGCTCAGCTTCGCGTATTGGAATTCAACGCACTGCTGCACCGCAAGCTCGATCTCGAGCGTTTGCTGGAAGCGTTCCTCAGCGAGGGTCAGGCTTTCGTACGATTCGACAGCCTCCAGTTCACGCCGCGTGAGCGCGGGACCGAATTCGTGGTCGGCGATACTCGGCATCTGCGTGAAACCTTCGAGATGCGGCTGGGCGAAAAGGTACTCGGCGACCTGACGCTGACCCGCGCCAAGGCATTCGAGGCGCGTGAGGTGCGTGAAGCCGAACGGCTCGTGGAATGCCTGGTATACCCGCTGGATAATGCGCTCGAGCATCATCAGGCCCTGATGCAGGCCATGACGGACGAATCTACCGGGTTGCAGAATCAGCGCGCACTCGAGGCCCTGCTGCCGCGCGAGTTGCGTCTGGCACGCCGATCGCGGCTCGCGCTCTCGGCCTTGCTGCTGACGGTCGACCGGCTCGATTCCATCAGCGAAAGTTACGGTACGGCCGTAGGCGAGCAGGCGTGGCACTCCGTGGCCGACGCCCTGAACGGGCGGTTGCGTGCCAGTGACCTGATCTTCCGTACCGACGATGACGCCTTTCTCGTGTTGCTCTCGCAAACCGACCTGGCAGGCGCCGAAGCGTTGGCCGACAGGCTGCGTCGCGATGTGCATCGCTGCGTCAGCTTCGACAATGTGCAGCTGGTCCTCTCGGCGAGCGTCGGAGTGACGGAACTGGATGTCAACGACTGCCCCGAATCGTTCGTGGAGCGCGTCGGGCGTGCATTGGTAGAAGCCCAGCTGGCCGGTCGTAACCGCATCCACATGCTCGCTGCGGAGTCGCCGTCGGGTGAAGTGCCTGGCGATGACGACCCTTCGGTCGCCTGATCATCCTCTGAGCGCCGAACGACGTGGTCAAACACTTGTGGTTTGTTTGACCACAGGGAATCTTGTTGAGGTATACTTCGCGGCTCGAAGGCGCCGAGCAGTTCTGTCGGTACAGCGTCCCCTTCGTCTAGTGGCCTAGGACACCGCCCTTTCACGGCGGTAACAGGGGTTCGAGTCCCCTAGGGGACGCCATTTTTCTTTCGAGGTGCTTCTTGCATCCGTGGCGTCAGCTGTTTTTTTCGGCAATGCTTTTCATGAGCATCGCCCTGCTTTCCGGCTGTAGCACTCCTGCCAGCAGAATTCGCGACTTCGCCAGCGATTCCCGTTACGGCAACGAAGTCATCCGTGCGGATGGGTTCGATCACCAGGTGTTCACACAAAATCTCGGTGCCAGGGATCTGGCAAGTGCCGGGCGCACCTTGCACGTCTATCTCGAGGGCGACGGCGAGCCCTGGCGTCATCGCGTCGTCATCATGCCCGATCCCACGCCCCCCACGCCCCCGCTGATGCTGCGGTTGATGGCGACCGATCCGTTACCCGCCGTGCATGTCGGCAGGCCTTGCTACAACGGTTTCTCACGAGATACGGGCTGTCACTTCTCGCTCTGGACGTCGGCGCGTTTCTCACCGACGGTGATCGATAGCATGGCCGGCGTGATCAGGTTGCTGCAGAGGCGCCACCGCGTCAGCAAGCTGTGGTTGATCGGGCATAGCGGCGGTGGTGCATTGGCGCTGTTGCTGGCCAGCAGGCTACCGGACGTTTCTCACGTGATCACGCTCGGTGGCAATCTGGATACGGACGCCTGGACGGCTCATCACCGCTACACGCCACTCTACGAATCGCTGAATCCGGCGAGTGAGCCGCCGCTTCGCGAGGCGGTACGTCAGTGGCATCTGACCGGCATCGAAGACCAGGTGATTCCGCCGCGGCTTGTCGAAGCCTCCATTCGTCGCCAGCCCACCGCCGTGGGTATCGAGCTGGCGGGGTTCACGCACAGTTGCTGCTGGCCGACGCTATGGCCGGACCTGTTGCAAAGCGTTGCCGAAGACGCACCGGAGCAGGTGAACGGAACGATCATCTGGCGCGCTCCGGGGCTTTCGTCGGCTAGCCCGTAGGCGCCCGTGAGCTAACGGATGGCAGGTGCCAGCGCCTGGAGCATACGTGACGGGTGGTCGGTGAAGATGCCATCCACGCCGAAATCCAGCAGGCGTAGCGCCTGGTCGACGTCGTTGACGGTATAACAGTACACGCCGAGCCTCCGCGATCGCAGCGTGGCCAGCCCCGTCGGGTCGATCAGCTCGGCATCGCAATGCAGGTTGGACAGCCCGAGCCGCATGACGAGTTCCTCGAGCGCCTCGGGCACCGCATCACTGATCAGGGCGCGAGGTACCGCCGGCAATCGCGAGCGTGTGATACTCAACGCCTGCGTACTGAAACTCGAAAATACGAGATTCAAGTCGTCCGGCCAGTGGCCCTCGATGATCTCGCAGATGGCGATGCTCGTGCGCTCCTCGAGCCCTGCCACGGGTTTGATTTCCAGGTTCAGCCCGAGCCGTCGCTCTCGCAGCAGCTCGATGGCCGCCGTGAGACGTGGCAACGGTTCCCGGAACGTTTTCCGGTGAGGCTCTCGGTCGGCACCCGAGTGGAGAATGCCCGCATTCAGCCTGTCGATGTCTTCGCTGGGCAGATCGCAAAGCCTGCCGACGCCGTCGGTGCAGCGTTCGAGCTCATCATCGTGATGCAGGTAGGCTACACCGTCGGCGCTGATCGCTACATCCACCTCGACAACCCGTACGCCGTGATCCGCTGCCAGACGCAGGGCGGCCAGGGTATTTTCAGGCGCATCGGCAGAGGCACCACGATGCGCGATCACCGGTGCCAGTACGGCGTGTTCAGCCATGCGAAGCCCCGCAGGCGTGGCCCATCGGATGCCATGTGCGGCCGCAGAGGTCGCGCATGATGGGTTGACGATCAGGGCGAAGGCAGGTCGTCGCCCTGGCCGGATGCATCGGTATCGTCGTCGGCCTCTTCGGCGATATGGCGTAGATAATCGAGGCGAACACGCTCGTACTCCTGGTATTCGTGGGTATAGCCACGCGCGCAGAAATCATCCAGCTCGTTGCGCAGGCAATCTTCCTGCGAGAGCATCTCATAGGTGATGCGCTTGGCGTCGGCTGTCGTGCACGCCGACTGGCTGATGAGCAACGCCAGAGCGCCTGAGGCGCTGAGGCTCCGGCGCAATGTTACTGAACGACTGATGCGGGTGCACGGCGTGCGTGGGAGATGGCGGACGAAGCGCATGACGGGTTTCTCTCTGCTCCTTGGTTGGTGACTCCGGACCATTAGTACAACTACCGCGCCATTCGGCACCCGGTTGCTGACCAATTCATCGCGCGTGGGCAATATCTACGCCAATTGACAGGGTCGTCTTGCGTTTCGTCGGTAACTGGACTAGCGGCCCATCGACGTCATAACCTAGCGGTCCCGCCAAACATTGACAGAGCCAGGAATTTTCGGCTGATGAAACTACCCCGACACGCATCCGTACCCATCGATGCGGGACTGCTATCAGCATTGCTGGCCACCGCGCAGGCGGCTGCCGACGAGGCTGCCGACATCACCATGGCCTGTTTTCGCAAGCCGCTGGCTGTGCGGAACAAGGCTGTGGAACAGCGATATTTCGACCCGGTGACAGAAGCCGATCGACGGGCGGAGCTTGCCATTCGCCGGGTCGTGCTGGATCGGTTTCCCGAGCACGCCTTCCTGGGCGAAGAGAGCGACGATCGGCAGGTGGCCGGAGCATTGACCTGGGTGGTCGATCCGATCGACGGCACGCGAGCGTTCATCACCGGTTCGCCGCTGTGGGGTACGCTGATCTCGGTCTACGATGGAGAGAACGTCGTGCTGGGCGTGCTCGATCAGCCGTTTCTCGGTGAACGGTTGATCGGTGTGTCAGGCAAGACCACGATGCGTGACCGCGGGGGCACGAAGGCGTTGGGCACCCGTGGCAATGCACGTCTGGCCGATGCGCGTCTGCAGACGACAGCACCGGAGCTGTTCGCATCGCCCGAGCTTGCCGCAGCGTTCGAACGGATACGCTCGCGTGCCGAGCTGACACGGTTCGGAGGCGACTGCTACAGCTACGCGCTACTGGCGATGGGGCACGTGGATATCGTCGTCGAGTGCGGTCTCGAACCTTACGACATCCAGGCGCTCATACCGATCGTGGAGGGAGCGGGCGGGTGCCTCACCGACTGGAACGGTGGCAGTGCTGCAGGTGGCGGACGCGTTCTCGCCAGTGCGAATCCGGCGTTGCACGACGAAGCGCTGGGTTGCCTGTGTGAACTGTCTGACGAAACGCAAGGATGAACGCCGGCAGGCTTCTGATATGACAAGATGCACAGGTATCATGTGGGAATGAATCGGACGGCCAATAGCACTGATTTTCCAGCCGCCTTTCCGGATGTCATCCCCGGCGTACAGGCCACCTGGCGCGCCCTCCGGATATCGGCATTCGTACTGGCCGCGATTCTGGTGGTGGCCTACAACAGCGCCGACCGCCTGTTACCGGGCGTGCAGGCGCTGGTGGCGAGTGCGGTGCCTGGTGCCTTACCTAGCACGGCAGCGTCTCCCGAGTCCGAGTCCGAGTCCGAGCCCGAGCCCGAGTCCCGGGCCCCAGCCCAACCCGAGCCGCCTGTGCCCGAATCGCCCGCGCCAGCGCCTACCGAACGAGCGACCGTGGCAGCGCCGCGAACCGAATCGTCATCTCCCGGGCCCGCACCCGGGGCGCCCGTTCAACCCTCGAGCAGTACCGGTGAGGCACGCGACTCGATCCCGCGAACTGCTCCGAGCAGCCCACTGAACAGCCCCCCGAACAACCCTGTCGAGCTAGACCTGACCGATGATGCTGCCGATACCGCAGGCCGGCCACCCCAGTCCGAGGCACCACCTGTTCGCACGGCGGCGAACCCGGCGCTGGATACGCCCGCCGCGGAAGAGCTTGCCTCCCTGCAGGAGTTGAGGCGTATCGAACTGGTCGAGATGACGGAAGACGCCAGCAGGATCGATTTCGCCGTGGGCCGAGCGGAGCTGGACGCGCCCATCCGCCGACAGCTGGATCGAATCTTCGAAACCCTCTATCTCTATCAAGACACCAGCATCGGCGTACGCGTCACCGTACCGGAAGGGTCGGACGAACCGGGACGGCGACTCGCAGGCGCCCGCGCCCGCGCGCTGGTTGGCTACCTCGTCGAACGCGGGCTTGATCGTGAACGATTCACTGTCGATACCCCCGGCAGTGAAGCGCCCGACGAAGGGCGATCGAGAGTGTATTTCGACACCGGCAAGGGAATAGACTGATGGCATCTTGGGCAACTAGCGTGGTGCTGGGGCTGGTACTTCTCGCAGCGATCGCCGGTGCGGTGTTCGGCGGCGGCGTGGTACGTCTGTTCGCTCTCAAGCGTCTGCAACGCCACTACGACGAATGGCGGCTAGGCATGGGCACGGAGCTCGGAGCGCTGGCGGGGGCGCAGGATGAGAACAAGAGTCTGCAGACACAGTTGCTTCATCAAGCCGAGTACATCGCGAGCCTGCAGAGGCAACTCGGTCATCTGGAGAAGGTACTCGAGGCCTCGGTTCAACCAGCCCGACCGCCGGCAGGCGTGCCGTCCGATGGCGATGAAGACGATGTGCCGGTGCTGACCCGGCGGGTGCAGGCGCCGCGTCGAGTATATCGGGGCCAAAAGGTTGATGACCGCTGATGACGAACCCCGCCACTCACGATGGTTCCATGCAGTACGCACTCTTCTTCCGATGAGCCCGTCAAGCCCGGCGTGGCGCGGATGGCGGCATTGATCGAACAGATGGATTGAAATCATTGCCGTCTAGATAGACAATCGCCCTTCGAGAAAGACTAGAGAGGGAAGGATCGGTGAAGAATCTGTTGTTGTGGTCGGTGGTAAGTCTTTGCGCATTGACGCAGTCGGCCGGTGTGCTCGCTCAGGAGATCGACAACACCGAGACCTTGCCTGACGCGAAGCCGGGTGAATGCTACGCGAAGGTCATCACACCGGCTCGTTTCGAGCGCAAGTCCGAAAAGGTGCTGGTGCGCGAAGCCTCCGAGAGGGTGGAGGCGATTCCCGCCGTCTACGTCGACATCGAGGAAGAGGTGGTCGTTCGCGAAAAAAGTCGCGACATTGCCGCTGTGGATGCGGTGTTCGAAGAGGTCGAGGAACGTGTGGAGACGCGACCTGCCGAACTGCGCTGGACCCGGCAGGCCGGTGACAAAAAGCTGCCGGTGAGCCCGGATGCCCTGGCGGGCCTGCAGGCCGCGGGCATCAAGCCGGGCAAGGTCGAGGCCGGTGCATGCTTCAGCGAGTTCTTTACCGAAGCCGAGTACGAAACGGAGAACGTCAAGGTGCTCACCCGCGAGGCGAGCGAGCGTATCGTCGTGACCGATGCCGAATACGAGACTGTGGAGAAACGGGTGCTCGTCAAGCCTGCCAGCAGTGAAATAGTGGATGTGCCGGCTGTGTATCGGGTGGAGACCGAGTCAGTCCTGGTGGAGCCGGCACGCAGCGTCTGGAAGCAGGGGCGTGGGTTGGTCGAGCGCGTCGACAATACCACCGGTGAGATCATGTGCCTGGTGGAAGTACCGGCAAGCTATGAGACGATCACCAGAACGGTGCTCGACAAACCCGCCACCACCCGCACGGTCACGGTGCCGCCGGTCTACGAAACCTACGAGAAGCAGCGCCTCGTGAAACCTAGCAGTGAGAAGCGCGAAGCGGTGCCGGCACAGCATGAGACAGTGATCCGGCGAAAGAAGGTTGCCGATGCCGGGTTCTTCTGGCTACCTTCCAGCGAAGATCCGAAAGGCAGAGGCGTGGCCAGCGGTCGGGAGATCTGCCGCACTGAACTGCCGGCCGAATTCCAGACGGTCAAGCGCCTCGAGCTCAAGGAGCCTGCCCGGGCCGACTTCGAGGACATACCGGCGGAGCGTCGAACGTTTGCCGTGCAGCAGCTCGAAACCGCGGCCAGCGCGCGCCGCATTCCGATTCCGGAACGTACGCGTACCGTCACCCGGCAGGCCCAGATCGAACCGTCGCGGCTCGAGTGGCGCAAGGTGCTCTGTGATACCAACATGACTCGCCAGATCGTCTCGAGCCTTCAGCGCGCGCTGAAGCGTGAAGGGTTCAGCCCGGGTCCTGCCGATGGCGTGATGGGCCAAGGCACGATGGAAGCGGTGGAGGCTTATCAGCTGGAGAACGAACTCGATCGGGGTGGCCTGACTTACGAGACGCTGAGGCGGCTCGAGGTGAAGACCTGATCGGCCGGGCAGTCATCCCGCCCGGGGCCTGCCAGCGGAAGATCTGCCATCACAGATGCGGCGACGCCTACGGGGTGATTGACGACAGGCCCCAGTCGATGTTCAGCCACGCAGGCAGCAAGGCATCGGCCCAGGGCGTGGCGGAATTTGCGCTGATGGTCTCCCAGGCGTTCGTCAGCGGATGCAACGTGGGGGTCCAGAACCACGTCAGCAATGCGGCGAACAGCACCAGGCAACTGGGAAACAGACGTTTGGTGTCGATGATCTTCAGCGCACTGCCGAAACGATTGTTCACCCGGGCGCCCATGATATCGACCGCGAACAGTTCGTCGAGTGCCAGATGGATGAAAAAGCCGGCGCCGAGAAACCCGGCGACCAGCCAGCTCATCAGAGGGTCGAGGCCGAGAAAGTGAAAGCTGCCGGCGCTGGCCGCGAAGCTGAACATCAGGCCGGCCGCCAGTGAATGCAGGGCGCCTCGGTGTACGGTGAACTGGTCGAAGAGCCGCCAGGCCAGATAGCGCACGCACAGGAATATGGCACCGGCGACCACCCACAGCTCGATGGCGGCGAACTCGTGAATGCTGGCGAACAGCCACGACAACGCCAGCAGTGTTCCAAGCCCGGTGAACAGGGCCTTGCCGGGTGTGGAGTGTTTCAGATCGATATCCGGCAGCACGCCGCCTGCAATGGCTGCCAGAGTCAGCACCAGGGCATCGGCCGGCGCCAGCCCGACCAGCTTCATGCAGACGGTCGCGGCCAGGCTCCCGCAGGCAGCCGCGCTCAAGATGTGAGTGTTGAAGTTCGCCACGCTATCCGTCAGTATTTTTCATGGTTTGGCACGATTGTCGCGCAGGACGGCCGGGATTGGGGGGATACTGAGGGCAGGATGCTTCACACGCTTTCGGGCGCCACCGGCCCTTGCTCCAGACAGCCGCCGTTGTTCCCGATTACCTGTCCAGGAGAAAACCCATGCTCGTCACGTTCACTACCTCTTCCCATGCCGACATCACCATGTTCGGCGATGTGGCCTCCTCTCTGCTGAAGATGATGGGCCAGAGCGGTAATGTACCGGGGGCCATCATGGCCGAGGATGTCGCGCCGGCGCTTGCATCGCTGAATGCGGCGCTCGCCGCGCGCGACGATCAGGGCAGCGACACCGGTGGCCCAAGTTCCGAGGGCGACGATGAGTCTGCGCAGAAGGTGAAGCTGGGCACCCGCGCGGTGCCGCTGATCGAGTTGTTGAAGTCGGCCGAAGCGGCCGGCGACAACGTGACATGGGAACAGTGACACTGCCATGAAGACGATCAAGGGGGTCGGTTTGTTTCTGGCACAGTTCGCCGGCGACGAGGCCCCGTTCGATAGTTGGGATTCCATCACGCGCTGGGCAGCCGACTGTGGCTACGATGCCGTACAAGTCCCCAGCTGGGACGCTCGGTTGATCGATCTGGCGAAGGCGGCCGGGTCGAAGACCTACTGCGATGAGTTCAAGGGCGTGGCCGAACAGAACGGTGTACAGGTCACCGAGCTGTCGACTCATCTGCAGGGCCAGCTGATCGCCGTGCATCCGGCCTACGACGAATCGTTCGATGGTTTCGCCACGCCGGCGGTGCGTGGCGATCCGAAGAAGCGTCAGGCCTGGGCCGTCGATCAGTGCCTGCAGGCGCTGAGCGCATCCGAGCACCTGGGGCTGACGGCTCATGCCACCTTCTCGGGAGCTTTGGCCTGGCCTTTCCTGTATCCCTGGCCGCAGCGTCCGGCCGGCCTGGTGGAAGCCGCATTCGACGAACTGGCGAAGCGCTGGCGCCCGATTCTCGACCGGGCCGACGAGTGCGGCGTGGACGTCTGCTACGAGATTCACCCGGGTGAGGACCTGCACGACGGCGTCACTTTCGAGATGTTTCTCGAACGGCTCGATAATCACCCGCGTTGCAACATGTTGTACGACCCGTCGCACTACCTGTTGCAGTGCCTCGACTACCTCGACAACATCGACATCTATCACGAACGCATCAAGCTGTTTCACGCCAAGGACGCCGAATTCAATCCCACCGGTCGGCAAGGCGTGTATTCCGGTTATCAGGGCTGGGTCGATCGCGCCGGGCGTTTTCGCAGCCTCGGCGATGGTCAGATCGATTTTGCCGCTATCTTTTCCAAGCTTGCCGCGTACGATTTCGACGGGTGGGCCACAGTTGAATGGGAATGCTGCCTGAAGCACCCGGAAGACGGCGCCCGTGAAGGCGCGCGATTCGTACGCGATCACATCATCCGGGTGACGGAGAAGGCGTTTGACGACTTCGCCGACGGCGGCACCGACGAGGCAGCGAACCGCCGGATTCTGGGTATCGGCTGAAGGCTGTTCGCTTTTGAGAGGAAACGTAGATGACACGAGATGCCGCGAAGCCCGATCGCATTCGGCTGGGCATGGTGGGCGGCGGCCGCGATGCGTTCATCGGCGGTGTGCACCGGATCGCTTCGCGTATCGATGACCATTATGAACTGGTGGCCGGTGCGTTCTCGTCCACTGAAGAGAAGGCTTTGGGTTCCGCACGGGATCTCGGCATAGCGGACGATCGTGCCTACAGCGACTTTACTGCAATGGCGGCACGCGAGGCACAGCGCGAGGATGGCATCGAAGCGGTCAGTATCGTTACACCGAACCACCTGCACTTCGCGGTGGCCGAAGCCTTTCTGAAGCAGGGCATCCATGTGATCTGCGACAAGCCGTTGACCGCTTCGCTCGCCGATGCGAAACAGCTCGTGAAGCTTGTGGAGGATAGCGAATCGCTGTTCATCCTCACACACAACTACACCGCCTACCCGATGATCCGCCAGGCACGCGAAATGGTGCGGGCCGGGCAGCTGGGCGAGCTGCGTGTGGTACAGGCGGAATATGCGCAAGACTGGCTGGCAACGAACATCGAGGAGTCCGGCCAGAAGCAGGCCGGCTGGCGCACCGATCCGGAGCGTTCCGGGCTGGGCGGCTGCATCGGCGATATCGGCACTCACGCGATGAATCTCGTCGATTTCGTCACCGGGCTGACGGTCTCATCGTTGTGTGCGGATCTGCACACCTTCGTCGATGGGCGGGCACTGGACGACAACGCTCATGTCATGTTGCGCTTCGAGGGTGGGGCACGCGGCCTCTTGTGGGCCAGTCAGGTGGCAGTGGGCAGCGAAAATGGCCTACGCATGAGAATCTACGGTACCGAAGGTGGGATCGAGTGGTATCAGGAAGATCCGAACTACCTGTGGTTCACGCCCCAAGGCGGATCACAGCTGCGGCTGACGCGCGGCGGGCCGGGTGCCACCGAGGCCTCGGCGACGCTGGCGCGAATTCCGGCCGGGCACCCGGAAGGGTATCTCGAAGCGTTCGCCACCCTGTATTCGGAAGCCGCACAACTGATTCGCAGCCGCCGCAAAGGTACCGACGCCGCCGAGGCCGAGAACTCGCCCGCGACCTCGTTGCTGCCGAGCGTGCAGGATGGGCTGGCCGGCGTGGCCTTCGTGTCGGCAGTGGTCGACTCGTCTCGCCGCGGTGGTGTCTGGACGTCACTGGCATGATCGACTCGTGAGCCCCGCTCGCCATCGATCCGTCTGCCCTCACGATTGCCCGAGCACCTGCGCGCTGGACGTGGAAGTGTTGGACGAGCGCACCATCGGCAGGGTCTACGGTTCGAAGGAACAGGACTACACCCAAGGCGTGATCTGCGCGAAGGTCGCCCGCTACGCGCAGCGTATCCATCATCCGGATCGGTTGATGCAGCCGCTGCGGCGCAAGTCTGGCAAGGCGCGGCGGGCCCATGGCGGCACCCTGACGGACTTCGAACCGCTCAGCTGGGATGATGCCCTGGACGAGACCGCGACGCGCTTTTCGCGCATCATCCGCGAACACGGTGCCGAAGCCATCTGGCCGTTCCATTTCGCGGGCACGATGGGCCTTGTGCAGCGCGACGGGCTCGATCGTTTCCGTCACGCTCTCGGCACCTCCCGCCAGCATTCCACCTACTGCACCACGCTGCCGGATGCGGGCTGGCTGGCAGGCGCCGGCGTGAAGCGCGGTAGCGATGCCCGGCTCATGCACCGGAGCAAGCTGATCGTGGTGTGGGGTGGGAACCCGGTGAACACGCAGGTGAACGTGATGCACCATGTGTCCCGGGCGCGTCGCGAGAACGGAGCGAAACTGATCGTCATCGATCCCTACGAGACCATTACCGCGAAGAAGGCGGATCGCCATCTGATGCTGCGCCCGGGTACCGACGGGGCACTGGCCTGCGGGGTCATGAATGTATTGTTTGACGAAGGCCTGGTCGATCGCGAGTACCTGGCCGGTCACACGGATTTCACACCGGCGTTCGAGCGGCATATCGCGACCCGGACGCCGGCCTGGGCCGCGTCGATCACCGGCCTTGCAGTCGAGGAGATCGTGGCGTTCGCGCGCGAGTACGGCGCCACGAAGCACAGTTTCATGCGCCTGGGGTACGGCTTCGCCCGATCACGGAACGGTGCGGTGAACATGCACGCCGCGAGTTGCCTGCCGGCACTGACGGGTGCCTGGCAGGTGCAGGGCGGCGGTGCGCTTTACGGCAACGGCGCGATCTACGACCTTGATCGATCCGAGATACAAGGGAAGGACATTCCGCACGCACACACCCGGGTGTTCGACCAGTCGCGCATCGGGCCGATCCTGTGCGGTAACGCCGATGACCTGCAGGGCGGCCCTCCGGTGAAAGCCCTGTTC
The DNA here is from genome assembly GCA_965214025.1 of Granulosicoccaceae bacterium. Classification (GTDB taxonomy): domain Bacteria; phylum Pseudomonadota; class Gammaproteobacteria; order Granulosicoccales; family Granulosicoccaceae; genus Granulosicoccus. The sequence goes on from CBDCAW010000086.1 coordinate 31,126, forward strand.
GTGCAGAACACCAATCCGGCGGTCGTGGCGCCCGAAAGCCTGAAGGTGCTCGAAGGGCTGAGCCGGCCAGACCTGTTCACCGTCGTTCACGAGCAGTTCTTCACCGACACTGCGCGCTACGCCAACATCGTGCTGCCCGCCACCATGTTCCTCGAGCATGACGACATCTACACGGCCAGCGGTCACACCCAGCTGCAGATCGGTCGGCAACTGATTGAACCGCCCGGCGAATGTCGCAGCAACCATGAGGTAACCCAGGCACTGGCCGAACGGCTCGGCCTGTCGCATGCAGGGTTCGAGCATGATGCGTGGACGCTGATCGATCGGATGCTCGTCGCGTCGGGCCTGCCGGATGCGAACACCGTGCATGCCCGCGGCGGTGTCGATCTCGCTCCGACGTTCGAGACTGCGAATTTTCTCGATGGTTTCGGCCACGCGGACAAGCGCTTCCATCTGACGCCGGACTGGGCCGCGATCGGGCCTGATGCGGCAGGCATGCCGACGATGCCGGATCATTGGGCGGTGGTCGATGCACCGGATGACGAACACCCGTTTCGGCTGGTGGCCGCCCCGGCACGGCAGTTCCTGAACAGCACGTTCACCGAAACTCCGGAGGCCCGGCGCATGGAAGGCGAACCGCGCGTGCTGATTCACCCGCTGGATCTTGCCGATATCGAACCCGATGAAGAGGGCATGGTCGAGATAGGCAACCGCCTGGGCTCGGTTGCATTGAAGGCACGAGGTTTCGAGGGCGTACAGCGCGGCACGGTGGTGGTCGAAAGCCTGTGGCTCAATACGGACTTTCGCGGTGGCGTCGGCATCAACGCGCTGATCAGTGCCGAGCCCGGCAAGCCGAACGGTGGTGCCGTTTATCACGATACGGCGGTGTGGATTCGCACGGCGAGGCGACCAAAGCAGCCAGAGCAACCAGAGCAACCAGAACAATTAGAATAAACAGAGTAAGTATGAAGATGAACCTACGAACGCTTCCGGCGTTGCTACTGGCCCTATCTCTACTGGCCGTCTCCGCCGTCACTCACGCAGCCGAACCCGTCAGCAAGTCACGTTGGCGCAGCGTTGCCATCGATGGGCACGATACGGTGGCGTATCACGAGATCCAACGCGAGCCCCAGGCGCGAGCGGAAGAGGGCGAAAAGCCGTACGCGGTGGAATACAAGGGCGCCACCTGGTACTTCCTGTCGGCCGACCACGCCGAACGCTTTGCCGCCGAGCCTGAAAAGTTCGCCCCTGCCTACAACGGCTTCTGCGCGAATGCCCTGAGCCTCGGCGAAGGCCTGGTCAAGACCGACGGCACCCACTGGGAAATCCTCGGCGACAAGCTCTTCCTGTTCTACGCCGGCAAAGGGCGCGAGCGCTGGATGGATGGCGGTTGGGAAGAGTACAAGAAGGCTGCAGATGAGGCGTGGGTGGCGTTGAGTCAGTAGGCAGGTTCCGATGCTACAAGCGCGTCGAGCTCCTATAGCCGTCGAATACCGTTATCCTCCGATCGTAATTCCATGCCTAGCAGCGAAGCGGTTGCAACGTGAAAGGCATCGAAGCGTCGTTTGTCGACTGATATCGTGTCAGAACCTCTTTGCTCCGCTTGGTGACGTCGAAATAGCTCGGCTGCACGTTGGACATGGCTCTCGTTATATCAAATTCCATGAAATTGTCGAGAGCCTCCTTTACATGCCGGTAGCCCACCGCGTTCTTCAAGTCAATTCCACGCAGCACTTCATACCGGATCAACGGCGTGATGGCTACAGCCACATTGGAATCTGACATGAGTTCAGACAGTATATGTCTTGCCTTGACCTTCGCATCTTCGATCGAAGTGCCTTCATGATCGAGCGCGGCTATCAAGAGGTTAGCGTCAAGGAGTACCCGTCGTGTTGCCACTATGCATCTCCATCGCGAAGCAGATCAAGAAGTCGAGATTTGCCCTGCGACTGGAGGTCGGGTGACATCTGCTCGAGCTTCATCTGGTTGACATCGACTCCGAACGCCTCATCGAGCAAATCGACTAGAGCCATCCGCCCGGGCGCTTCAATACGTTGGTTTCGCACCACGCCATGCTTGTCTCGGCTCAGTTGATAGGCTTCGCCAGGTTGGCACTGAGCTATTACGATGGGTGAATGCGTAGTCACGAAAAAAGTGGTGTTTGGAAACAGCTCCACCAGAAGTCTAACGATATGTGATTGCCAGGTAACATGAAGATGGCTCTCAATCTCGTCGATGAAAACAAACCCCTCGACCTGCTGTAGTTGCGTATCGTTCGTGAACGCCGCGTAGCCAGCGACGATGGTCTGGATAAGCTTTACGACCGCGGCGAAGCCTGTACTCAGCTCGTTGAGCTGTCTGTGCTCATCAGCGATCTTTAAGCTGGCAGTTTCGTTTCCTGATATTTCAAGGAAATTTGGGTCGATCCTTTGATCGATGTGATTCAATAGCGTAAGTACGGTTCGAATCTCGAAGCCACGATTGTCATCGCTCAGTTGGTAAGGGTTCTGAGATTGAGCACGTTCCACGAACCACCGATCGACATTGGCCTCCATGTTGAGAGCAGAGAAGTTCGATTGCATACCGCTGATGACCGATTGGACGTACCGCGTCTGGCGTTCAGCAAACGTACCGAGCGCTTTCGGTCCATATCGGCCTGAGACAAAAAAACCGCGTGATTGGCTGCCAGCGTAGACGACTGGCGAGCCATGTAACTCAATGTTGAGGATCCGATCAGGGCTGGTGTATTTTTGCGAAACGACCAGTTTCTGCTCACCAAGCGATGCGGACTTGAAGACCGGAACTGATTCGCGGACTGGAGTATTGTGCATACGCACTCGCGACGAAGCGAAGAACGCGATCTGAAACAATGCCTCCAGCGTCTTCGTCTTGCCGACGCCATTGCTGCCGATCAGCACGTAGGCCGACTGGCGCTCGTCGAACTCGAGCTCCACGCGTCCGACGCCGCGCAGGTCGTCGATTGTCGTTGATGGTGAGAACACGCAGGCGGCCTCCAGGGCGATAACATTTTCCTATTTAATACGGTAACACTGTTGCAAGGACGAACGACTGAGATCGTTAGCGATCAACAGTGATCCTCGCGAGCCTTGCAAATCTGGAGTGTGACTCCATGATTGCAGAATGATTGCGCGTCGATTGCTGGCTGATCTGATCGAGAGTCTGGATGCGAATCCGGTCACTGCGTTGCTTGGTCCGCGTCAGGTCGGCAAAACCACGGTGGCGCGAGTGCTATTGGCGCCACTGCTGAGAAACCGGACTCTGGAGTATCTGGATCTGGAAAACCCGGCTGACCTGGCCAAGCTTGATGATCCCGTCGCCTACCTGACTCCATTGCTCATCGGTCGGCAGTTAGTGGTGATCGATGAAATCCAGCGCCTGCCGGAGCTGTTTCAAGTGCTGAGAAGCCTGGTGGACGACCGCATCCTCGCCGGTGAGGGTAATGGGCAACTGTTGCTTCTCGGATCTGCTTCCATCGAGCTTCTGAAGCAGTCGAGTGAAACGCTTGCCGGGCGTATCGGGTACCTGGAACTGTGCCCGCTGGATGTGCTTGAAACGCAAGGCGCGCTCGTATCGGATCCCTGGTTACGGGGTGGCTTCCCGCGCAGCCTCCTGGCGGACAGCGACGAGCGTAGCATCACCTGGCGCGCAGACTTCATCTCGACGTATCTGGAGCGCGATATACCGTTGCTCGGGCCGCGCATTCCCGCCACTACGCTACGGCGATTCTGGACGATGCTTGCCCACCGGCAGGGGGCGCCGTTGAACGCCGCGGACATTGCCAGAAGCCTGGCGGTGGACGGCAAGACAGTCGCTTCATATCTCGGCCTGATGGCCGACTTGCTGCTTGTACGCCGTCTTCAGCCGTATCACGCCAATGTCGGCAAGCGGCTGGTGAAGTCACCGAAAGTGTGGATACGCGATAGTGGCTTGCTGCACTGCCTGCTGGGGCTCGAATCTCTAGATGATGTGCTTGGGCATCCGGTTGCCGGCGCGAGCTGGGAGGGGCATGTGATCGAGAATCTCTTGCGAGCGGCACCGCGTCGTACGCAACCGAGTTACTACCGCACGGCTACCGGCAACGAGATCGATCTGTTGCTCGAGCTGCCGGGCAATCGGTGTATCGCGATCGAGGTGAAACGCTCGTCGGCACCGAAGGTGTCAGATGGCTTTTACCGGGCGCTGGAAGATATTCAGCCCGATGCAGCCTACATCGTCTACAACGGTAGCGATCGTTATCCGAAAGCGGATGGTGTCGAAGCCATTGGTCTGGTCGAGCTGGCCGGAGAACTGGCGCTGGGCCGTACTTACTGATCGTATCAACCTGACCGGAAGCTCAACCCAGCATGGCACCCAACGCCTGGTGGTCCTTCCACATGATGATGACGCTGAACCCAACGTCATCCTGTGGATGCACTACTGGCGCATACCACGCGTTTCCGCCACCGCCCTCGAAATCAAGCTTGCCGGCATTCACGTATCGTCAAGAAATGCCAGCTATCAACCCAGCACGGCACCCAGCGCCCGGTGTTCCAGCCCATGCGCCTCCGCCACCTCCTTCGAGGTCAGCTTGCCGGCGTTCACGTTCAGGCCGTTGGCCAGGTGCGGGTCGTGGCGCAGGGCGTCGAGCCAGCCACGGTCGGCCAGGCTCAGCACGTGGGGCAGGGTGGCGTTGTTCAGTGCGTAGGTCGAGGTCTTCGGCACGCCGCCCGGCATGTTGGCGACGCAGTAGTGCACCACGTCGTTCACCAGGTAGGTGGGCTCGGCGTGCGTGGTGGCCTTCGACGTCTCGCAGCAGCCCCCCTGGTCGATGGCCACGTCGACGATCACGGCACCGGGCTTCATGCGCCTGACCATGTCGGCCGTGACCAGCTTCGGTGCGGCCGCGCCGGGGATCAGCACACCACCGATCACCAGGTCCGCCGCGAGCACATGTTGCTCCAGGGCGTCCTGGGTGGAGTAAACGGTGTTCGTGTTGCGACCGAACTGGCGCCAGTGCGCTTCCAACGCATCGTTGTTGGTGTCGAGTATCCAGGTGTCGGCACCCATCCCCACGGCAATGTGCGCTGCGTGCGTGCCCACCACGCCGCCGCCGATGATCACGACCTTCGCCGGGTCAACCCCGGGTACACCACCGAGCAGCATGCCCAGACCGCCATGCGGCTGCTCCAGGCAGTAGGCGCCTGCCTGTATCGCCATGCGCCCGGCCACCTTCGACATGGGGGCGAGCAGCGGCAGGCCACCCTGCGGTGAGGTGACGGTTTCATAGGCAATGCACACCGCACCGCTATCGATCAATTCGGTGGTCTGTGGCAGGTCGGGTGCGAGATGCAGGTACGTGAACAGTATCTGCCCTTCGCGTAGCATGGCGCGCTCCACGCTCTGCGGCTCCTTGACCTTGATGACCATGTCGGCACGCTTGAAGATCTCCGCGGCCGTATCGGTGATATCGGCACCGGCTTGCCGGTAATCTTCGTCAGAGTTGCCGATGCCGGCACCAGCGCCGGCCTCGACGATGCAAGAGTGGCCGTGCGCGATGCATTCGCGCACACTGGTCGGCGTCAGGCCGACGCGGTACTCGTGGTTCTTGATTTCCTTGGGTACGCCGATGAGCATGGTAGGTCCCCATTGATGATGTGCAGGCTTCCGCGAAAGGATACTCCCGGTGCACCCTGGCTTCCAAAGCTTGCAGGCTTTTGGGTGTGACAGTGCACAGGCGGCTTGCTCCAAGCGGCCTGTTCAGTGTGATATCGGCAATCTCTCCTCATTCATCAACAGACGCAGGCATTTCATGCACATTACGGACGTCAAGACCTGGGTGGTCGGCAATCCGCCGCCACAGGCCGGAGGCCGCTACTTCATCTTCGTCCGGCTGACTACCGATGGCGGTGTGGTCGGCTACGGTGAGGCGTACGCCGCAACGTTCGATCCGCATCTGACCGCGAAAATGATCGAGGATGTGGCAGCACGTCATCTGATGGGCTGTGATCCGCACGATATCGAGGCGTTCTTTCGTGCCTGCTATTCATCCGGCTTCTCGCAGCGGCCGGACGTGAGCATGATGGGCTGTTGCTCCGCGTTGGAGATGGCCTGCTGGGACATCATCGGCAAGGAGGCCGGGCAGCCGGTTTACAAGTTGCTGGGTGGTCGGGTACACGAGACCCTGCGCAGCTACACCTACCTGTACCCGGATACCGGCAGCGTGTTTCCGGATGAAGCCGACGGGCAGGCCGGCCGCAATGTCTACAACGACCCGGACATGGCAGCGTCGGCGGCGCTCGCTTGCGTCCGGCAGGGGTTCGACGCCGTGAAGTTCGACCCGGCAGGCCCCTATACGAACTACGATGGGCACATGCCGAGGCTTGCGGATATCGACCTGTCGCGCCGCATGGTGCAGGCGGTGCGCGAAGCGGTGGGTGACCGTGCCGATATCCTGTTCGGTACACACGGGCAGTTCACCGCCGCGGGTGCGCGGCGCATGGCCCGTGCCATCGAGCCGTTCGATCCGCTCTGGTTCGAAGAGCCGGTACCGCCGGACATGCCTGAGGTGATGGCAGAGGTTGCACGCGCTACCTCGGTGCCGGTGGCGACAGGCGAGCGGCTCACCACCCGCAGCGAATTCGCACGCGTGCTGGCCACCGGGGCGGCTGCCATCTTGCAACCGAACCTGGGCCGCGTCGGTGGCGTGCTGGAGGCGAAGAAGATCGCTGCGATGGCCGAGCCCCTGCACGTGCAGATAGCGCCACACTGCTACTGTGGCCCCCTTGTGGCGGCTGCCAACATACAGTTGGCCACCTGCTCACCGAACTTTCTCATCCTGGAATCGATCAAGCAATGGGACGGCTTTCATCGCGAGGTGCTGATCGACGGAATACGATGGCAGGACGGGCACGTCATACCCTCGACGGAACCGGGTCTCGGGGTGCAGCTGAACGAGGCGGTGTGTGAGGCCAATCCCTGGACCGGGTCGGCATTGCATCTTGAAATGCAGGCGTCACCGATATGACCTTCATCGGTAATCGTCGAGAATCATGCTGGCGGCGCGTTCGCCGACCATGAGAGCCGGTGCGTTCGTGTTGCCTGTCGGGATGGTCGGGAACACCGAGGCATCGGCAACGCGCAGGCGCTCTACACCGTGCACCCGCAGCCGATGGTCCACCACCGACCCGGTCGAACTCGCTCCCATCGCACAGGTGCCGCACGGGTGAAAGACGGTCCAGGCGTGCGCACGGATCGCTTCGAGCATTTCCTCATCGGATTCCACGGCAAGCCCGGGCGAGATTTCCTCGGCGATCAGTGCCTTCATGGACGGCGTCTGCGCGAACTGACGCATCAGTCTCATGCCGCTGAGCATGAGTTGCCGGTCGTCGTCGGTCGATAGGTAATCTGGCTGGATGGCAGGTGCTTCGAACGGATCCGCCGAACGCGCATGGCTGTGGCCGACACTGCTCGGCCGGCATGGATTGAAGCCAAGCAAAAAACCTGGAAAGGGATCAGGGTTGATCAGAGGGCGAGTTCCCACGGGTGCGCGGGTATAGCTCAAAGGCGAGAAGTAGAGTTGCAGGTCGGGCCGGTCGAGGCCGGGCCTGCTTTTCACGAAGCCACCGGCCTGATTCACACTCAGCGAAAGAGGGCCACCGCGCCTCGTGACGTAATGCAAGCCTGCTCTCAGCTTGCCATGCCAGGGGCGCAGCTGCTGGTTGAGGCTGGGCAATCGGGAGCGGCAGACCAGGTCGGCACCGAGATGATCCATCAACCTCTCTCCGACGGCGGGTAGATCGGCCTTCACTTCGATGCCGAGGCCTTGCAGGTGCACGCCTTTGCCGATACCTGACAGCTCCAGGAGGTGAGGGGAGTTGACCGCCCCGCCGCACAACACTACCTCGCAGCGAGCGCGGGCATGATGAAGCTCGCCGCGACGGCGGTAGGTGACGCCTTCGGCGCGGCCGCCGGCCACGTCTACGCCTGTCACATGGGCGCCAGTCTCGATCTTCAGGTTACCGCGTCGGCGGGCCGGTGCCAGGTAACAGTAGGCCGCCGAGGCACGCACGCCTCTGTCGATGGTCAGTTGGTATGGCCCGACACCTTCCATGTCGGCCGCGTTGTAGTCCGGGTTGGCCCGCCAGCCATGCTCGCCGGCCGCAGCGAAGAAGTGCTCGCACAGTGGATGCACCTCGTGCCTTATGTCCCGTACCGGCACCGGCCCGTCACCACCGCGGAAATCGTCAGCACCGCGTGAATAGTGCTCCAGGTGCCTGAACACCGGCTCGACGTCACGCCATGCCCAGCCGGCAGCGTGGGCGGCCCAGTCGTCGAAATCGAGCGGATGGCCCCGAACGTAGACCATGGCGTTGATCGAGCTGGAACCCCCGAGCACCTTGCCACGCGGCCAGTAGCTTGGCCGAAAACCCAGTCCGGGTACAGGGTCAGTAGTGTATTTCCAGTTCACGTGCGGGTCGTAATAGACCTTGCCGTAGCCCATCGGCATCTTCACGAAGAAGCGCCGATCGCTACCACCGGCCTCGAGCAACAGCACCGAATGGCGGCCACCGGCGCTCAGGCGGTTGGCGAGTACCGAACCTGCGGACCCGGCACCGACGATGATGAAGTCGTATTCCATATCGGCGGATGCTATCAGGCGAGGCCTTGCCCGTGCGGCGCAGGCCGGGTTCCATGCCAACTACCCGGCACGAAGACGCGGTGCGGTGAGTACTTGGATGTCAGCCCTTCGACGCACCCAGCGTGAGCCCCGCGATGAAGTGTTTCTGCATGGTGAAGAACATGAGGATCGGCGGCAGCGCCGCGAGCAGCGAGGCGGCCGAGACGAGATGCCACTGGCTGACGAACTGCCCGTTCAGCGAACGCACGCCGGCGGTGATCGGCAGCAGGTCGTCGCCGTTGATCAGTACCGTCGCCCAGAAGAAGTCGTTCCACAAAAAGGTGAAGATCAGTACCGACAAAGCAGCCGCCGCCGGGCGTACCAGAGGCAGCACGACGTGCACGAAGATCTGCCATTCACTGACCCCTTCGATGCGCGCCGACTCGATCAGCTCGTAAGGCAGCTCCTTCATGAAGTTGCGCATGAACAGGGTGCAGAACCCGGTCTGGAAAGCCGCGTGGAACAGTACGAGGCCCGTGATGGTGTCGTACAGGCCTGTCTGCACGGAAAAATCACGCACCGGTACCATGAGGATCTGAAACGGCACGAAGTTGCCGGCCACGAACAGGAAGAACAACGGCAGAGTCCATCGAGACCGGAAGGCAGACAAGGCATAGCCGGTCAGGCAGGAGAGGGCAACGGCCATCACGGTTGCCGGTACCGTGATCCTCAATGAGTTCCACAGATACTGAGGCGCCTTGGTCTGCTCGAACACGGCCAGGTAGTTGTCGATCAGCTGGAAGTTGGAAGGCCAGCCGAACACATTGCCCGCGTTGATATCACCGCCGGGCCGGATCGAGGTCAGGAAGACCGCGATCAGCGGTAGCAGCCACACGAAAAGTGCGATGGGTAACGCCAGGTTGTAGGCGATGCGAACGCGCGGCGTGGATTTCTCGATCGGTCTGGGGAACATGGCACTATCGAGTTCGGGCCATCGACGACCGGGCCATTGAAGACGGAGCTGCCCCAGATGGAGCCTTCCCGGACGAGGATGACAAATCCGGAGTGGTCAAAGACGGGGCCATCGACACAAGGGTGGCATCAGCGTTTTTCGTCCCTGTACATCTTATATAGGAAATAGCTGATGTAGAAGAGCATGATCACGAACAGTACCGTGGCGATCGCCGAGCCGTAACCCATGCGGTAGCCGTATTCCGACAGCGCGGTCTCGTACATGAAATAGGCGAGCACGTTCGATGAACCATAGGGGCCGCCACCGGTCATGATCGCAATGAGATCGAACGAGCGCAACGCACCTATGACGGTGACCACGATGGCAATGAAGGTGGCAGGCTGGAGTTGCGGGATGATCACGTACCACAGCATGCGCCAGCCGCTTGCGTGATCGAGCCGGGCCGCCTCGATCTGCTCGCTGGAAACACTGTTGAGCCCTGTCAGGTAGAGAATCATGCAGTAGGCAATCTGCGGCCAGAGGCCTGCGAAGATGATGCCGTAGGTCACCAGGTCTTCGTCCGCGAGTATGGCCGGTGGCGTCGCACCGAAGAATTCCCAGACCACGGCGATCACGCCGAAATCCGGATTGTAGAACCAGCCGAAGATCAGCCCGACGACCACCTGACTGATCACGAACGGGAAGAAGAACAGACTCTTGTAGATGCGTATGCCTGGTGCGGTCTGGTTCAGGAACAGGGCGATGGCCAGCCCCAGCGGTACCGCCAGGGTGTAGAGCAGTAGCCACAGCACGTTGTTCTTCAACGAAACGTAGAACCGGTCGTCGTCCAGCAGTTCCTCGTAGTTAGCGATACCTATCCAGGTCTTCTCGCCGAGCCCGTCCCAATCGAAGAACGATATCCAGATCGACTGGAAGATCGGCGCGATAACGTAGAGCGTGAAGAATGCAAGGCCCGGCAGCAGGAAGAGCCAGGGGGCCAGAGCGGTGCGATTGTTCTGCCACCAGCTCCTCTTCGAATGCCCGGGCCTTGAGATGGGCATCGTCGGGCTGCTCATCGTGCCGCACTCATGACATCGCACTCATCGTGCGAGCCCCGGTCTCAGCGTGTGGTGCGCTGGCGGACCTTCTCGAGCCGTTCGAGTATCGCGTCGAGACGGTCGGGCTTGACCATGAACTCCTGGAAGCCCTGCATGCCTGCCTGCGCCATTTCGGCAGAGGCATCGCGATCGTAAAACTGAGCGAGCCCCGCGGCGGAGCTGAGCGTCTCGAAGCCTTTTTGCAGAAATTTGCTGTCGCCGACTTCCGCATCCGCGTTGGGTGGCAGCTGACCCAGCGTCTTGTTCCATTCCGTCTGAATGTCCGGCTGCGCGATGAACTTCAGGAACTTACGCGCGTTCTCCTTGTTGCTGGCGCCGGAGGGAATGAAGAGCGCGTCGGTCGGTGCATCTTCAGCCTGCTCGACATCGGGGTTGATCGTGGGAAACGCGATGTAGTCGATCTGATCCTCGGTAAGCCCGGCAGCCTTCATCGGTTCGACGGCGAAGTTCCCCATCAGGTACATCGCCGCCTTGCCACGTGCGAACGGAGCCAGGGCATCCTCCCAGTCCATCGAGGCGTGGTTCTTCAGGATGTAGTCATTGTCGATCAGCTCCTTCCAGTGGGCGAAGGTCTCGCGTACGCGGTCGTCGGTGTAGGGCACCTCTCCGGCAGTGAGCTGCATGTGGAAGTCGTAGCCGTTGATGCGCAGATTCAGGTAGTCGAAGATGCCAGCGGCCGGCCACAAGGCCTTGGTACCGGTAGCGAAGCAGGTGATGTCCGCTTTCTTGAGCGTGGCGCAGGCGGCCAACAGGTCTTCCCAGTTCTCCGGCGGCTCCAGATCGTTTTCCTCGAGCACGTCGCTGCGGTAGTAGATGCCCCACTGGTAGTAGCTGTAGGGCACGCCCCACTGCTTGTCGTCGCGCGTCATGGTCGGCAACGAGGAGGCGAAGCTCTCCTTCCAGCCTTCGGATTCCCACAGATCGGAGAGATCCTCGAACAGACCGGCATCGACGTACGGGGCCATGCGGTTACCGGGGTACCAAGCAGTGATGTCTGGTGGATCGGCGCTCAGGAAGTTGCGAATCGCTGTCTTGTGCGCTTCGCGATCGGTGATGTTGACCTCGACTTTCAGGTCGGGGTTGGCCTCCTTGAACTTCGCCACGGCGTCCTCGAAACCCTTCTTCGGTGCTGCGGACAGATCGTCGAAGTTGATGACCAGATCCTGGGCGGCGGCCGGGAACGAGAGGGTGCTGGTGAGTGCGAAGGCGGCAACCACACGGGTGGCCAGGGTCTTGATCGAGGGCATGCAACGAATCTCGCGGTGTCGGAGAAAGAGGTCTCCGAAAAGATACCACACGCATCAGAGCTGTGCCGTTGGGGCACGGATGAGGCCGATGGCACCTGGACGACCGGTTATCGCGTGGTACGCCTGCGAACTCTTTCGAGCCGTTCGAGAATCGCATCCAGCCGATCGGGGTCGATCATGAATTCCTGGAAGCCAGCCACGGTGTCGTCGAAACCTTCCCTGGCGGCGTTGTACGGCCGGTCGAAGTGGATGACGAGATCCTGAGCGGCAACTGGCAGGCACAGAATGCCGGCGAGTACGATGGCGGCACCGGCGCGGGTGCTCGTAGTCCGGGTCGATGGCATGCAGGGCAGCTCTCGGTGTTCGCGATGGCGCGCATGCAGCGTCATCGCGCGGGCCTTCGCCGTGCCGGGAGTGCGCAAGTGCCGTGCCAGGCCCTAGTCTTGCTCCGACTCTCCGACCACCGCCTCCTTGCCGAACGCGGAGCTTGAGAACAGCCGCTCACCGATGAAGCGTGCGCCTGCCAGTGTCTGATGACCATCCTGATCTGACGCGATCAGCGCACCTTCATCAGTGAATATCGGGCAAAAGGGCCAGGTTCGCCGGCAGACGACCCGCTGGATATCGATGAAATCGCTGGCGGGAACCTGCCGTGCCAACCGCGCGTTGTGTGCGATGACAGACTCAGGCGTGCGTTGCTTGCCTATGCCTGCCTCGATCTGGCGGCGGTTTGGCAGGTAGAAATGCTTGCGACCGATGACCATCACCCGATTCGTATCGGTGCCGAGTGTTGTCAGGGTGTCGCCGACCCGTTCGGCGGCCCAGGCCTCCCACCGGGATATCAGCATGACCGTGTCAGCCTCGTGCGCCAGCGCCTCGATCCGCTCTTCGTTCACCTCCTCCTCACAGCGCTTGATCTGCGACAGGGGGCGTGCGCTGTTGACGTCTTCAGGGCCGAAGTAGGTCTGACAGTCGGCCGGGATGTACCAGGCCGCTACCGCCTGGTCACCGAACACGCCGGCTTCGGTATAGATGTTGACGAAGTCGGCCATGTAGCTATCGCCCAGCAGCAGCAGCTTCTTCTGACCAGGCGTCGCCGACTCGAAACTGTTCGGCAACAGTCGGAAGCGTTCCATGTTGACCTGGCGCACCTGGCCTGCCGGCACCAGTGCGAGCGATTCGTTCAGCGACTCGATCTTGCCCCCTCGCAGCAGGAAGACGCCGCTGCCGCCGACCAGCAACGCACCGATGACGGTGGACACCCATAGCGTGGAGCGGCTGATCGTCTGCTTTCTACGGAAGGGGCGTTCCACGAAACGCCACGATAGCCAGGCCAGCGGTAGTGCCAGAACGGCGGGCACGAGTAGCTGCAGGGGTGTGAGCTCCTCGAGGCTTCCCAGCCGGCTGAACACCAGCAGCGGCTGGTGCCACAGGTAAGTGCTGTAGCTGATCAGACCGATTCCCACGAGGACCGGCAATGCCAGCAACCGTCCCACTGGGTTGGTCGGCCGGGCATGAAGTATCAACAGGGCGGTGCCCAGCGTCGGCAGCAGCGCCCAGACACTCGGAAACGGCGTGCGCTCATCGAAGGCGACGATGGCGTACAGCAGCATCGCCAGTCCCAGCAGGGCAAGCATCGCATGGCCGGACCGATCGGCGGCGGCAGGTGCCGACCTCAGGTCGCCACGAATCAGATGCAGGGCGACGAACGCCCCGATCAGTAGTTCCCAGACCCGAAAGGGGACCAGATAGAAGTTGGCTTCCGGGGCGTTGCGCCAACCCCATTCCGCGAGCAGGAAGCTCAGCACGGCAATCACGCCGAGCCAGATACCCAGCACGCGTATCGCAGCATCGGCGCGCGGTGGTGGCGTGGTCGAGTTTGCCGTCTCGGCGGCGACGACCGTGGCGGTTGCGGACTGACTGCTGGCCCGACGCCTCGTGAGGTATGCGTGCCCGGCCATCACCAGCCCGACGAGTACCGGGAAGAACAGATAGTACTGCTCCTCGACGGCCAGGCTCCAGGTGTGCAGCAGTGGCTTCTGGTCGACGCCGAGATCGAAGTAGCCGCTTTCGAGGAAGAACAGGATGTTCGACGCGAACACCGGTATCGCGACGACGCTCTGCGCGAAGTCGTTGAGCTGATCCGGCCGCATCCAGAACCAGGCGAACGGCAGGCAACACAGGGTGACGAGAAACAGTGCCGGCAGGATTCGCCGGGCCCGACGCTCGTAGAAGTCGATGATCGAGAAACGCCCGGCGAGCCGTTCGTCGACGATGATGCGGGTGATCAGGTAACCGCTGATCACGAAGAAGACATCGACACCGACGAAGCCACCGGCAAAACCTGCCAGGCCCGCATGGAACAGGATGACCGGAATGACGGCCAGCGCGCGCAGGCCATCGATTTCGGGCCGATAATCCTTCATTTACCTGCCACTTGCCTTTTTACCGTGGAAACCGTGAGCCTCGTGCTTGGGCCCATCGCGCGCAGACGTTACCATATTGTAGCTTTCAAACGATTACAGAACGTATGCACATACTGATCACCGGCAACATGGGCTACATCGGCCCGACCCTGCAACGCGTGTTGCGCGCCACGGTGCCTGAACTGCGACTCACCGGATACGACACCGGCTATTTCGCCCACTGCCTCACTGGTGCGCTGCGTTCCCCCGAAGGCAGGGTAGACGTGCAGCTCAACGGTGATATGCGGGATTTTCCCGAAGCCGCGCTTGAAGGGGTCGACGTGGTCATTCATCTGGCGGCGATCTCCAATGACCCTATGGGCAAGGCCTGGGAACAGGTGACCCACGACATCAACACGGTAGCCAGTACCGAGCTGGCGCAGAAGGCGAAGCGCGCCGGTGTCAAGCGTTTCGTGTTCGCATCGAGCTGTTCGATGTACGGCTTCGCCGAGGGTGGGCCGCGTCGCGAAGACGACACACTCAATCCGCTGACCGCCTATGCCCGCTCCAAGGTTGCCACCGAAGAGGTGCTGTCGTCTCTGGCCGACGCTGACTTCACCGCCACCTGCCTGCGTTTCGCCACGGCTTGCGGTATGTCCGACCGCCTGCGCCTGGACCTTGTATTGAACGATTTCGTCGCCGGCGCCTTGAGCAGTGGGCGTATCGATATCCTGAGCGACGGCAGCCCCTGGCGTCCGTTGATCACGATCGACGACATGTCGCTGGCGATGAGCTGGGCATCCCGGAGAGCGGCCGGCAACGGCGGCACGTTCCTCGCCGTCAACACCGGTTCCAACGATTGGAACTACCAGGTGCGCGACCTGGCCGATGCGGTTGCCGGTGTGATTCCCGGCACCGAGATCCGCATCAATCCCGACGCGCCGCCCGACAAGCGTTCCTACCGTGTGAATTTCGACAGATTCACGGAGCTTGCCGAGGGTTTCACACCGCGCGTGAGTCTGGTGCAGGCCGTGGAAGGCCTGCGCGACGGGCTGACGCGGGCCGGGTTTGCCGATCCTGATTTCCGGGAATCAGATCTGGTCAGGCTCAAGGTACTGTCGAGACATCATGAGCGCGGCGCGCTCACCAGCGACTTGCGCTGGGCCTCAGGAGCCTGACGCTTCGAGCAGAGGCCATTCGCGATCGCGCTCAGACAATACCGCCTGATCAGCCAACGGCCAGTCGATCGCAAGCAGCGGATCGTCCCAACGCAAGCCGGCCTGCGCTTCCGGTACATAGGCGGCACCCATGCAGTAGATGACGCGGGTGTCGTCCTCCAGCACCTGAAAGCCGTGTGCGAACCCCGTCGGAACATGAAGCTGTCGCTCGTTCCCGGCCGAGAGTTCGACCGCGTACCAGTGGCGCCAGGTAGGTGACGATTCGCGTAGATCGACGATCACGTCATGGATGCGACCGCGCTCGCAGCGCACGAGCTTGGACTCACCGTGTGGATCGCGCTGAAAGTGCAAGCCGCGCACTATCCCGCGGTGCGCGTTCACGGACAGATTCATCTGCGCGACGTGCGTGTCGATGCCGTGGGCAGCCATTTCTTCGGTGCAGAACAGCCGGGCGAAGGCTCCGCGTGAATCACATCGCATTTCCGGCTCGATCAGCCAGGCGCCCTGCAGCGGAGTTTGTGTAAATTTCATGACAAGGGGTTCATTCTGCTCAAGTTTCCGGGTCACCCTGCAGTGAGGTGTGGAACCCCTTTCCTGCGCGTGACAATTACCGTCCGGTCGGGTCTACGACCTGACACACTACGAATCGCCAACGGCAGCGAAACATTCAGGAATAACTATACTTCAGGTGTTCCTGCGGCACCGTGGCAAGAGTCGCGTGCCCCACTTCCGTCATCGGGCAGGCGAAATATCTTACCGGTCTGTGCAACTGCCAGCGGCAGGGCTGCGTACTTCGGAGGAAGTGCCAACCTGTCGATGTTCTGGAAAACTGGTTTTGCCAGTTGTATGAACAGCTCACATAATCGTCGTGCCAGGAATTTCATAGTTGCTCAAGAACCCGCCCATGAATGATGTCCAGTACCCGCGCTACCGAGTGTTCCTGCCGGAATACTGTGCGCTGAATTGCGAGGATGCGGCGGCCGAGATCGTTTCTCGGGCGCGTGCCCACCACAGCTTCGGTGTTGCCGCGCTCGCGGTGCACGGCTTGATGGAATCGGTCAACGTACCGGCACTGGGCAGCAAGATCAATCGCATCCAGATGATCGTGCCGGACGGCCAGCCGGTCATCTGGGCGATGAACCTGCTGTACGGTCTGGGGCTCAAATTCAAGATTCCGGGGCCGACCCTCACCCTCGAGGTGCTGCGTCAGGCCGATCGGCATGGGCTGAATGTCTTCCTGTTCGGCAGCACCGCCGATACCCTGCGTCGTTTCGAAGACCATATCGCGGAACACTACCCACGGATTGTGGTGGTCGGCACCCATGAAGATCGGTTTCGCGAGGCTACGGCCGCCGAAGATGCCGCGGATGTGGCCCCGGATCAATGACAGCGGCGCGCACATCGTATTGGTCGGGGCGCGGTTGTCCACGCCAGGAGCACTGGGTGGCCGATCACATCGGTCGGGTCGATGCGGCCATGCTCGCCGTCGGCGCCGCCTTCGACTATCACGCCGGCAAGCTCGATCGCGCACCGATGTGGATTCAACGTGCCGGTCTGGAATGGGCGTATCGCCTGATGCAGGAACCACGGCGTCTGTGGCGGCGGTATCTCGTCACCAATTCCCGGTTCGTGGTCGCGCTGGCACGCCACAAGCTCGGCCTTGCACGCTCCACGGCGTCACGATGAAGAAGCTCCTCGTCACCGGCGCAGCCGGACTCATCGGCAGCGAGGTGGTTGCCTCGTTTGCCGCACACGGCTGGAAGGTGCGTGGTGTCGACAACAACATGCGCGCGGACTTCTTCGGCCCGGCCGGCGATACCACCTGGAACAACCGGCGCATGCAGGAGGATTTTCCGCATTACGATTGCGTCGATGTCGACATCCGCGACCGTGCTGCGCTGATCGACGTGATTGCGCGCTATCAGCCTGACGCGGTGGTGCACACAGCGGCACAGCCAAGCCACGACCTGGCTGCATCACGCCCCTTCGACGACTTCGACGTGAACGCGGTGGGCACGTTGAACCTGCTCGAGGCCGTGCGCCGGTATTCCACCGAGATTCCGTTCGTGCACCTGTCGACCAACAAGGTCTACGGCGATCGTCCCAACACGCTCGAGCTGGTCGAGCTCGATACCCGCTGGGATTTCGCCGACCCCGCGCATGCGCAAGGCATTCGCGAGGACTTTCCCATCGACCAGTCGAAGCACTCGGTGTTCGGTGCGAGCAAGGTCGCCGCCGACGTGATGGTCCAGGAGTACGGTCGATATTTCGGCATGCCCACGTGTTGCCTGCGCGGGTGGCTGCCTCACCGGTCCGAATCACTCCGGCGTCGAGCTGCACGGCTTCATCAGCTACCTGATCCGCTGCAATCTCGAAGAGCGGGAGTACACGATCTACGGCTATGGTGGCAAGCAGGTGCGCGACAACATCCACTCCTACGACGTGGCTGCGTTCATTCATGCCTTCATCGACAGCCCGCGCGTGGCCGAGGTCTACAACCTTGGGGGGTGGCCGGGACAATTCGATCTCGATTCTCGAGGCCTTCGAGCTGATCGGCTCGATTTCGGGCAAGCCGATGATCCATCGATACAGTGATGTGAATCGTGTTGGCGATCACATCTGCTACATTTCGGATCTGGCAAAGATGAAGCAGCACTACCCGGTCTGGTCGATCACCCGTGATCTCCAGACCACCTTCGAGGAAATTCACGCCTCCTGGCTACAACGCCGGGCCGCGTGAGGACGCGAACAGGACAATTGCAGTCAGCAATCATGAGGACGCCTGTCTTCCGGCAGACGAACGGCCGATCTTCGACAGCGTCTTCAGCGCCCTCGATCTGCTGATCATGGTGTTGAGTTTCGTCGTGGTGCATCAGTTGCGGTTCGACAATCCCTGGAGTTCTCGGCCGAACGGCTCGCTGTAATGGTCGTCTCCCTGACATCGACCTACGTTGTATTCGCCATGGGCGGAATCTATCGGGCAAGCCGCACCCGCTTCCTGCATGAAGAGGTCAGCCGATTGCTGCTGTGCTGGGTAGCGGTGTGCCTGACGGTCGGTCTGTTCGCCTTTCTGTCCAAGATTGCCGTCGATGTGTCGCGCTTGTGGTTCGGCGCATCGATGCTGCTGGCGATCAGCGCGCTGGTCCTGTCGCGTATCGCGACCACGCTGTTGCTGGCAACCTCACATGCCCGCGGCTATCGGGTACGCTCCGTCATCGTGATCGGTAACAACGCCACCAGTGCCCGCCTGATCGACCTGATAGACGAAGACCCGCGTTTCGGTATCCGAGTGGTTGCCGTGTTCGATCATCGCACCTACCCGGACGCGTTGCCACCGGCCAGGCATCCGGTCATCGGCGACATGGCCACGCTGGCGCCGTTCATCGAACATCATCGCAAGCACGCGGCGCCGATCAGCCAGGTGTGGATCACCTTGCCGATGGACGAGATCATCGCCATGCAGGCTGACATCGACGGGTTGAAGAATTCGTCGGTCGATGTCTGTATCGTGCCGGATCTCTTCGCACTGCAGTTGATCGCCGGTTCGATGACCCAGGTCGGTGAAGTACCGATCGTGAATACGTCCGACATCCGCCTCAGGGGTACGGCGGAACGATTCAAATCGGTGTTCGACATGATACTCGCCAGCATCGCGGTGGTGATGCTCGCCCCCCTGATGGCGTTGATCGCGTTGGCCATCGTGCTGGAGTCGCCGGGGCCCGTGCTGTTCCGTCAGCACCGCTACGGCATGAACGGTCGGGAAATACTGGTGTGGAAGTTTCGTAGCATGGTGGTGCAGGAAGATGGCGAGAACGTTCGCCAGGCGCAGCGCAACGATGCCCGGGTAACTCGGGTGGGGGCGTTGCTGCGGCGCACGTCGATGGACGAACTGCCGCAGTTCTTCAACGTGCTGCAAGGTCATATGTCGATCGTCGGGCCGCGCCCGCACGCCGTGTTGCACAACGAGCAGTACCGGCACCGCATCGAAGGCTACATGATGCGTCACAAGATCAAGCCCGGCATCACCGGCTGGGCGCAGGTCAATGGCTGGCGCGGTGAAACCGACACGCTGGAAAAGATGGAACAGCGCGTGCAGTACGACCTCGAGTACATTCGCAACTGGTCGGCCTGGCTGGACATCAAGATCATGTTGCTGACCCTGGTACGCGGCCTCATGGGCAAGAGCGTGTACTGATGCAAGGCGCACATGGATATACAACGATACGGAGCGAGAGCTGACCATGAAAGTCGTGATCCTGGCCGGCGGCCTGGGCACTCGCATCAGCGAGGAAACCAGCGTGCGTCCGAAACCGATGGTAGAGATCGGCACCATGCCGATACTCTGGCACATCATGAAGATCTACTCGTCGCACGGGCTGAACGACTTCGTGATCTGCCTGGGCTACAAGGGCGAGTTCATCAAGGAGTTCTTCGCCCAATACCTGATGCGCCGTTCCAGCGTTCGTTTCGATGTCGCGGCCAACAGCATGGAGGTGCTGAACGGCGCCGCTGAGCCATGGACGGTCTCATGCATCGATACCGGTGAGTCATCGATGACCGGTGGCCGCCTGCGGCGGGCGCGGGAATTCATCGGCGATGAGCCATTCTGCATGACCTATGGCGATGGTGTCTCAGATGTCAACATCACCGAACTGATTGCCTTTCACCGAGCGCAGCAGAGCCTGGTGACGCTCACGGCCGTGCAACCACCGGGTCGCTTCGGTGCGATAGCATTGGGAGCCGAATCGTCGCAGGTCGAGATTTTCAAGGAGAAGCCGGCCGGTGATGGTGCCTGGGTGAACGCGGGTTTCTTCGTCTGCGAGCCCGAGGTGCTGGATTTCATCGACGACGACGGTACCGTCTGGGAATCCGAACCGATGGAGCGTGCAGCGGCCACCGGCAGGTTGAACGCCTTTCGCCACCGTGGCTTCTGGCAGCCGATGGACACCCTGCGCGACAAGAAGCTGCTCGAGGATCTGTGGCATGCTCCCAATCCGCCTTGGAAAGTATGGTAAGTCTAGTAAAATCGCCGGCCCATTGGCCTGCCATCGACTTCGATCTCGGTGATGTACCGACACCGCCCGCCGAAGCGGACGACAGTGTCGATTCCGATGCGGGCACCGGTCGCTTCACGATGGCCGATATCGATCTCGGCACCGATGTCGATACCGACGGTACCGATGACACCGTCGATGCCGATATCGATGGCACGGCCGATACCGATACCTATACCGATGACACCGTCGATGCCGACATCGATGGCACGGCCGATACCGATACCGACGTCACAGTCGATGCCGATATCGATGCCACCATCGATGCACATGCCGATACCGTAACGGGTTCGGATGCGGGTTCGGGTTCGGATGCGGTGGCAGCAGCTGCGTTCAGTTCGGAGCCAGTTGGCGAAGGGGTGGCACCTGCTTCGCGTATCGACTGGATTCTCGACGAAGAGCCGGCCTCCGAAGAGGAGGGTGCTGGCAGGAAGGGTCAGCGCGGTGCACGGCGTGGGGCTGATTCGAAGCGCGACTGGTTCAAGCGTGGTCCGCTGGCGCCGGTGCGTGTGCGCACCCGGCAAACCCAGCGGATGGCTTTGCTGAGTCTGAACTCGCCGCTGATGCTCTCGGCGCCGATGTTCCTGCTCGCGCTGTCGAGCATGACCGATTATCTGATCCTGACCAACGCGACGAGTTCGGGTGACAGCCTGTTCTTTTCCGAGATGCCGGTGCCCTTTGAAGACGGGCGTCGCGATGGTGCCGAGTCGCTCAAGAGTGGTTTGCAGGCTGTCCTGTACGTGTTCGCGATGGGATTGTGCGTATTCCATGTGCGCAAGGTTCTGGCCTACTTTCGCGAAGTTCCGCATATGGCGCTTATGGTCGTGGTGCTGATGTTCGGTACCTTGCACAGTATCGATCCGATCAAGGTGACGACGAACACCGTACAGATCGTGATCGGCATGCTGATCGTCATCCTGTTCGCCATCGGTCAGGGGAAGAGTCCACAACGCTTCGAGAACTACTACTACGTCATTCTCCTGCCGATGTTCCTACTGCACTTCGCCAGTTTCATGCTGCTGTTCGCCTATGGGGTAGACATACCCTCGTTCCTGTTGGGTTCGGAGCGTTACGGCGGTTTGATGGGAAACCCGAATACCCTGGGCAGTACCGCGGTGGTAGGCATCTGGGCCGCCGGTTGCCTGGCTTTGACCGGAACCCGCAGTAGGGCAAGGCGGCAGTTGGCCTGGCTTTCGATCGGCCTTTTCTGCTTCAGCATCGCGATCTCGGGCAGTGGCACGGCGTTGGCAACGGTGCTGGTGCTCGGCGTGATCATGGTCTGGATGCGTATGTTGGCGGCATTCACCCCGTCGGTGCGCTTTGGACTCAACCTGACCGCCGTCGGGCTCAGCGGGGTAGCGTTGCTGGCGATACTCGTGGCTGTGACGCCGGCGGAGGTGTTCCTGTATTTCACCGATTCGTTGGGCAAGGATGCCACACTGACCGGCCGTACCGAGTTGTGGCAGATCGCCCGTGATGCGATCGCCGAGCGACCAGTCTTCGGTTGGGGTTTCGACACCCATGAGTCCGTGAAGTCGATCGATTCGTATTTCGTTCGGTTCAACCACTACCACAACGGTTTTCTAGACACGCTCGTTGCCGGCGGAGTGGTACTGATGGCACTGGTGCTCTACAACATGGTGCGATTCGTCATGATCTTCGCGCATGCCTTCCGCAAGAACCGCGCGATGTTTCCGTTGGCCCTGCCACTGGTAATTCTCATCATTCACAATTCCAGTGAGTATTCACTGGTACGCCCGCTTTCCCAGCAATGGCAAGTGTACCTGGGTGTCTTCGTGTTGCTGACCTGGCAGCAAGTGAAGCTCACCAGTGCGAAACGTGCGCGACCGGTGATCAGGCGAGCGACCGCGGTATCCAGGAAGACCGTGCGCTGGGCCTGAGGCTTCACCTCTATCGAAGGGCTTTCGACGTCCATCGGAATCATGGCAGGAGCCATGGTTCAAGACGTCGAAGGTTCGCTGGCCAGAATTCGGTTGCGCTCACGTCTGAACAGGGCGATGGATACGAGTTCGCCGACCACTACGAACAGCAGCGCGCCCTTCACGTTGTCGAAGCCGATACCCAGCAATAGCATGCCACTCAACGAGACGAACAGCGCGGCGACGCCCACGTTCAACAGAAACCGGAAGCGCATGCTGACGACGAACAGCTGGCCGTTCCAGAAGCGGTACATGGAGGAGATCAGCATCATTATCCACAGCACCAGGAACCATTGGACCTCCACGTAATCCGGAACGAAGCGATCGAGCAGGCCACTGAAATGTGCAATGAAGAGCAGCGCTATGTAGGCGATGGAGAACATGAGATTCTTGTTCAGCAGGCTGCCGATGCGCACGCACGCGCGCGCTGTACCTTCTTTCTGGAAGATGCGGCGCAGACCGGGCGTCGTGCTGTTCACGAGCCCCTGGCTGACCACGGCCATCGGCATCACCAGCAGCCGTGCGAGGCTGAAGTAGCCGGCCACGAGCGGGCCACTGACCAGAACCAGGAACGGGTTCATGCTCTGGTTCTGCACCCAGGTCACGAACATGCCGATCAGGCTGAAGCGGCCTTGCTCGAAGAAGCGCAGGAATACCGTGCGAGCGTTGTGCCACCCTTTCCAACCGACCGACCGCAACGCCTGGTGACACCGACGATTGCTCAGCAGGCTCAGTGCCAGGCATGCACTGAACAGCAGGTACACCTGGGAGACGGCCGATTCGCTGCCGAAGCCGAAGTAGATGAGTGCCAGGCCGAGCGTCTGAGCACCGATGAAGACAGCGGTGCAACGCAAGGAGTAGACCTGATTGTCCGTGGTATAGAGGTACTGCCGGCACAGGTCGAACAGGTTGTAGAGGTAGACATAGAGTATGGCGGCGAAGATGCCGTCGTAGTGGCCTTCCAGTGTCACCCAGTGGTCGGCGATCAGCAGTATCGGTATGGCGACCAGCAGGCCTGTGGCCATGAAGCACAGCTCGACGGCGAGCGTCGACAGGAACACCGAGCTGCGTTCGTCGGCCTCGGCTGCCGAGATGTCCAGCATCATCTGGCGATGCAGCAACGTCGAGAAGAATCCGTTGGCGAGCGTGGAGAGCACGAATGCGAAGCTGTAGATACCGAACGCACTGACGCCCGCGACGGCGACCACCACGATGGAGGCGAGCATGTTCGAGCCGCTCATCAGGATCTGCTCGCTGATGCTGGCGTATGGGCGCAGTGCGGCAGGGGCCAGCAGGCGGCTTTTAAGTCCGATCAATGGATTGGGCATGGGGAGTCAGTTCGGCGTCGGTACAGGCCGCTTGCCAGTGCAAGGGCCAGTGAATCATCCACGTACGCAGGAAATTCCCGCGTCGATGGTTGATCGTTGCTGGTACCCGGACGCGTGCAATAGTGAAGTGCGCATCATAGCCGATACCCTTCCCCTGCTCATGATGCAGAACCAGTCAGAGAAACCAGGAACATGAACCAGACAGACAACCTTGACCATCATGGCGAACGAGCGGCCGGGCGCCCGGCCTCGCCCGGCCCTGCAAGCGAAGCCATGCGCGCGCGTGCGCATCAACTGATTCCCGGTGGTTGCCACACGCTTGCCAAGGGAGATGATCAGTACCCGGAAAGTGCGCCGGCATTCATCAGCCATGGCAAGGGTTGCCATGTGTTCGATGTGGAAGGCCGGGAATACATCGAGTACGCCATGGGGCTGCGTGCAGTAACGCTTGGCCACGCCTGGCCGTCGGTGAACGAGGCGGCGCTGCGTGCGATGAACCTGGGCAACAACTTCAACCGGCCACACGCGCTGGAGGTGGAGTGCGCCGAAATGTTCCTCGAGCTCATTCCGCATGCCGAGATGGTCAAGTTCACCAAGGATTGCTCCAGCGTGATGACCGCTGCGGTCAAGCTTGCCAGGGCTGCCACCGGGCGCGACAAGCTTGTGCTGTGTTCGGAAAGCCCATTTCTCTCCTATGACGACTGGTTCATGGGAACCACGGGTATCGACACCGGCATCCCTGATGCGATAAAGGCACTGACACTGACCTTCGACTATAACGATATCGCAAGCCTGGAACGACTCTTCGACACTTGGCCCGATCGGATAGCCTGCGTGATGCTGGAGCCGTGCCGGCTGGCGGAACCGCAGGACGATTTCCTGCACAAGGTACGTGCGCTGTGTGATCGCCATGGCGCGGTGATGATCTTCGATGAAACCCTGACCGGCTTCCGCTGGCATCGGCACGGGGCCCAGCATCTGTACGGAGTAACAGCTGACCTGTCGTGCTTCGGTAAGGCGATGGGTAATGGGTTTGCGATCTCGGCTCTGGCAGGCAAGCGCGAACTGATGGAGCTCGGTGGTCTACGGCAGACCACTGCCGACCGGGTGTTCCTGCTCTCGACCACGCACGGTGCCGAGAGTTGCGGGCTGGGTGCCGGCATCGAGACCATGCGAATCTACCGCGACGAGCCTGTTATCGAGCACTTGTACCGTCAAGGTCAGCGCTTGCGCGAAGGGTTTCACGCACAGGCAGCGCGTGCCGGAGTATCGGAGCATGTGAGCATCAGCGGGCGCGACTGCAACTTGATATTCGGTACAACCGGGCCGGACGGAAAACCCTCGCAGGCGTACCGCACCCTGTTCCTGCAAGAGTTATGTCGAAATGGCGTGCTCGCACCCACCTTCTACACCAGCTACTCGCATACCGACGAAGACATCGATGCGACCGTTGCCGCCCTGGGTGAAAGCTTCGATGTCTACGCTCGTGCTCTGTCGGAGGGTACCGACCAATACCTCATCGGCAAACCGTCCCGACCAGCCTACCGCAAGCGCAATTGACGTTCAGGGTCTGCGGGGGGGCTTCCTACCTGTTTTTCCTGTCAGCTTCAATTTGCTGTAATTGCTCCTCGATCAATGCCGGGTCGAGGTGCAGATCTCCGTAGTAGCGGTTTATCTTGCTGGCCAGCGACTGACTGTCGAACAGGATGTATCGCGAGTTCATGCCCAGGTAGATGGCGGCCGCTGAAAACAGGTAGGCGGACAGGCTCGAGGGCTGTAACTCGATGAGGGTGGCTTCGCGTGGGCAGAACATCACGTTCGTGAGGCCGGCGCCGGACAGGCCGATAACGATGTCAGCCTCGATGAATAGCTTGAGCTTGCCTTCGAAACCGTATTTCGAGAGTTCAATGATCTCGAAACCGTGCCGCTCGAGCAGGGCGGTGATATCGTCTTCGTTGTCGAAATTGCGGCTACCGGCGTCACGCCGCGATATGTAGAGGCGACGATCGCGTCGGGTGGGCGGAAACTGAGGGAGAAGGCGATCGCGGAATCCGTCGATCATCCAGCCGGGAGCGATTGAGGAGCTGGTGCCGCGAGGAGGACTGCTGAGTACCAGACGCTCGAATCGTATGCACTCCAGAGCCTTGATCTCGATGATCTGATGCGGCTTGATACCCAGAGCCAGGAGGCTCTCGCGATGAAAGTCGTACTTGAGCGGTGGCACCAGGACATGGTCGACATCAGCCATTGAATAGTGCTTCTCGATCAGGAACAAGCGCGATAAGCCATCGACCATCCAGTGCCCGTAGTTCCCGCCTGCCATGGCCACGTTGCCGTAGAGGCTGACTGTCAAGCCTGGCACTTCACGCGTCACGGCGACCGGACGGTCGGGGTCGGGTCGGTGACGTCCGAAGCTATACGACACTTCCGGTATCAGCTTATCGTTACCGTCGTAAGTGCTGCGATGGTTGATCTCGTTGGTCACCACACAACCATGGGGCACTTCGACCACGGCGTAGTCGAGCTCCGCGCTCATGACGCCATCGTGCCAGTTATCCTGATGATATCGGTCAGTGGAGCTTTCGAATAATTCTCGCGACATCGGAATGGCCCCACGGTAGTGCCACCGATGTATGACAGGCGTCAGATCGGTGGCAGGCTCGAGGCCACCCTCATCAGAGCCTGCTCGACGCGACTCACCTTTCAGGCGGTATTTCGTGCGTAGCCACTGCTCCATCACCAGCAACCTCACCTTGCGCCAGCGTGACGGAGACAGCAGCTGCGCCGCCATGTTGCCTAGTGCCATTAGGAGAGTTCCGCTTCCGAGCTGATGACGTGGAGCGCTCGAGGGTCGAGCTTGCGGGCGGCCTGCAAGCGCTCCGGCTGGCCGATGTCCAATGCGTAGCCGCCAGCCTCATTGACGCACTGCACGTTGAGGCCGTGATCGATGGCTGCCTGAATGGCGTCGCTCATCGACAGTTCTCTGTTGAATCGCCCGGCGCCGTCAGGATCATCAAGGAAGTCGATGAGAAAGCGTGAGAACGTCGGGCGCCAGACTGCCAGGGTCCAGCCGAAACAGAGTTCGGAGGTTTCCGGCTTGTTGATGATACGGCTTACTCGGCCGGTGGAGTCGGCGGTGCCGCGTGTTGTATCGTACTCACAGAAATCCCAGTTCCTGCGTTGATCGGGTGCGA
>CBDCAW010000087.1:0-11188 GCA_965214025.1 Granulosicoccaceae bacterium
CATCTTTCTCGAAGGCCCAGTCACGAGCGGCCATACCGGAGCGGTCCAGTTCGCCCGAAAGCCCTTCGTCGACCATTCGTCCGGCGCCATGCACCAGGTATATCGCGGGGGCCGGCAGCTGCGAGTACTGCCCTTCGTACGCGAAGCCGTAGATCCTTGCCAGCGTGGCACCTTCTCGAAGCAGCTGGTTGGCCAGCAGGTCGTTGCCTGCGTCGGGCGCACGGCAGGTGGGCTCCTGCGGCTGTGACTTGCCGGTCTCGGAATTATCACTCGAACCGGACGCGGGCTCTTCGGCCGAACCCATATCGTCGGCGGTGGGAGCATTCAGGGTCAGCCCATCGAACGGACGGCCGAACAGCTTGATTCTGGAAGGTGACAGCAACGACTCGGGCATGATTCAAGTTTCCTCGTATTTTGAATGATGGGACGGATAGCAGGTCAAATGCCGTTTCGAAGATTCGGGCAGTCGGGAGCACGAATCAGAGAAATCGACGGGTGGGGCCAGGTTCGCCCGGCCGGGATACCGTTGCCGATGGCGTACCGGCGGATGTCTCATCGGCAACTCCTTGCGGAATTGCCTTCGTCTGCGCCCAGCCGTGGTCCAGGTGCCACCTGACCGATCTCGCGCCAGTCGAAGCACTCGCGAATCAGGTGGTTGAAGCGACCACCGGCTTGTTCTTCATCACTGTCGAGCAGGGCAAGGCCCACGTCGGTATAGGTGAGGTGATGTGCGGACAGATGCCACCAGCTATCGGCCAGCACCTGACCGAGGTAGTCGCGAGCATCAAGCAGGGCCTCGCGGAACGCGGAATGGTGGCAGGCATAGGCCGCGTCGAACGCGTACTGAAGCTCGTTCACCTGCAACCCACCCGGATCGTCCAGAATCGATGCGGCAGAGGCTGCCGACAGCGAGGCATCGATGAGGCCGCGCTCTTCCAGCAGCTCATGGAATACACCGACCAGTACATCGAACAGGGCGCCGGTCAAGGGTTGGCTGAGATGATGTTCCTTCTCGAAGCCTGCGGCAAAGTCCGACATGCGCCAGATGTTGGACGCGACTCGGATCTGCTCGTTCTCGGCAAGCTCCGCGACACGGCTGAGCTCATTCAAGGCGTAGAGATTGCCGCTGGTCTGCATCAGAAGACGATCGACCACACTATCGAAATGCAAGACTGCCACCAGGGCGGCTATATCTGCTGCAGCCTCCTGGAAGCCGAAATATTCCACGGTTTCGGTATCCAGGAATGGCGAGCCCACCAGTGAGTAGATGATGCTGTGACCGAGCTCATGGGCCAGCACATCGAAATTGAGGCAATGCTGACTCCTATTGCCGTCCGCGCTGCGCTGATAGCCCGCCTCGATGTAGCCGAAACCGGATTGTGCGTTCTGCCAGTCGACGTGCGGGATCAGTTCCAGCCGCTCGTAGAGGTCGGCGAAGTGCCAATCGATCCGTTGGCCCAGATAGGTTTCCCACACATCGAGAACGCGGCGGATCACCGCGTACATGTGCGCTGCCTCGAATTGGGCACTGTCAGGGTGCAGGTGATCGAAATGCCCGTCGGCTGCTGCCTCTGCAGGGTCGTGCAGCCGGCCCCGATAAGGCGGCAGGTAGGGGGGCGCGTAGTGATCCTGCTTGTCGATGGCATCGCGCACGACCATGCGCTCATCTGCCGGACCCGCTGCGATGCTGCCCGCTTCCGGTGACAGCCAGACGACTTCGGGGTCACCGATGTCGCGCAGTACAGGTGCCTGCGGGTACACGAGGAATC
The DNA here is from genome assembly GCA_965214025.1 of Granulosicoccaceae bacterium. Classification (GTDB taxonomy): domain Bacteria; phylum Pseudomonadota; class Gammaproteobacteria; order Granulosicoccales; family Granulosicoccaceae; genus Granulosicoccus. The sequence goes on from CBDCAW010000087.1 coordinate 1,770, forward strand.
GCGTTCCTCGCCTGCGAAAAGCAACGTTCAAATCGATCGCCATTCAGGGTACTGTGTTCCGGTGGCAAGGTATCCTTCTCGTACCATCGGCAATTCCGCAAGCCGTGTCAATGCAAGCCGGAGCAATTCGACGAAAGTCTAGGGCGATGAAAATTCAGGGCCGCTCATCTGTCAGCTGTCGTGCGAGGCGTGCGTAGTCGCCAGACAGCTTCAGACGATCAAGCATCAGGCGTCGAAGTGCAGGGTCGTCATCCGGCGGCAGCGCGGCATCACGCCTGACCTGAGCTGCCATCAACGCGTCGATCCGTTGCAACGGCAGGTCGTTCTCATTCAGCCAGCGATCGATCGCCACACGGTCGAAAAGCCCGGCGCCCTGGCGCCAGTCATCGAGTTGGCTGCGCACGTTCACCGACGCAGGTGCATCGTGTGTCGTGATCTCGGTCCGTGCCGCTCGTGGGTCGGTCAACAGCCAGAACACGAGCGCTTCGTCACGCACCCGCTGCCAGGCAGCGTCATCTTTGCCCAATAGCGCCAGTACACCGTGTTCTCGCTCGTGCGCACCGTACGACGTTGCATGGCCGGTATACGACGTGCCTTCATCGGACGCGGAAAAATCCGGTATCGGCTCTACCAGGTGCTCGTCGGCCCCATGCGCCAGGTGGGTGTGCCATAACTCCGGTTCCGCCAGCTTGAAAGTCGGTTGATGGGGTGTGCCATCGTGATGCTGCCAGTGAGTCACTGCATCGATCACCGCCTTGGCATCGACGGCCTTCTGATCGATGCGGCCACTCGGCAGCCAGGTTTCCAACTTATCCAGGTATTGTAGTTCTCTGCTCGACGCCGACGATCGAGCCGTTGCCATCACGTTCGAGTACCGACGCCCGGCGAACGGAGTCGACCTGGCGATGGACAACAGGGTATCGTGCAGTGCAGAGTCGATGATGTTCTCGTCGTGCGCCGCACGTAAGGTCGATCGAATGTTCACCAGGGCGTCAGAGCCGACCAGGAACCCCGTTTCCGCCGGCCCGTGCACGACGGCGACCTCATCGTCATCGGTGAGGCCATCGAACGGCGGCAAGGCACCCGCCCGATAGGCACTGAAGATCGCGCCGAAGCCTTGCATACCATACGGTGCCAGCTCCGCCGCCCGCAGCGCTCCCATGCTGGCACCGCCGAACATGTGTACGCCACGGCTCAGTGCCCACAGGATCTCCTTGTGCCATACGGCTGCACGATGCCGGAAGTAGCCATCGATGATGGCGATGATCGGCGGGTCGTGGTATTCGATGGCGGCAACGACGCTGCCCTGTTCGGCAGGCGGTAGCCACAAGGCATTCGAACAACGTTCGCGAGCAGCGTCGAGTGCCAGCGATGGGCCGATGAAGATGCAGGCCTTTTTCACGCGCGTACCGCTCGGCTCGCGCCGCGCGGTGGCGGGCGTTGCGAGGTCAGTAGCTCGGCGACTCTCTGGCCTGGAACGTAATCGGAGTCGGCGCTGTCACGCACCCCTTCCAGCCCGGGCACGATAAGGCGTGAGACAGGGATGCCCAGCGCCGCAGAACTCAGGTCGACATGAATCACACGCTCGATGCCGACACGCTGCAGGCAGCCGAGCAGCCATTGCCGATCACCATCGACGCTGTCCGAAGCGCTCGTGCTCTGCTGCGTGAAGTCCATCAGTGACAGGCTGGCGTGCATCAATGCGTGGCAGTCGGCCCGGCGTGCCTGACGTGCTTCATCGAGGTAGGCGTCAGGGCCGATATCGTCTCGGGAGCCTGCGATGTAGGTGGTGCGGGCCTGAGCGGCCTCGGTCAGCGCTCGGTTCAGAGCCACGGCCGGGTCGGGGTGGCAGCCGCTGCCGAATTCAGGGTCGGTATCGTGAGCATCATCGCTGCCGAGCAGACAATGAAAGCATGGCACCCCGATGTCGCTGGTGATATTCCACAGGCGTACGGCAAGTCCCGCAGCGTCGATCCGCCGAAGGAGTTCGCGGCAGTCCGGGTCGGTAACCGAATCGGGATCGATGCCTACGCGCTCATCGGAATGCCGGTGCTGCCATAAGGTGTCCGCATCGCGTTCGATCAGCTCGCACAGGGCGTGCACGATGGCCTCGTCGCTCGTGTTGCCCGACGCCAGGCCGTTGGTGTTGGCGGCGAAGAAGCCACTGCCGGTGGGGCGTGGCAGGCGATAGTCGGTGTGGACACATTCCCAAGGGACCCGGCAGGCACGACCGGAGACCAGATCCACGCCCTCCACCCAGGGAATCCGTTGAGTGTCGCTGTAGCACCGTTCGCGAGAATGGGGCAGGGCGGCCGTATCCACGACGGTAAAGCCGCTATCGCGCAGCTCGCACTCGTCCGCCAGCAACAGCGGCAGCAGGCAGCGCTCGGCATGCCAGGTCTCCGCCGATTCCATGATGGCTGAAACGCGTGCGCTGGCCAGGTCGAGCCCCTTGCCCTGAGAGACCGCCAACGAACGCGAGTTCGGTCGAGTGGCCATGACCACCGGGATGCCCAGGGTATCCAGACCGGTGACGTCGGCCACACGGGTGATGCCCATCGTGGCAAGCTTCGGCGCCAGCCAGTCGAGCGTCGCCGCCGGTGAGCGCACCCGATGCGTACCGCGCAAATACCGTTTCATGGTGGTGGTACGCACCGCGTGTCGAGTCGTCGCCGGGCGTCGACGACCTCCGGTGTGACATCGTCCGGATCGAAATGCGCGAGCAGACGCTGCAGGCGTCGATGCAAGCCTCGCAGTGCTTCCTGCCTGGCGTCGTCGGTCGGTGCCGGCGTATCTTGGGCAAGCGTCAGCAATGACATGATCGAGCGTAGCTCCAGGCTGCGCGCACCCTGACTTGCGGCGATCGCCATGGCCTGCTCGAAACAGCGCCATGCGGCAGGCGTGTGCACTGCGCCCATGCCGCACCGCAGTTCACCCTCGCAACGATGCAGTTCCGCCAGCCAGAAGCGTACGCCGGTCTCCTCGGTGTGGGCGAAGGCCTCCTCGATGACCGAGAGCCCGCTCGCGTAGTCGCCCCGCTCATGGTAGGCATCCGCCAGCATCTCCAGCCACACCGGCAGGTCTTCACCGGTGCCCAGCTCGCGCTGCGAGGCGATACCTCGACGCATCGTCTCGATGCCCGCATCGAGCTGACCACGCTTGGCCTGTGCCCAGCCCTGAAATACCTGCGCCCTGAGCAGATACTCGGCGAAGCGGTGTTCGGTGGCGAACAGCTCCAGCTCACGTGCCTGGCGCTCGGCCTCGACCGAGTCTCGCTGGTAGCGTAGCAACAGCAGATTCATGTCCATGACATGGACCTCGCTGCCGGACTGCCGCAGCTCACGTGCCCACAGGCGGGCCCGTCGCATCAGGGTCACGGCCTGTTGCGGATGCCCGGTGAGCCAGAGAATCTGTACACGTTGCCCCAGTGCACACGCGCGCGGATCATGTCCACCGAAGCGTGCGGCATGGGAGCGGTAGTCACGATCGGCATACAGCTCCAGGCCGGCTGCCACGTGATGTTCGCTCGATGCATGATCGCCCAGATGAAACCGGTCGGCCCACTGGCAATGGTGAGCCTGCAGCATGAGACCATCATCCCCGAGTTTCTCGGCCAGTGCCTGCAGGCGATCGGCACGTTCCGCGCCCACGTTGAAATTCTTCGACAATCGCCACCAGCCCCACAACGCGGTGAAATGGTCTTCGGACACCGGCAACTGCTCGGTCAGCGCGACCGCCCGACGGTAGGTATCTTCGGCCTCGGCGCTGGCCGAACCGCTGGTGGCCATCAGCATCGGCCCCAGATTCACGAGGATCTCAAGCTCAAGTCGATCGCGCTCGCCGCCGCCGGGGCGCAGGTGGCACGACGTCAGTGCCTGCTGAAAATGCTGCACTGCCTCCAGGTGTGCCGAGCGTTGGCTGGCGGCCTTGCCGGCTTTCATCCAGTAGTGAATCGCCGCTTCATGTTCGAAGGCTTCAGTGTGATGCCGAGCCAGCAGTTCCGGTGTGACGTCGCCTTCGCGAGCCTCCAGCGCTGCGGCAATGCGCGAATGGAAGTCGCGCCGCTCGCGCCGCAGCAGGCTGTGGTAGGCCGTGTCGCGTACCAGTGCGTGCTTGAAGCTGTAGAGCGCTTCGCTGTCATTGTCTTCGACCAGAACGAGACCCGATGCCGTGAGTTGCCGCAGGCCCTGCTGCAGCTCCCGAGCATCGAGCTCGATGATGCGTGACAACAAGTCTTCCGAGAACATTCTGCCGATCACCGCGGCAATCTGGGCGATGCGCTTGCCGACACCGAGGCTGTCGAGCCGAGCCATCAGCAGATCGTGCAGCGTTTCGGGAATGTGGGCCGCCAGGTCACGGACCTTGTGGCCGGCCGGGCCGGCCTCCTTTGCCGACAACATCAGCGTACGTGTCAGCTCCTCCACGAACAGTGCCACGCCATCGGCCTTGGTGACGATGCGATGAATCAGTGACTGCGCCATGGGTGTCGTCGCGGCAACGGTGCGCACCAGTTCGCTGGAATGCTCTTGCGAGAGGCGGGTGAGGTTCAACAGCGTGGCCTCGGGAAAATGCACCGGCCCGCGTGCCTTTTCCGCCCGTTCGGTTGCCACCAGCAGAAGCCGGATGCCCTGGCCGCCGGCACCACACAGCGCGATCAGTTCGAGCGTGGTGGGGTCGCTCCAGTGAATGTCCTCCATCACCACCAGCACCGGGCGCACGCGCGACAGGCCGGCGATCTGGGTGTGGATGGCCTCCAGTGTGGCAGCCCGCTTGTCGCGTGCGCTCAGTGACTCGAAACTCTCGATGGGGCCGCCTGGAATGCCCAGCAGCGCCGCCATCGCGGGCAGTGCCTCATCGGTATCGATGCCGCTGGTGCGCAGCAGGCCACGCAGCTTGTCGCGGCGCAGTGTCGGTGAGTCGCTGCGTTCGATCTGCGCCAGGCGTTCGAACTGCACGATCAGCGGGAACAGCGCGGTGTTGACGTGGTAGGCCGAACACTGGAAGCGTAGATAGAAGTGATTCTCCAGTGCGATGTGATCACGCAATGCCTCAATGACGCGCGACTTGCCGATCCCCGCCTCGCCGGTGACCAGCACGGTGCCGGTGCTGCCCTGACGGGCCTCGGACCACAGCGAGCGCAGCACGCCCAGTTCCTCGTAGCGATTGACAAGCGGTACGGAGCCGTGCGAGCGGCGGCTGGCGAAGCGATCGGTCGGTACCGCTGCGCCCTCCACCTGCCAGACCGGTACCGGCTGACGAAACCCCTTCAACACACGCTCGCCGAGTGAGCGTGTCCGGAATCGGCGGCTGAGCAGGCGCCGGGTGAGGTCACTGATGATCACGGTGCCGGGTTCGGCCAGCGATTGCAGCCGTGCGGCCAGGTTCGGTGTTTCGCCGATCACCGCTTCCTCCTCGGCGGCATCCTTGCCGATCAGATCACCGGCGACCACCAGACCGGTGGCGATGCCGATACGCACCCCGAGCTCCAGCGGCCTGCCGAGCTCCTTCTGCCAGTCGATGGTCGGTAGCGCCTCGATGACTTCCTGCGCCGCCCCGACCGCGCGACTGGCATCGTCCTCGTGTGCGTTCGGGTAGCCGAAGATGGCGAGCACGCCGTCGCCCAGGAATCGAGAGACAAACCCTTCATGGCGCTCGATGGCAGGTTGTACCACGCGTTGGTAACCCCTCACGACCGTGCGCAGGTCTTCCGGGTCGAGTTGCTGAGAGAGGCTGGTGGAACCCACCAGATCGCAGAACAGCACCGTGAGCTGACGGCGTTCGGCGTGCCTGTGCACGACGCCCTGCAGCGTACCGGCCGCCGAGTGCGCCGCCGACGGATCGTCAGTGGAGAGGTACCGGGGCGAGACCTCCGCCACACCCATCGGCGCACCTTCGGTCTTACCCTGGCCCTCGGTTTCGTTCTGGCCCTCAGCCTTGCCCCGGGTCTTACCTTGGGCCGTACCCAGACGCGCACCGCATTGACCGCAGAAGCGAAAGCCTGAGGGATTGCCGAACCGGCATGTTTTGCAGATAGCGGCGCTCATAGTCAATCTTGTATAACATGCCTGTGTGCTGCCCTCTACTGTGCTTGACTGATGCTGCCGCACCGTGACGCCATGAGTGTTCCGGTTGAAGACGCTCAGGGTCACGGTGCAACGTGACATTCACCAGACATCAACGATGTTGTAGACGCGTCGCTCCCGTGGGCGGCGGCCCGTCGAAGGCGTCCACTCCGGCTGCGCGTCAGGCGTATCGTCGGCAGGCGCTTCGGGTCCATCCTTGCGTTCGTGCTTGTCGGCAGGCCTTCTATCCGCAGCAGCCGTACGGCGCTGAGCACGCTTGGCAGCAACGCTTGGGCGAACCGTGTGCAAGATCACTGAGACGGTGGTCATCGGCTTGGTCTGCTCCATAGTTTGTAAACTTATGTGTCACATTACCTGTTGACGGTGGTGCCGGCCGTTGGTAAACACCTGCCGTTTCTGTGACTTCGAACCGGCGGAGTGGGTACTATTCACCTACCAGTTGGCGCTCGCTTCGCCAAGCTATGTACAGAGTGCGCGGCCCGTGACCCTTCAGGCCGTAGTGCCGCTGGCAACCGCGTTCCCGTCAGTCGCGCCTCGGATACCTGTTCGATTCATTTCGAGTCATTGCAACGTCAACTCGGATCACTTCGCCCCGTTCCTCGAGCCCAGCACCCGATGGATCAGCAATCGTTACTGAAGAACGTTCCTCTGTTCCGCGATCTGAGCGACGACTCCCTGGATATCCTGGTCACTCATTCGCGTCCGATCACCTTTCGCAAGAACACCATCCTGATGAGCGAGGGTGAAACCGGCGAATCGATGTACGTGATCAACAACGGCTCGGTGAAGATCTTCGTCAGTGATGCGAGCGGTAGCGAGATGGTGTTGTTCATCGAAGGCGCCGGTAGCTATCTGGGCGAGATCTCGCTGCTCGATGGTTCGCCGCGAACGGCCAGTGCCGTCACGCTGGAGAAGACCGAAGTGCTGGCGATCGCCAAGACAGGCTTTCTCGAGTGCGTTCATCAGAACCCGGAAATCGCCTTCGCCATCATCCGCAGCATGACCCACCGGCTGCGTCGCGCTACCGACGCGATCCGTTCGCTGGCGCTGAACAGTGTGTATCAGCGGCTGCGTGCCAAGCTGCACGACCTGGCCGAGGATGAAGAGGGGTTTCCCACGCTGCCACGGCGCTTCTCGCATCGTGAGCTCGGCGACATGATCGGTGCCTCGCGGGAGATGGTCAGCAAGATCATGGCGGACCTGGTGCGTGGCGAATACATCGTGCTGCACGAGAAGCGTCTGCGTCTGTTGCGTAACCTGCCGAACGACTGGTAGTCCACTCTGTCAGTTAGGGTGTGAGAAGGTGCAGCCGTGCTGTCGGGAATTTCATTTGTTCATGAATGATCGGCACGACTTCTGCGGCTATCTTCTATAGTGGAGCTGCAGCGAGTGACGTGATATTGATACGTTCCCCATTGAGCGCTCCGCCAACGAAGACCGTAAAGGTGACTAGAGGAATGTAGAGAGCGGCAGTCTGTTCGCCATTCCATCAAGATCAATGACTGAGCGGCGGCGCCCGCGGCGGCGCTGAACGTCCAGTCGAACTGGAGGTTCCATCGTGAAATTGTTCGAAGCCTACCGCGAGACCTACGCCCGGGCCCGTGATGAGGAAATGTCGCTGCTCGATTACCTCGAGCTCTGCCGGGAGGATCCGCTGGCCTATGCCAGCGCCACCGAGCGCATGCTGGCAGCTATCGGGGAGCCCGAGTACGTCGATACGCGCAAGGATACGCGGTTGTCGCGTCTCCATGCCAATCGCATCATACGGCGCTACCCGGCCTTTCGAGAGTTCTACGGCATGGAAGAGGCGATCTCGCAGATCGTCTCCTACTTTACCCACGCGGCTCAGGGTCTGGAGGAGCGCAAGCAGGTGCTCTATCTGCTCGGTCCGGTCGGGGGCGGCAAGTCGTCGATCGCCGAGCGCCTGAAGAGTCTGATGGAGAAGTACCCCATCTATGCGCTGAAGGGCTCACCGGTGAACGAGTCGCCGCTCGGGCTGTTCAACCCCGAGCGCGAGGCCGAGGCGCTGGAAAACGAATACAACATTCCACGGCGCTACCTCACCGGCATCATGAGCCCATGGGCTATCAAGCGGCTGGCCGAGTTCGAAGGGGATCTCACACAGTTCAAGGTAGTGCGAATCCAGCCGTCGGTACTGCGCCAGGTGGCCATCGCCAAGACCGAGCCGGGTGACGAGAACAATCAGGACATCTCGTCACTGGTGGGCAAGGTCGATATTCGGCAGCTCGAGTCGTTCTCGCAGGACGACCCGGATGCCTACAGCTACTCTGGCGGGCTGTGCCTGTCGAACCAGGGCCTGCTCGAGTTCGTCGAGATGTTCAAGGCACCGATCAAGATGCTGCACCCGTTGCTCACGGCTACCCAGGAAGGCAACTACAAGGGCACCGAGGGTTTCTCGGCCATGCCGTATCAGGGCGCGATACTGGCGCACTCCAACGAGTCGGAATGGCGCAGTTTCCGCAACAATCGGAACAACGAGGCTTTCCTCGACCGCATCTACATCGTCAAGGTACCTTACTGCCTGCAGGTATCGGAAGAGATCATGATCTACGAGAAGCTGATGGCCAACAGCTCGCTGGCCGAGGCGCCGTGCGCGCCGGGCACGCTCGAGATGATGGCGCAGTTCTCCGTGCTGACGCGGCTGGTGGAGCCCGAGAACTCGAACATCTTCACCAAGATGCGTGTATACGATGGCGAGAACCTGAAAGACGTGGAGCCGAACGCCAAGTCGGTGCAGGAGTACCGCGACTTCGCCGGCATCGACGAAGGCATGAGCGGCATCTCCACGCGTTTCGCCTACAAGGTGCTGTCGAGCGTGTTCAACCACGATCAGGCAGAGGTCGCCGCCAACCCGGTGCATTTGATGTACGTGCTCGAACAGCGTTTGCTGCGCGAACAACTTCCCGAAGAGCAGCAGCGTCGCTACATCGAATTCATCAAGGGCTACCTGGCGCCACGCTACGCCGAATTCATCGGCAAGGAAATCCAGACCGCCTATCTCGAATCTTATTCGGAGTACGGCCAGAACATCTTCGATCGCTACGTGACCTACGCCGATTACTGGATTCAGGACGAGGATTACCGAGATCCGGAAACCGGTGAGAGCTTCGATCGTTCGCAGCTCAACGATGAACTGGAGAAGATCGAGAAGCCTGCCGGTATCGCCAACCCGAAGGACTTTCGCAACGAGATCGTGAATTTCGTGCTGCGTGCGCGGGCCAACAACGGTGGCAGCAATCCGTCGTGGACCAGCTATGAGAAGTTGCGCGAGGTGATCGAGAAGAAGATGTTCTCCAACACCGAAGAGCTTCTGCC
>CBDCAW010000088.1:0-8998 GCA_965214025.1 Granulosicoccaceae bacterium
GCGTCGCTGAAAATGGTTCTACCCATCCGCAGGAGGAAATGGTGCAGTGCTACTAGTGGTTGGACCACCAGGGCTTGTCATCAATTAGTCCGTAGGCGCTGCCGGCTTCCCATTTAACGTCATCAAGAATGGGGTTGAGAGAATCGTGTAGGCAGTTTACGAAAAGCTAGTGGAGCGTGGTGGCCAAGTGCTTGATCTGGTACGGCCTGTCAGCTAGCCGGGAACCGTTGTGCAGAAGCATAGACAGTCTTCTCTTCGAATTACTGTGCAATTGGTAATACGGTATAAAACCCTGCGAGAATCTGCCCGCTGGGCGATACTGCTGTCTCGAAGTGATATCACCAAGCCGACGAGCGGTACAACAGGACGAGAAAATTTATCCCTATGAAATATGCTTTGGTTCCCCTAGTTGCGTTACTTGCCCTTACTGGTTGCAGTGAGGACGACGAGGACGATGTCGCGGCTATTCTGAATGACGGCATTGCGGCGTTTACACAGAATAACTCCGGCAACTTTGTTGACGGTGCAGGCGTGAGTACGACAGGACAAGACTGCAACTCCGAAGGCATTTCAGTCACAGGCACCTGCGGCGAATTGATCGACTACACTCAGTCTGACGCGCGACAGTGCTGGTTACAGGGTGGAGAATTCAATCCCGACACGCGTGTTTGCGTACCTACCGAGCAGCAGCCGTTTCTGGACGCCGACCGTAACGGTGTCGATGACAACAGCAATATATCGTTGGAAGACTACATTCAACGCTGGTACAGAGGCGGTCGTTCAATCTATGACAACATAGATTTCTACTTCCCTGACTCTTTCGAAGAAGCGGAACAGGTTGTCGTAACCGACCCGCCGCCGGTCGAACCGCCAGCCATTATCGAACAGGAAACAAATCCAGAAACGCCTTCAGATTCAGAAACCCCTGTGGATCCTGACACGACGCCTGCAGATCCGGAAACACCCGTAGATCCTGACACGACGCCTGCAGATCCGGAAACACCTGTAGATACTGACACTACTCCTGCAGATCCGGAAACGCCTGTAGAGCCTGACACCACTCCCGCAGATCCGGAAACACCTGTAGAGCCCGACACCACTCCCGCAGATCCGGAAACACCTGTAGAGCCTGACACCACTCCTGCAGACCCGGAAACACCTGCGGAGCCTGACACCACCCCTGCAGATCCGGAAACACCTGCGGAGCCTGACATCACTCCTGCAGATTCGGAAACACCTGCGGAGCCTGACACCACTCCTGCGGACCCGGAAGAAGTACCCGAGACTACTGACATGCCAGAGGTCGAAGGCGAAGCACCCGTCGTAGATCAACCTTAAGGCGAATAGCTGTATAGACGTACGTCAGTTCAACACTGACAACCAGCACGGCCCGAATAATCACTCGGGCCGTGCTTGACGTTGGTCCAGTACTTCGACGGCATCGAGGATTTCGCAGAAGCCCAAGGTCAGCTGCTTTCGCTATTCGTCTTCTTCGCGCTGTGCTCTGTGCTGTTACTAGAACGGAAAGAACACCGGAATCACGAACACCGACACCAGCCCCAGGATAATGTTCATCGGCACGCCGATCTTCAGGAAGTCGGAGAAGCGGTAGGCCCCGGCTCCGTACACCAGAGTGTTCGTCTGGTAGCCGATCGGTGAGGCGAAGCTGGCGCTGGCGCCGAACATCACGGCCACCACCAGTGGGCGCGGGTCGATACCGAGCTGCGCGGCCAGGCCCACGACGATCGGGGTCAGCACCACGGCCACCGCATTGTTGGTCACCAGTTCGGTCAGCACGGATGCCAGCACGTAGACCGTCAGCAGCACGATCAGTGGTGACTGGTCAAGGAGCAGGGGTGTCACAAATCGGACGATCAGGTCGACGGCACCGGTATTCGTCAATCCGGCACCGATGATCAGCATCGAGAAGATCAGCACGAGGATGGAGCCGTCGATGGAGCGCCACGCCTCATCGTTGTCGATGCAGCGCAGCAGCAGGATCGCAGCGACCGCAAGCAGGCCCAGTACATCGATGCTCATCACGTCCAGTGCGGCCAGCAACACCACCATGACCAGAGCCAGTATGGCCAACGGCGCCTTGCGACGTCGGTAGGCACGGGCGCCGGGCTGGCTTACGGAAATCAGTGTGCCGGATTGCGTCAAGCGCTCGAAACCTTCGGCGGGTCCTTCCATCAGCAGCTTGTCGGCCGCACGCAGACGCACCGACGACAGATCCTGGCCCGGTACGTGATCATGGCGGTGAACGCCGAGCACCCGCAGCCCGAAGCGGCGTCCGAGCATGAGGTCGGGAATGCGATCACCGGGGTCGTGCCGCGCCGGTGCCACCATCGCCTCGGCGACGACCACCCCGGTCGTCGATGGCTCGATGCTGCGCCTGATACCGAGGATCACACCGCGCCTTTCCCGCAACGTCAGCAGTTCGGTGGTGTTGATCATCAGGGTGAGCGTATCGTTTAGCCGCAGTACATGACGGCCGACATCGCGGTAGGCGACGCCGGTGCCGACGCGCAGCCCGACCACCCGTATACCCGGACGCTTCAGGTCCCTGACTTGCTCCACCGTTCGCCCGATCCAGCTGGAACCGGCACACACGGTGAGCTCCGACAGGTAGCCGCTGTCCACCGTTACCTCGGCCACCGGGAAGCTGCGCCGGTCCGGTAACAGCCAGCGACCGAGCACCAGCATCACGGTGCCGCCGCACAGGGCCACCATGATGCCGACCGGTGCGATCTCGAAGATGCCGAAAGGCCGCAGACCGAGATCTTGCGAGACGCCATCGACCAGCAGGTTGGTCGAGGTACCGATCAGGCTGCAGGTGCCGCCCATGATGGCAGCGTACGACAGCGGAATGAGCAGGCGCGTAGGGGCAAGATCCAGCGATACCGCCAGGCGTATCACGATCGGTATGAGCACCAGCACGATGGGTGTGTTGTTGACGAATGCGGACGCGAACATCGTACCCAGCAGGAACAGTCCGACCGTGATGACCGGGCGGTGTTGCGCCTGAGCGACGAGCGTGTGAGCTACCTTGTCCAGAAGCCCGGTGCGTACCAGGCTACCGGAGATCACGAACATCGCGGCGATCGTGATCGGTGCCGGGTTCGAGAACGACTCCAGGACCTCCTCGGTCGGCACCAGACCGAAGAGAATGAACACGGCGGCGCCACCGGCGGCAGTGACCTCGGGCGGATAGCGTTCCAGCAGGAACGCGATGAACAGCAGTAACAGCAGCGCAATGGCCAGCAGTGCCTGGTAGTCGGCGGTCATCAGTCGCTCATTCGACCGAGGATGCCGCTTCCGCTGACGAATACGTCACTACAACAGGCGGTCCAGGCAATGTGCGGTGCTGATCAGTGCCAGGTGGGTGAAGGCCTGTGGAAAGTTGCCCAGCTGCTCGCCGGCAAAGCCTGTCTCTTCGGCGTACAGGCCCAGATGGTTCGCGTAGCCGAGCATCTTCTCGAACAGGAAACGCGCCTCGTTGAGCTGCCCGGCGCGAGCCAGGCACTCGATGTACCAGAACGAACACATGTTGAAGGTACCCTCGATACCGGTGAGCCCGTCGGCATCCTCGTTCTCACCGATGCTGTAGCGGTAGACCAGGCTATCGTCGGTGAGCTCCTCGCCGATAGCCGCCAGGGTGGACAGCCAGCGCGGATCGGTAGGGCTGATGAAGCGTACCAGCGGCATCATCAGGCAGGAGGCGTCCAGGGTGGTCAGGCCCTTGGCCTGCACGAAGGCACCACGATCCGCGTTCCAGAAGTTTGAGTGGATATCCTCATAGATGTCATCCCGCGTGCGCCGCCAGTCGTCGAGCGGCGCGGGCAACGAGCGCTTGTCGCTCAGCCGAATGCCGCGATCGAGCGCCACCCAGCACATGAGCCGCGAGAACAGCAGCTCCTGGCGCCCGTTGCGCACCTCCCAGATGCCTTCGTCCGCGTTTTGCCAGTGATCCTGCACATAGGCAAGCATGCGGCGGATGTTGTGCCAAGCGGCCCGGGTTACCTGCTCGCCGTATTTGTCGGCCAGGTAGATCGCGTCCATCAGTTCGCCGTAGATATCCAGCTGTAGCTGGTCGGCGGCCCCGTTGCCGATGCGCACCGGCAGTGCACCGTGATAGCCACTGAAATGCTCGAGCGTGGTTTCTTCGCCGACATCCGATCCGTCGAGCCGATACATGACGTTGAGCGTGCCGTCACTGCTGCGAGAATCGGTGACCCCTTCGAGCCAGCGCATGAAAGCGTTGGCCTCCTTGACGTGGCCGACTCGCAGGAAGGCGTATACCGTGAAGGCCGCATCACGCATCCAGGTGTAGCGATAATCCCAGTTGCGCTCGCCACCGGGTGTTTCCGGCAGGCCAAAGGTAGGCGCGGCGACGATCGAGCCGTGCTCGGCCGAGGTCAGCAGCTTGAGCACGAGTGCCGAGCGGTTGACATCGTCACGCCAGCGACCACTGTAGGATGAAGCCGCACTCCAGTCGTGCCACCAGGTGGAGGTTTCCTTGAACGCATCCGCCACCGCACGGACGTCGGCCGCGTCGTCATCGCCGCCGGCATCGAGCGTGAAGGCGACCGATTCGCCCGGTTCGAGCGTGAAGCTCGCGACCGCGTCATTGCCATCCACGGCCAGAGGCACACTGGCGCACAGCCGCAGGCACATGGCGTCATCGTCGCTCGCGACGAAGGTCGCTACCTTGTCGGTACAGTCGAGCTGATGATCGGTACGGCCGTAATCGAAGCGTGGCGCGCAGCGCATGGTCACGTTCAGGGTACCGCGCACGCTCTTGATGCGGCGCACCAGCCGTTGCGGATGATCACCTTCGGCGACGTGCATGAAGTCGGACACTTCGGCCACCCCTTCGTGCGAGAGAAACCGGGTGAGTAGCAGGTTGGTGTCCGGCAGGTAGAGTTGCTGGCGACGTGCCTGCTGCAGTTCGGGCATCAACCTGAAATACCCGCCTCGCTCTGCATCGAGCAGGCTGGCGAACACGCTGGGGCTGTCGAAACGCGGCCAGCAGAGAAAATCGATCGAGGCATCGAGTGCCACCAGCGCCACGGTACGCATGTCGCCGATGATGCCGTGGTCTTCGATGGGCAGTTGCTGAGGGCTGTTCATGCCGGGTCGCCTGATGGTCAGTGGTTAGCGTGACGATCCATTCGCCGCGCCGGAGGCCCTGTGGAGGCCAAAGGCGGGCGACAAGACCGGTATCGTGCCACAGATCAACCGGCGTCCTCCAGATTGACTACGGCTTCGGACCCGCTTCTTCGCCCACGGGCAGAACATTCTCAATCGCGTACACCGTCCGCATGATCGCTCTCACCGAAGCGACTCCTGTCCACGTCCACGACCCTGTGTCCGCCACTGGTTTCATCACGGTTGCTGCCGTCATGGTCACGGTGTGACAGATAGTGTGCCACCAGCCACCAGCCGGATACCCAGCCCAGCCCGGCGACCCAGCCGGCGAGCACATCGGTAGGCCAGTGCACGCCGAGATAGACTCGGCTGAGTCCGATCATCAGAGACAGCACGACGGCGCTGATGATCGTCAGGTAGCGTAGCCTGACATCGGGCATGAAGCGCGCCGCCATGGCCGCCAGGGTCAGCCACGTGAGCATGCTGAGCATCGCATGGCCGCTTGGAAAACTGGCGGTGAACGTGCGCACCAGTTGTTCGACCAGGTCGGGTCTTTCACGAAAGAGGATGAGCTTGAGTGCGGCGGACGCCGCCATGCCCGTGACGATGGACAGCACGAGGAACAGCGACATGGCGTGGCGACCGCGGATCATCAGCGCACACAGGGTGAATGTCAGTGCCAGGATCAATATCGGATAGCTGCCCAGAGCCGTGATATCCGTCACCGCCTCGCCGAACCATTCCGGGCCGCGGCCACTGCCGTCCGCGGCCCGGAACCACAGCAGGATCGCACTGTCGAGCCGATCGCTCAGCCCGCTGAATACCGCTAGCGTCAGGCTTGTAAAAACCACGACGCTGCCCGCAGCCAGCATCCAGGCCCTGCGCACGGAGGCGAACCGACCGCTCCGTTTCGGCTCGGTGTGCTCAACTCGCCGCGTCATCGGGCCATCGTTCGATCTCGGCCAGCCAGGTGGTCACGCTGGCATCCGACGGCATGCGCCAGTCACCGCGTGGCGACAGGGCCACGGTGCCGACCTTCGGCCCATCGGCGGTGCAGGATCGCTTGAATTGCTGTGTGAAGAAGCGCTTGAAGAACACCCGTAGCCAGCGCTTCAGCGTGCCGTCGTCGTGGCGCCCGGCGAACGCGACCCGCGCCGTGTCGAGCAGCCTTCCGGGCGTGGCACCGTGGCGCACGAAGTGATAGAGGAAGAAGTCGTGCAGTTCGTAGGGGCCTATCGTGTCTTCGGTAAGCTGCGCGATACGTCCATCGGAGTCCGCCGGTAACAATTCAGGGGAAATCGGTGTATCGAGAATCGCGAACAGGGTATTGCGTAAGGTGTCGCTGTCGCTCCAGGTGCTGACCCGTTCGTTGGCTACCCAGCGGATAACGAACTGTATGAGAGTCTTCGGTACTCCGGTATTCACATCGTACATCGCGATGTGATCACCGGCATAGGTGGACCAGCCCAGCGCCTTTTCCGACAGGTCGCCGGTGCCGACGACCAGGCCACCGCACTGGTTGGCCACGCTCATCAGCATGAGCGTACGCAGGCGCGCCTGAACATTCTCCAGCGTGACATCGCCCAGGTCTTTCTCGTCACGCAAGCGTGACAGCAGTTCATCGACCGTGTCCACCCCTTCTGCAGCCGGGTGCTCGATCGCGCCGAGCACCGTGCGGCTGGCCTCCGACACACCGATAAGCCTGTAAGTGGCCCCCAGCTCACGTGCCAGGTCTTCAGCGTTCGCGTGCGTGCCGTCGGTGGTGCCGAAACCGGGCATGCCGAGGCATACCAGGTCCGAGCGCGGCTGGCCGGCCAGGTCCAGCGCGACGGCTGCGACCAGTGCCGCGTGCGTGGAATCGAGCCCGCCGGAAACTCCCAGCACAAGCTTCGGTGCACCGACTGCCGCCATGCGTGTGGCCAGGGCGTTGGTCTGTATCTCGAACATCTCCCAGCAGCGCGTGGCCAGGGTCTGCGGGTCGCGTGGCAGGAACGGCGTGGCGGAGATGTCGCGCACCAGATCGGCGGGCTCGGTGGCGGTGAACGCGATGTCCCGGAAGCCTCGCGCCAGTTGCCGGGCGCAATCGCCGAAGGTGGTGGTCGAGCGGCGTTCGAAGGCCAGTGCATCCAGGTCGATGTCCTGCACGATCAGCTGGTCTTCACGCAGAAAACGTCTCGACTCGGCCAGCAGGTTGCCGTTCTCGCAGACGAAGGCGTCGGCGTCGAAGGTGACGTCGGTAGACGATTCGCCGGGCCCGGCGGCCACGTACACGTAGGCACACTTGCCGCGATCGGACGTCGACTGTGCCAGCAAGCGTCGCAGTTCCGCCTTGCCGACGGTGAAGTTGGAGGCCGACAGGTTGCAGATCAGTGTGGCACCGGCTGACACCTGCCACGCATTGGGCGGCTGCTGGACCCAGTTGTCCTCGCAGACCTCGATGCCCACGGTGAGGCCGCGCAGCGAGCTCGAGAACAACAGGTCAAGGCCGAACGGCGCGGTATGCCCACCTACCGTCAGGTTCGTGCCGGCGGCGACCTCGAAACCCGGACGAAACCAGCGCGCCTCCTCGAATTCGCGGTAGTTGGGCAGGTACGCCTTGGGTACCATGCCCAGCAGCCTGCCATCCTGAATGGCGGCGGCACAGTTGAACAGGCCGCCCGAGGGCACCCGCACCGGTAGCCCGACGATCGCCATCGTGCCGAATGAGCGGCTGGCCTCGACGAGGGTCGTCAGCGAGGCTTCGCAGGCATCCAGGAGCGTGGTATTCAGGCACAGGTCGCGAATGCTGTAGCCAGACACGCACAGCTCCGGAAAGACCACCACATTGACACCCGCCGTGTCGGCCTGCTGCCACAGCGAACGGATACGCTCCAGGTTGTGCGCTATGTCTGCGACCGCGACATGCGGTACGGCCGCGGCAACGCGTGCATAGCCTTGCATGGGTTCAGGACTCCTTCGGTGCGAATTCCGGATAGCACCAGTGCCGCCACACCATCTTCGTCTCTGCCTTCTGCGGCGTGCCTTCGGTGTTCGTGTAGAGCTGCTCGAAGTAGATCTGGAGCGTACCGAGCTGTTGATCGCGCGGGCGATCCGGTGTATTCCAGGTACGGCACAGATAGTCACCGAAGGCGCGGCGTACCGTGTTGTTCGAGTGGCCGTACACGCGCCCGAGGTACTTGCGCCAGCGGTAACTCTCGTACAGCGAGTACATGTCTTCGGGGGCCTGCCAGTCGTCGAGGCTGGAGGTCAGTGTGTAGACATCGACCTCGGTGCCGCTGCGCAGCGTTCCGGGTATCCGCGGGTACAGCGAGAGGGTAAGCGGGAAGGGGGCGAACATGTCCCAGCGTTGGTCGTTGCGCGTCAACCGCGCAGCGGGGTCGACGAAAGGGAAGGTGGTATGCAGGCTCGACATGCCGGGCAGGCCCGCAACGTTGAACAGGGTAACCACGAAGAAGAAGAACAGGGCCAGGCCACCACCGATCACCGAACGTTTCAGGCGCAGGGGCCGGTAGGGAAACCACCGCTCGGTGATACGACCCATCGTGCCGCGATTCTCGGCAACCGCCCGGTACGTCCGGTTGCCGATGGCCATCAACGGCGGCAGCTTCATCAGCCACCCCAGCGGTTTGAAGGGCCAGCGCCTGCTGAACAGGAACTGCATGGCGTACCAGTGAACGTAGCGATTGCCGTCGGCATCGGTGACGACCCACGAGTTCTCCCGGTCCATGACTTCGAAGATGGCCGGGTATTCCTGTGCCCTCAGTATCTTCACCGTGTCGGGCAGCAGGAACTCCCGCAGTATCAGGCACATCTTCAGACAGAAGCCGCAGTCCTCGTCGTAGTCGAT